>CAJXLI010000027.1 GCA_913055575.1 uncultured Ectothiorhodospiraceae bacterium
CAAGCCCAAGCTCATGTGGCAGAACAACCGCCGGCGAGCCAACGCCGCAGGCAAGCCGCGCGCAGAGCTATTCGACGGCACCATCGATGTGGAATTCGACCAGTACACCGGGCGCCTGGAGGCCGAGCACGGCCCGTGGCTGGGGTTCGATCTCGGCACCCTCGGGGCCGAGGTCGTGCACAAGGAGCAGACATCCCGCGGCACCACCCAGCTCTCACCGGGCGGTAACGTGACCAAGGCCGGCCTGTTTATCAACGAGGAGCGCAGCCTCGGCCCCTGGATCGTGCAGGGCGGCCTGCGCTACGACTACCACGAGGTCACGGCTGACGAGGACGAGACCGCCAGCGTGGAGAGCGAGGCCCTCCAGGGCGAGGGCCGCGTCGGCGAGACCTACAACGTCGTTACCGGATCGCTGGGGGCATCCTATCCGCTCACCCCGCATCTGACCCTGGCGGCCAACGCCGCGCGGGGCTTCCGCGCACCGACCCTGTTCGAGCTGTTCGCCAGAGGCGTGCACGCGGGCGTAGCCGCCGAGCAGCGAGGCAACCCCGACCTGGACCCGGAGCAGTCCATCGATACGGACCTCGCCCTGCGCTGGCGCTCCCCCCGCCTGCAGGCCTCGGCCACCGTGTACCGCAACGAGATCAACGACTACATCTTCCTGCGCGACACCGGTAGCCAGACAGCGGGCGGGGCCCCCATCTTTCGCTACGATCAGGCGAATGCCGTGCTGACCGGCCTGGACCTGGAGATCCAGGGCGAGCCGGTACCCTGGCTGGCGCTGGCGGCCAGCGCCAGTGTTGTCGAGGGCGAGAACACCGACACGGGCGACAACCTGCCCCTGCTCCCCGCCAACAAGCTCCAGGCCTCGATTACCTACCAGCCGCAGCTCGGGGGCCGAGTAACCGACCCGTACGTAGGGCTGGGCGTCCGGCACGCCTTCGACCAGCAGGCCGCTCCCGGCGAGCCCTTCGAGCAGTTCGACGACAAGCCGTTCGGGACCGCTTCCACGGACGCCTATACCCTGCTGGACCTGTCGGCCGGATTCCGCTGGCGCATGCCGCCGGCGCAGCCCGTGAAGGTCGACGTCCAGGTGCGCAACCTCCTCGACGAGGCGTACCGGGGCTTCCTGGATACCTACAAGGGCTATGCCCTGAGCCCGGGCCGGAATGTCGTCGCCACCGTGCGTGTACCCTTCGGGGGGAAGTGAAGCCCGAGAGGCTCGCGAGGCCACGGCGGCGTCAGGAGGGCGTCAGGCCGCTCGGCCTGCGGCGCCGAGCGGCGCCCTTGACGAGGCACTGGACGAGCGCCTTGATCACCTCGTCGCCGTAGCTATAGCCGTACATGACAGAGGGCAGCGGCCCGACGCCGGGCGCGCCGTCACCCCCCGCCAAGCCGCGCCCGCAGCCCCTCGCGCAGCCGCTCGGCGGCGGGCCGCGCCTGGTCGAAGATCTCCTCGAAGCGGTGGAAGTCGAGCATCTGCACGTTGCGGATCTCGGGGCTGACCAGGAAGTCGGGCTGCTGGCGGCGCAGCTTCTCCTGGAGGATCGCCGACTGCATGATCTGGAAGGTGTTGAAGCTGTTGTCGAGGTAGGAGGGCTTCGGGGCAACGCCCGTATCGCCGTCCTCGGGGACGCGGGCACCGAGGACGTCGACGGCGATGGTGATATCGCAGTCGTCCGGGAGGATGTCGTAGGGCACCGGGTTGGTCAGGCCGCCGTCGACGAGCACCCGCTCCTGGTGGCTCACCGGGCTGAACAGGCCGGGCACCGCCATGCTCCCCTGCACGGCGGGCCAGAGCTCGCCGGCATCGAAGACGGCGGGGCTGCGCTGCCAGTAGTCCGTGGCCACCACCTGCAGGGGGATCTCCAGGGCCTCGAAGCGCCGGACCCCGGCCAGGTCGGCGAGGTGCTCGATGAAGGCGTCGGCCTCCACCAGCCCGCCGTCGTCGCCGAAGGGCCGGAAGAACTGCAGCCACCGCGTCCAGTTGCCCTTGAACAGGGCCCGGGCCCAGCCCTCGTCGGTCCTGAGCGCCAGCGCCTCGATGGCGGCCCGGATCTGCGCCGTGGAGAGCCCCGCGGCGTAGAGCGCCCCCATGATGGCCCCGATGCTCGAGCCGGCGATGCAGCAGGGGCGCACGCCCAGCTCCTCCAGGACCTCGAAGACCGACAGGTGGGCCAGGCCGCGGACGCCGCCACTGCCGAGGGCCAGGCCGATGCGGGGGCCCGGCTCACTGCGTCCCGGCGTGGACGCGGCGGCGGGGCGGAGCAGGGACAGGAGCGTGGCGGCAGAGGCCATCTGGAGGATCCGTCGGCGCTGGTGGTCACAGGAGAGCCGGGACATCAGGGTACTCGCATCGGGCGGTTAGCAGGACGGCGCTGCGGAGCGCCCCAGCCCAGCCGGCACATTGATTCGTATCATCCTGACGGCTCATCCTGGTTACCTCCGATCGCCCAACCGTCGAGGTATCCACCGAAGCGGGTCAAGTCCACTTAGCGAGCCGAGCCAAATCCGGCTCCATGATATCGCTCGGCTCCTCAACCAGCGGCCCCGCAAGGTGCTGGACTTCAAAACGCCCGAGGAGGCCATGGCCGAGGAGCTTCAGGCCTTCTCGAAGACTGTTGCGCTCGATTCTTGAGACCAGCGTGCAACAGGAGACGCTGGAAGCGTTGTGGACGCTACGGGATGAAGTGGCCGTCTTGCGTCAGGAGGGAACTCGCCGAGCAACGGGCGCTGCCGCCATCCGAGCCACCCTCGATCCTCGAGGCTATCCGGCGCCGCCTTGCTATTTGGATCCACCCACAATGACCTTCTGCTGCCAACGAATTACTATCACGGCTCATCCCATCAAGGACGCCTGGCATAGTCCGTACTAACTCTTGCCTAAACGCCGCCGTTTGGCCTAGCAAATGATGTCGCGCGAGCGCAGTAATATTGACCCATCTTCCTCTCGAGTACCGAGGCGGATCTTTTTCATCCAAAGCCAGGTAAGACAATCGAAGCACTCTTGCGCTATATTCAGCGCGTTGCCATTAGTCTCAAGCTGGTATTGCCTAGCCATCTCTGCCAGTGCCTCCTGCGACACCCGGCATTGGATGAGTTCCTCGCCGTCAATAACATCGAGCCGGACATTGTCAACTTCGTTGACGAGGCTGTATCTATTACCGAGTTTCACGCTGCCCCCTGCATGTTTGTCATTCCGTTCTCAGTCAATTAAATACTGGATCTCTTAATTCTTGATTTCTCTGCGATTGTTCTTCATTTTGTTGCCCAAAGTTGTCTCTCAAAGGAGAAAAAAGGTTATCAACCTCTCTGCCTAGGTATTTATACCCACACAATTTTCCCACAATCATAAAAGCTTCAGAAGCGCTACCCGTATTAGTGCGGGTCCCCCATTTAAGAACACAATCAATATATTCTTTTTTTCTTTCTTCTTCTGCAAAAGCCATTGAAGGGACGAAGGTAATAAAAAAGGATAAAGGCAGAAAGATAAATATAGTCGCTTTTTTGAAGAATTTTCTTTTTGCTAAGAAAAAGTTTTCAGGATTCATTTCTAATACACCTCCCACCGGTAGCCTACCATCAGCACAGGAACAGTAGAAGCCGGCCCTCAATTGGGTAGATCAGACTTCCGATACAGTAACATATCTGGCTGTTTTAGTTGCCGCTCAGGGGTTGCAACGTATCGAGTTTCGGATCACCTGCGCACGTGTGCACGCATCTACCAGCCCTCGATAGCAGGGTATCACTCCGGTTGATCCGTATTGAAATGAGTATATGTCAAGACCTGACTGGTCGTATACCAGCTTACGGAATAAATCGGGCCGCTCCTCGTGCCACTGCTTGAGCTTGCGTACGGGGGTGACATGCCCGATTGCGCGCTGGGGAATGTGGTAATTGTAGAGCTGTCGATCGCGCCAGAGCATCGAGTCGAGATCAACGGCCGAGTCGAAATGGGTCGTGCGCAGAATCTCGTTGATGCGCCCGTTGAAGCGCTCCACCAGCCCGTTGGTCTGAGGACGGCGCGGCGGCGTAAGGCGGTGCTCGATGCCGTAGCGGGCGCACAGCTGGTCGAAGGCATGCCGCCCCGAAGGGCGCCGCGGCGGCCCGTCTGGGTGAAGCGATCCGTGAAAGCCAGGTCGTTGTCTGTCAGCAGGGTGTGACTCCGAAACGGGGCCTTCTCGTGGAGCCGCTTGAGAAAGCGCACAGCCGACTTGTGCGACTTGTTGCGTTGGCGCTCCAGGTATAGACCCAGCGGCTGGCCCGATCGATGGCCAATGGGGCCGCTGGGGCGGGGAGGAGTTCCTGGTCCTGGCGACCCATACCGACCGCGACGGGGCCGTGCAGGTGGCGGAGCGCATCCGCCAAGCGGTCGCGGAGCCTCCTTGCTCGACGGTGGGCCCGGTGACCCTGAGCCTGGGCGTGGCGCAGGCCCAGGAGGGGGAGTCTGTGGAGCAGCTCGAGGAACGGGCCGACCACGCCCTGTATGAGGCCAAGTCCCTGGGGCGCAACCGCGTTATCGTGGCTCCGTAGGGATCTAGGACGGCCGCGCCACCGTCGGCGGCGCTGAGGCCGGCACCACCACCGCGCCACCCCCTCGCGCCCGTCGCCGCGATGCCTATCAGGCCTGCTGTACGCACGAGCGGGCTGTACCGGCTCAGATTTGCCTCTCCGCGAAATCGCCGATCCACGGCAGCTTGTACCGCTCACCCTGGTAGGCCTTGAACATGAGCAGCACCCAGAGCACCAGCCAGACCGGCAGGATCAGGGGGGCGATGAGGGGGCCGATGATCGGGACCACGCCGCTCAGAAAGCCCAGGATGGACAGGCCCAGGAAGACCACGAGGGACTGCATGGCGTGGAACCTGACAAATTGATTGTCTTTCTCGAGCAACAGGAAGAGCAGGCCCGTTAGCCACCCCAGTACGTAGCACAGGAGGGCTTCCAGATGCTCCTGAATCCCCAGGGCTGTTTTTTCGTTCTCCATGCCGGCATCCCCTTTGCGTAGCGATCTGCGCGAGAAAAATGGCGCTATCGCCTGCCCTGGACATCTGGGGCCCAGGGTGATCGGTACTCCCCACAGATGCAGGAGGAAGGCCAGGACCGACCGATAGGCCATGTACTGCCGGATGAGGGTAGCACAGCACACGCCCGGTGGCGCGAGGCCCGGCGACGCTATGGCGCACCTGACCGCTGCCGGGGCGTACCGGCTTGATCTTGGCGGGACTCGCTGGGGTGGCGGACCGGCGGGAGGCGCCGTAGCCGCCTGGCAGGATTGGCTCCCCGGGACGGATTCGAACCGCCGACCTACTGATTAACAGTCAGTTGCTCTACCGCTGAGCTACCGGGGAAGTGTTGCGGATCTACCCTGACAACGGCCGAGAGTTTGCCGTGCTGGGCGCCGGCGGTCAACCCGGGCTGTCGCCCTTCTCCAGGGCAGCCAGGTACCAGCCGACCAGCGGCTCCGCCTCGGCGCTCAGGTCGAAGCTCGCCGGATCGAAGAGCCAGTTGGCGATGAGCCCTGTCACGTAGGCGTGCACCCCGACGGCGGCACGCTCGCAATCCGTCTCCGCCGGGAGCTGACCGCAGGCCACGGCGCTGTGCAGGTAGCGGCGGGTGTGGTCGATCGCCCGCGCCCGCAAGCCCTGCTGATGCTCCACCAGGCGCCCCAGCTCCGGGGTCATCTCGCACTTGTGGTAGAGGATCTCGAGGACCCGCCGCTGCCGGGGATCGCGGGCCGTATCCTGGAGGACCTTGACGAGGAGGCCCCTCAGCCGGCCGAGAGGGTCCGAGGCCTGCGAGTCGGCGCCCGCCTCAACGAGGCGCTCGATGGGCAGGTGGACACGCTCGTACATGCGGCTGAAGACATCGACCTTGTTGCGGAAGTGGCCGTAGATCGCCCCGCGGGTCACGCCGGCGGCGCTGGCGATGTCGCACAGCGAGGCCCGGGCGACCCCCTGCTCGCAGAACACCACCTCGGCGGCGTCGAGGATGGCGTCGTAGGTCTGGCGGGCCTCCTCGGGGGTCTTGCGGGCCATGGGCTCCGTCACTCGCGGTTGGCTTCGGGACGCGTCCAGGCTAGGCGCCGGCGGGGGTGCAGGACGGCGCCAGGGCACCTGCTAGGCCTCCCCGGGGCTAGCTGTTGGAATCATACATACATGCACGTATGATTACGATCATTCCGTATTCTAGAGCCCTGCGTCCCAGGACCGCACTCCGTTAGGGAAGGAGCACCATGCCCCACCTCCGCCTTTCCTGGCGCCCGAGCGCCGCTCTCCTCACCGCTGCGGCGCTCCTGCTGGCAGGCTGCGCCGACGACAACGCCGATCGCCAAGGCGGCGGCGAGCGGCCGCCGCCGGAGGTCGGCGTGGTGGCCCTCCAGGCCCACCCGCAGGAGCGCACCACGACGCTGCCCGGCCGGACCGCCGCCTACCGCATCGCCGACGTCCGCCCCCAGGTCTCCGGGACCCTGGAGGAGCGGCGCTTCCAGCAGGGCGCCCGGGTCAGCGCCGGCGACCCCCTCTACCAGATCGATCCGGCGCCCTACCAGGCCGAGGTCGAGCGGGCCCGGGCCCAGCTCGCCGAGGCGAGAGCGACGGTGGATACCGCCCGCAAGGATGTCGAGCGCTTCAAGGAGCTCGTCGCCTCCAACGGGGCCAGCGAGCGCGAGCTCGACGACGCCCGGGATCGCCTCGAGCAGAACAAGGCGCAGGTCCGGAGCGCCCGGGCCTCGCTGACGGCCGCCCAGATCGAGCTCGGCTACACTACCGTCGAGGCGCCGATCCCCGGGCGCATCAGCCAGACCCACGTCACCGAGGGCAGCCTGGTGGCGGCGCACCAGGAGCGCGCCCTGGCGCAGATCACCCAGCTCGACCCCATCTACGTCGACATCCAGCGCCCCGCCGAGCAGGCGCGCCGGCTCCAGCGGGCCCTCGCCGCGGGCAGGCTGGAGCGGTCCGGGGCCGAGGGCGGGGCCCGGGTCGAGCTGCTCCTCGACGGCGGCGAGACCTACGAGCACCCCGGCGAGCTGGCCTTCTCGGGGGTGAACGTGGCGCCGGATACGGGCTCCATCACCCTGCGGGCGGTCTTCCCCAACCCGGACCACACGCTGAAGCCGGGGATGTTCGTGCGGGCGCGGCTAACCGAGGGCACGGACCCGGACGCCCTGCTCGTGCCGCAGCAGGGGATCCGCCACAACCGCCGGGGGCAGGCGACGGCCCTGGTGGTCAACGACGACAACCAGGTCGAGCAGCGCCGCGTCGAGGTGAGCCGGGCCCAGGGGACCTTCTGGATCGTCGAGGGCGGCCTGAGCAGCGGGGACCGGGTCATCGTCTCGGGGCTGCAGCAGGCCCAGCCCGGAAGCCCCGTACGCCCCGTCGAGGCGGACATCCCGAACAAGCCGGATCGCGCTGAGTAATGGTCCAATTCTTCCTCAACCGCCCCGTCTTCGCCTGGGTGCTCGCCATCGCCGTGATGATCACCGGCGCCTTGAGCATCCAGCTCCTGCCCATCGAGCGCTACCCCTCGGTGGCCCCGCCGGCGATCTCCGTGGAGACCAACTACCCGGGCGCCTCGGCGGAGACGGTCTCCAACACCGTCGTCCAGGTCATCGAGCAGCAGATGACGGGCCTGGAGGGCCTGATCTACATGGACTCCACCGCCAGCTCGACGGGGCAGGCGGAGATCAACCTGACCTTCCGCTCCGGGACCGACCCGGACATGGCGCAGGTCCAGGTCCAGAACAAGCTCAAGCAGGCCGAGCCGCTGCTGCCGAACGCGGTCCAGCGCCAGGGCGTGGAGGTGACCAAGGCGAACACCAGCTTCCTCATGGTGACCTCCTTCATCTCCACCGACGGCAGCATGGCCAAGGAGGACCTGGCCGACTTCATCGCCTCCGAGGTCCAGGAGCCCATCGGGCGCGTCCAGGGGGTGGGCAACACCCAGCTGTTCGGCTCGCAGTACGCCATGCGCATCTGGCTGGACCCGGCGGCGCTGACCGAGTACGCCCTCACGGTGGGCGACATCCGCCAGGCCCTCGAGGCGCAGAACACGGTGGTCACGGCGGGCGCCCTCGGCGAGCAGCCGGCCGTCGAGGGCCAGCAGCTCAACGCGACGGTCTCCGCCCGCGGGATGCTCGAGACGCCCCAGGCCTTCCGCGACATCCTGCTCAAGACGGCGGACGACGGCAGCCAGGTGCGCCTCGGCGATGTCGCCGAGGTACGGCTCGGCGGCGAGTCCCAGGCCATCCAGACCTTCTACAACGACCAGCCCGCCGCCGGCATGGGGCTCAACCTCGCCCCGGACGCCAACGCCCTGGCGACAGCGGAGCGCGTCCGGGAGCGGCTCGAGGAGCTGGCGCCCTACTTCCCGGAGGGGGTGGAGGTGCGCTACCCGTACTCCACCGCCCCCTTCGTCGAGGCCTCCATCGATCAGGTGGGCCACACGCTCGTCGAGGCCATCTTCCTCGTGGTCCTGGTCATGGTCCTCTTCCTGCAGAGCTGGCGGGCGACCCTCATCCCCACGCTCGCCATCCCCGTGGTGCTGCTCGGCACCTTCGGCGTCATGGCGGCCACGGGGTTCTCCATCAACATGCTGACCATGTTCGGCATGGTCCTCGCCATCGGGCTGCTGGTCGACGACGCCATCGTCGTCGTCGAGAACGTCGAGCGCATCATGGCCGAGGAGGGGGTCGGCCCCTTCGAGGCCACCCGCCGCTCCATGCGCCAGATCACCGGCGCCCTGGTGGGCATCGGCGTCGTCCTGTCCGCCGTGTTCGTGCCCATGGCCTTCTTCCCCGGCTCGACGGGGGCGATCTACCGGCAGTTCTCCATCACCATCGTCACGGCCATGGCGCTGTCGGTGCTGGTGGCGCTGATCCTCAGCCCCACCCTGTGCGCCAGCCTCCTCAAGCCCGATGCGGGCCAGGGCCGGCTGCAGCGGCTCCTGTTCGGCTGGTTCAACGCCCTCGTCCGGGGGGCCACCCGCGGCTACGTGGCCGCCGTGGCGCACATCACGCGGCGCTGGGTGCCCTACGCCCTCGCCTTCGTGGCCCTCGTCGCGGTGCTCGCCGCCCTGTTCACGCGGCTGCCCGAGGCGTTCCTCCCCGAGGAGGATCAGGGCGTGGTCATCACCCAGATCCAGCTGCCCCCCGAGGCCAGCCAGGCCCGCACCCTGGATGTCATCGACCAGGTGGAGGGCTACTTCCTCGACCAGGAGATGGTGAACGGCGTCTTCTCCGTGGCCGGCTTCAGCTTCACCGGCCGGGCCCAGAACGTCGGCATCGCCTTCATCAACCTCGAGCCGTGGGCCGAGCGCCAGGGCCGGACCCAGCACGCCCAGGCGCTGATCGGCCGCGCCAACCGCGACCTCGCCGGCCTCGTCCGCGATGGGCGGGTGGTGGCCTTCAACCTGCCCCCGATCCCGGCGCTCGGCAACGCCACGGGCTTCGACCTGCACCTGCAGGACCGCGGCAATCTCGGCCACGAGCGCCTCATGCAGGCCCAGGGGCAGTTCCTGAAGATGGCGGCGCAGAGCCCCGCCCTCGCCCGCGTCCGGCCCAACGGGCTCCAGGACAAGCCGCGCTACGAGCTAACGGTCGACGAGGCGAAGGCCGAGGCCCTCGGCGTGCCGCTGACCGCCATCAACCGGCTGCTCTCCGTGGCCTGGGGGTCGGGCTACATCAACGACTTCCTCCACGAGGGCCGGCTCAAGCGCGTCTACATGCAGGGGCAGGCGCCCGACCGCATGCTCCCCGGCGACTTCCGGGCGTGGTACGTGCGCAATGACCAGGGCCGCATGGTCCCGCTGACCGAGGTGAGCCACGGCGAGTGGGGCTACGGCTCGCCCCGGCTGGAGCGCTTCAACGGCGTCCCGTCACGCAACGTCCGCGGCGAGGCGGCCCCCGGCTACAGCACCGGCGAGGCCATGGCGGAGGTCGAGCGCATCATCGACGAGCTCCCCCCGGGCATCGACCACGCCTGGTCCGGCATCTCCTACCAGGAGCAGGCGTCGGGCTCCCAGGCGCCGCTGCTCTACGCCCTGTCGCTGACCGTCGTCTTCCTGGCCCTGGCGGCCCTCTACGAGAGCTGGACGATCCCATTCGCCGTGCTCCTCGCCGTACCGCTGGGCGTTCTCGGCGCCGTGGCGGCGGCGCTGCTGCGCGAGCTGCCCAACAACGTCTTCTTCCAGGTGGGGATGCTGACCACCATGGGGCTGACCGCCAAGAACGCCATCCTGATCGTGGAGTTCGCCCGCGACCTTGAGCAGCAGGGGCGGACGCTCATCCAGGCCACGCTGGAGGCGGTGCGCATCCGGCTGCGGCCGATCCTGATGACCTCCCTGGCGTTCAGCATGGGCGTGGTTCCCCTGGCGCTGAGCACCGGCGCGGGCGCCGGCAGCCAGCGGGCGATCGGGACCGCGGTGCTCGGCGGCATGGTCTCGGCCACCTTCCTGGCGATCTTCTTCGTGCCGCTGTTCTACGTCCTCATCCGCCGGCTCACGGACTGGCTCCGGGGCGGGCGCCGGGCGGCGCCGGCCGAGTGACGCCTACCCGGCCCGCCGCCCGGGCAGCGGCAGCACGCGGTGGGGCACCCGGGCCTGGTAGGCCCGGTACGCCTCGCCGTGCTTGTCGATGAGCCGCTCCTCCTCGAGGAACGTCAGGCACGCCCGCAGCAGCCACCACAGCGGCACCAGCGCCACCGCGTAGGCGGCATCCAGCATCAGGCCCAGGCCCAGCGGCCAGAGCACATCGCCGAGGTACATCGGGTGCCGGACCACGCCGAAGAGCCCATCGTCCAGCATGGGGCCGGGGCCCTCGCCGCCCTGCCCGGCGGCGCGCAGGCGCGCCAGGACCCGCGCCACGATCCCCACCCCCGCGGCCAGGACGAGGCCGCCGGCGATCAGGGCCACGCCGTCCGGCAGCCCCAGCCCCGGCTGCGGCAGGAAGGGGATGAGCACGCGCGGGCCGACGTAGCCGAAGCCCGCCAGCATCCCGGTGGCCATGTAGGCCGGGCGGGGGAAGCGCTGCCGGGAGGTGAACACGGCCATCGCCACGTAGAGGCTGGTGGTCGCCACCAGCGCCCAGAAGAAGACATCCAGCCACGGCACCGGCATCGGTACCCTCCTGTACGGCTCGCGGGAAAGGGGCCCCGATGGTAAAGGGCTCGGCGGCGCGCTCAATCGTGGTGGGCCGGGCTGGCCTCCGAGCCCAGCAGGCGCTTGAGCAGCACGGGCGTGATGAGCGTGGTGAGGACGACCATCAGGACGATGGCGGAGAACAGCGCATCCGGCACCACCCCTAGCCCCTTGCCGACCGTGGCGAAGATCAGGCCCACCTCGCCCCGGGGCATCATGGCCACGCCGATGGCCACGCGCTTGTAGCCGCGCCGTGCGCCCCACCCCGCCACCAGCTTGCCGAGCATGCCCAGGGCGGTCAGCGCCAGGGCGAGCAGTAGGACCTCCAGCTCGAGGAAGGCCTCGAGCTTGACCTGGATCCCCATGAAGATGAAGAACACCGGCGCCAGCACCATCTCCAGCGGCGCGATGAGGTCCCGGATGGTGTAGTCCGAGTCTTCCCGGCCCTGCCAATAGGTGAAGTAGCTGTCGCTGAGCAGGACCCCCGCCGTGAAGGCGCCCACGATGGTGGCCAGCCCCAGCGCCTTGGCGCTCCAGGCGAGGACCATGGTGAAGAGGAAGGCGACGAAGAGCTTCGCCTCGGGGAGGCCGAGCCGGCGGACCAGGTAGACGACGAGGCGCAGCAGCGGCGGGCCCAGATAGTAGGCGGCGACGAAGAAGAGCGCCGAGAGGCCGAGCATCCTGCCGACGCCGACCGGCGTGATCCCGCCGGTCACCACCACCCCGCTCACCACCGCCAGCAGGACGAGGCCGAGGACGTCGTCGAGGACCGCGGCCCCGAGGATGACGCGGCCCTCGGCGGCGTGGTCCTGGTGGAGGTCGGTGAGCACGCGGGCCGTGATCCCGATGGAGGTCGCGGCGAGCGTGGCGGCCACGAAGACCGCCACCTCCCAGCCAAGCTCGGGCTGCAGGACACGCACCGCGAGCAGGCCGAGGGCGAAGGGCGCGGCGATCCCGATCAGCGCCACCCGCGCGGCGTCCCAGCCGGTCTGCGATAGCTCCCGGGCCGAGGTCCCCAGGCCGACCAGGAAGAGCAGGAAGATCAGCCCGTAGGCGGCGAAGACGTCGACGGTCTGGAGGATACGCAGGTAAATGGCGCCGTCCGGGCCCCGCAGGACCTCGAGGATGGCCTCCGCCTCGGACGCGGAGAGGGCGCTACCGGCTGCCCCGTCCCACCCCCCGTTGCGCATGGCCTCGGTGACCAGGGCCAGCGCACCCTGCCCCTCGCGCAGGATCAGGGCCAGGTCCAGGCCCGCGAAGTACAGCGCATTGCCCAGGGCGATGCCGATGAGCAGCTCGCCGAGCACGGCGGGCTGGCCGAGCGCCCGGGCCAGGGCCTGGCCCAGCAGGGCGAAGAAGAGCAGGCCCGTGATGCTGAGGATCACCGGTGCGATGGGGTCCGCCCCCTCCCCGGGCGAGGCGGCCGGGGCCGCCGTCGCCGCGAGGAGCAGGGCCGCACCGAGCAGCCAGCGGCCAAGCGCCCGGTACGGCAGCCGGTGGCTAGCCGCTGCCGGGACAGCGCACGCCGCTCCCGCCGGTGCCCTCAAATGCAGCCCTCCCGCGGCTCGTGAGATCCAGGTAGCGGCACGGATCCTACCACACCGGCGAGCCGCCAGGCCGCGCAGCGGGCAGCGCCGGAGTCAGGTCGCCAGCCGGACGCCGCCGAGATCGAGGAACCGGGCCAGGGGCTGACCCTTCTGGGTGCGCAACGTCCGGATGAGGGCGTAGGTGAGCAGCGGCTCGACCACCACGATGGCGGCGTAGGAGCTCGCCCAGACCGCCCAGGCGCTCAGCCCCGTCTCGGTGCCGGCCAGCCAGAAGCCCACCATGGCGGCGACGCCGCTGTAGAAGATCGCATCCAGGCGTACGATGCGCGCCCAGGTCAGGGCCTCGCCGTCGTCGCGGTGGCGCCGCCCGAACGAGTAGTGCACCAGCAGCAGGGGCAGGATCAGGGACAGGCTGTTCACCGCCCAGTGGATCAGGTCGCCCGGCGCGAAGAGCAGGCCCTGGACCAGCAGCCCCACGGCGAAGCCGAACAGCGTGGGCAGGAGCCCCAGGGTCAGGTAGATCGGCATGGCCCCGACGAAGTGCAGCTCTGAGGCCCCCACCGGGGCGTGGAAGGCCTGCATGAAGACCGAGAAGAAGACCGCGGCCAGGGCCGTGCGCAGCCAATCGCCCGGCCGGCGGGCGAGGTAGCGGAGGTAGTAGGCGAGCACGCCGGCGGACGCCGTGCCGGCGAAGATGAGCTTGGGCTGGGCCAGGATACCGGGTTCGATATGCATCGTACGCCTCCATTTTGCAAGTGGCGGTTGCCTGCGGGGATGGAGGCGGCAGGAGCACAGGGCCCCCCTGGCGAGGCCAGGGTGGGATACCCTTCTCGCACCACCGCCCACGATACCCCGCCGTGCGGCGCTGTAGCTCCAGGCCGGTCTCCGGGCTCGCGAGGCAAGCCGTGGTGGCTTCTGGTGCGGCGCCTTCCCGTGCCGGGCGCTCTCACGCCGACGGCACAGTGGCCTATCCGCCGCACCTGGCCTCGCCTACCGTTGCGGGGACAGCGCCGGACTTGCAGGCGTTGCCTGCGCACCGGCTTCCCGATCGCGGGCCAAGGGGCCGCGATCCCGGCGGCACCGTGGCCGCCGGGGCACCTGGAGCGAGAGCGATCCGTCTTTTCGCGGATGGTTGCCGATCCGGGGGACGGCACCCCCGGGCGCGATCGGCAAGCCAGCGATACGTTTCCACGCCTATTGATACACGTCAATAGGGTAAATGTATCACTGTTATCAATCCGGTGCGGCTATTGGCAGCACGGCCGCCACCGGGCTAGCTTGAGGCCCTGACCGCACACACCGAGGGAGGCGAGCATGCCCTTCCGCTGGATGGACCGGAGCCACGAGACGCCGTGGGAGGCGCTGGTGGATGCCTGGCGGACGCTGACCCGCTGCCCGGAGCAGGACGCGGCGGAGCTCCGGCAGCAGGCGACGGACTGCGACGCCGCCACCCGGCTGGTCAGCGCCCAGGAGGATGCCGAGGGCCTGCCGGAGATCCGCGATGCCCAGGGTGGTGAGGGCACGGAGGCCCCTGCGGTGCCGTTCGACTGGGACGAGCACATTAGCGCCGTCATGGAGGCGGCCGAGCGGGCGATTGCCGAGCGCACCAATCCGGACTGAGCCTCATCGGCGCATTGACCGGGGATGTCACTCCCACGTAGCGTCCAGCCCGCAAGCAATCCGATGGCTCAAGGGGCTACTGCTATGAAGTTCAATACGAAGGTCACCATCGTCGTGGGTATCGCCGTCTTCATCATCGCCTTCCTCACGACCGTCTCCTACATGAACTGAGGCCACCCCCCGGCCGCCTCGGCACCCCGGCCGCGGCGGCCTGCGCCCTCTACCGACGGCCTCAGCCGCCGCGCCGGGCCGCCGGCACGGCGGCGAGCCCGCGCAGCAGCAGGCGCAGCTGCGAGCGGTACTGGATCACCCGCCCCGTCCCGGTCACGCCGCGGATCTGCGGCACCAGGGCCGCGGCCACCGGCTCCGGCGCCTCGGCCAGCCGGTCGACGACGGGCCGCGCCCGCTCGGGCAGATCGGCGAGCAGCAGCTCCGTGCGCACCACCCCGGGGCGCAGCTCGTGGACCCCGATGCCGGTCTCACCGGCCTCGCGCAGCTCCCGGCGCAGCTGCCGCGAGAGCTCCGCCACCGCCAGCTTGCTCACCCGGTGCGGGACGGCCGTCCGCGAGAAGTGGGCCCCGAAGGCGGAGAAGCCGAGATTGAAGAGGTGGTAGCGCGGCGACGCCGCAGCGGGCTGGCGCCGCATGCGGCGTACCGCCTCGGCGCACAGCTGCATGGAGCCGGCCAGGTTGGTGGCGCAGGTGGCGGCGATATCCTCGGCCGCCAACTCCGCCAAAGGCCGCTTGTGGCGGCCGGCCGTGCCGGCGTTGTTGATCCAGCGGTGGATGGTGCCGAGGCGGGCGGCGGCGAGATCGGCCAGGCGCTCCGCGTCCGTCGGCCGGGCGACATCACAGGCCAGGGTGTGGAGCCGGTCGGCGGCGCCGGTGCCCTCGACCAGCTCCGCCTGCGCCGCCTGCAGCCTCGCCCCGTCGCGAGCGCAGAGGAGCACGGTGTCGCCGGCAGCCAGGAAACGCCGCGCCATGGCCAGCCCCAGGCCGCGGCTGCCGCCGGTGATCACCACGCCGAGCCCGCCGGTCGCTGCCGCCTCGCCGTCGGTGGCACCCTCGCCAGCACCCATGGCGGCTAGGCGCCGTCGGCGCAGCAGCCGTCCCGGTCCGCGCGGTCGGCCCCTGCCCGGACCTCGTCGATCCATCCGCCGCGTAATGGCCCCGCCGGCGCGAGGTTCGGGTGGTACGGCTTGATATCGAGCAGCGGGGTGCCGTCGAGCATGTCCGGCCCGCGAACGTGCAGGACGTTCCCCTCGATGCCCTCGAGGCGCACCGTGGAGACCCCGATCGGGTTGGGCCGGCGCGGCGAGCGGGTGGCGAAGACCCCGTGGGAGCGGTCGTCGAGGGGAGGCGTCACCTCGAGCTCATAGCCCTCGCTACGGTCGAGGAGGAAGATCAGGAGGATATGGGAGAAGCCCTCGAGATCCCGGAGGCCGTCGCTGAGGGCCGGCTCCACCTCGATCCGGCCGGTATCGTCCGCCTCGGCGCTCGGCTGGCGCGGCGCATCCCGGCGCTCGACGTGCGGCGTACGGATGACGCCGATGGGCTGCATCTCGGCCATCGCTGGTCCTCCTCTGCTGGGGTGCATGGGCGCGGCCGCCGCCACTGCCCCGGCGGCGGCCGTCGATGCCGCTCAGTGTGCGGCAACAAGCCGCCCGATGCAGCCGCGCCGCGCTTCTGCTGGCGCGGCGCGGCTGTTACGGTCTGCTCTCCGCTAAGGGGACGATGCCACCAGCGCGGCGGGGGAGCGATACCGTGACCGTCGAGACGACAGCCGAGGACAGCGGCCAACTGCGGGCCAAGCAGCGCGTGACCATCGTCGGGGCCGTCATCAATCTCCTGCTCGGCGCCGGCAAGATCGTCGCCGGCTGGCTCGGCAACTCCCAGGCGCTGATCGCCGACGGCACCCACTCGCTCGGCGACCTCATCTCCGACGGCGTGGTCCTGCTCGCCACCACCTACGGCAGCCGGAGCGCCGACCAGGACCACCCCTACGGCCACGGCCGCATCGAGACGGTGGCCACCGCCTTCGTCGGCGCCGCCCTGGTGCTGATCGCCAGCGGCTTCATCTACGACGCCTCGCAGCGCCTGCTCATCGCGCCCGAGCGATTGCTCATCCCCGGCTGGCTGGCCCTGTCCGCCGCCCTCGTCTCCATCCTGGCCAAGGAGGCGCTCTACCAGTACACCCGCCTCGTCGCCCGCCGGGTGCGCTCGAACATCATCCACGCCAACGCCTGGCACCACCGCTCCGACGCCCTCTCCTCGGTGGTCGTCCTGGTCGGCATCACCGGCGTCTTCCTCGGCTTCCCCCAGCTCGACGCCGTCGGGGCCATCGTCGTCGCCTCCATGCTCGGCTACATGGGGCTGCGATTCCTCTGGCACGCCCTGCGCGAGCTGGTCGACACCGGCCTGACCCCGGCCCAGGTCCACGAGCTCGAGCGCCAGATCCGGGGCCTCGAGGGCGTCCAGGGCGTCCACGGCCTGCGCAGCCGGCACATGGCCGAGGACACCCTCATCGACGTCCACGTCGTCGTCAATCCGCGGGTGAGCGTCTCCGAGGGCCACCGCATCGCCGAGGCGGTCCGCGAGCACCTGGTCGACCAGAACCCGGACCTCATCGAGGTCCTGGTCCACGTCGAGCACGAGGCGCCGTGCTGGCACGAGCACACCCGCCGCCTGCCGCGCCGCGGCGAGGTCGAGCGGCAGCTGCAGCGGCGCTGGGCAGGCCAGCCGCTGGCGGCACGGATCCAGCGCCTGGATCTGCACTACCTGGAGGGGCGCATGGAGGTGGAGCTCCACCTCCCCTGGCAGGCGGACCGGGACCGCGAGGCGCAGCAGGCGGAGGCCGAGGCGCTGGCCCAGGCCGCCGAGGAGGTGGCCTACATCACGAGCTGCCGCATCCGCTGGATCGGCCGCTAGGCCCCCGCACGGCCACCCCCCGCGCCCGGGCAGCCGGCGCCGCGGGGGCGAGGCGGCCAGGCCGGCCCGGCGCGGCCGCCAGGCGGCTAGCGGAGGCTGCCCGCCACCTTGTCGAACTCCTGCTCGATCTCCTCGCCGGGCCGGCCGCCGATGCGGCTGAAGACCAGGATGGCCAGCGTGGCCAGGATGAAGCCGGGCAGGATCTCGTACATCTCGAAGATCCCGCCCCCGAGCTGCTCCCAGACCAGCACGGTCACCGCCCCGACGACGATGCCGGCCACGGCGCCGTTGCGGGTCATGCCGCGCCAGAAGACCGAGAGGATGACGACCGGGCCGAAGGCGGCGCCGAAGCCGGCCCAGGCGTAGGCCACCAGGTCGAGCACCGCGGACTCGGGATCGAGCGCCAGCACGGTCGCGAGCGCGCCGATGGCGAGCACCGTGGCCCGGCCCACCCAGACCAGCTCCCGATCCCCGGCCGCGGGGCGCAGGAAGCGCTTGTAGAAGTCCTCGGAAAGCGCCGACGAGGAGACCAGCAGCTGCGAGTCGATGGTGCTCATGATCGCCGCCAGCACCGCGGCGAGGAGGCAGCCGGCAACCCACGGGCTGAACATCGCCTGGATGAGGGCTATGAAGACCGTCTCGGCGTTGTCCAGCGTCCCCGTGCCCTCGAAGAAGGCGATGCCGGCAAAGCCGGTGAAGATGGACCCGAGCAGGGCGAAGGCCATCCAGCCGATGCCGATCAGCCGCGCCGCGGGGATATCCTGGAGGCTGCGGATGGCCATAAAGCGGGCCAGCACGTGCGGCTGCCCGAAGTAGCCCAGCCCCCAGGCCATCAGCGATACGATGCCGAACAGGGTCACGTCGTTGAAGGCGTCCAGGGCGCCCGGCTCCAGGTCGCCCACCGTGCCGGCGGTCGCCGGCCAGCCGCCGAGCTCCAGCACCGTGAGCACCGGCACCACGATCAGGGCGATGAACATCAGGATGCCCTGGAGGAAGTCCGTCCAGCTCACCGCCAGGAAGCCGCCGAGCAGGGTGTAGGTCAGGATCACCGCGGCGCCGACGGCCAGGGCCAGGGTGTAGTCGACGCCGAAGGTGTCCTCGAACAGGGTCCCGGCCGCCACCAGGCCGGCGGAGGTGTAGAAGGTGAAGAACAGCAGGATCACGACGGCCGACACGACCCGCAGCGTCGAGCTGCCATCGCGGAAGCGGTTCTCGAAGTACGCCGGGATGGTGATCGAGTCCTTCGCCACCTCGGTGTAGCGGCGCAGCCGCGCGGCGATGAGCTGCCAGTTGAGGTAGGCGCCGATGGCCAGGCCCACGGCGATCCAGATCTGGTTCATGCCCGCGCCGTAGACCGCACCGGGCAGGCCCATCAGCAGCCAGCCGCTCATATCCGAGGCCCCTGCCGACAGTGCCGCGGTCCCCGGACCGAGCCGGCGGCCGCCCAGGATATAGTCGGCCAGGCTGCGGGTGAGCCGGTAGGCCAGCAGGCCCACCAGGACCATGAGGGCCAGATAGACGACGAAGGTCGTCAGCAGCGGGAGGTCGATCTCGAGCGCGCCGCTCATCGCTCGCCCTCCCGGAGCCGGTGCCGGAGCCAGCTGATCAGCGCCAGGACGACCACCAGGAGCATGGGCACCAGGAGCCAGAACCAGGTGGCCGTGGTCAGGTTATCCGCCATAGCCGTCGTCCTCGCCGTGGATGAGCCGTGGCATGGAACCCGATACCGCCGGCGCACGCAAGGCGTCGCTCAGCTGCCCTCGCCCAGCCCCTCGAAGAGCCGCGTGGACAGGTAGCGCTCGGCGCTGGAGGCCAGGACCACCACCAGCCGCTGCCCCCGCAGCTCCGGGCGGGCGGCGATACGGCTCCCGACGGCCAGGGTGGCGCCGCTGGAGATGCCGCAGGGGATGCCCTCCAGGCGGGTGACGTGGCGGGCCATCTCCAGGGCCTCCTCGTCGTCGACGGCGTGGACCTCGTCGATGAGCCCGGAGTCGAGGATGTCCGGGACGAAGCCGGCGCCGATCCCCTGCAGGGCGTGGGGCCCCGGCGAGCCACCGGAGAGGACCGGTGAGCCGGCCGGCTCGACGGCGTAGGCGCGGAAGCCCGGGCGGCGCTCCTTGAGCAGGCCGGCGACGCCGGTGAGGGTGCCGCCGGTGCCGACGCCGGTGACCAGGCCGTCGACCTCGCCGCCGGTGTCACGCCAGATCTCCTCGGCGGTGGTCCGCCGGTGGACCTGCGGGTTGGCCGGGTTGCTGAACTGCCCCGGCTGGAGGCTGTCGGGGACCTCCGCGAGCAGCGCCTCGGCGCGCTCGATGGCGCCGCGCATGCCGGCGGCGGGATCCGTGAGCTCGAGGCGGGCGCCGTAGAGCTCGAAGAGCTTGCGCCGCTCGATCGACATGCTCGCGGGCATGGTCAGGATCAGCCGGTAGCCGCGGGCGGCGGCGATGAAGGCCAGGCCGACGCCGGTGTTGCCGGAGGTGGGCTCGATGAGGGTCGAGCGCCCCGGGACGAGCCGCCCCTCGGCCTCGGCGGCCTCGATCATGGCCAGGGCGATCCGGTCCTTGATCGAGCTCAGCGGGTTGAGGGCCTCGAGCTTGGCGAGCAGCTCGGCCTCGTGTCCCGCCTCGGCGCTCAGCCGCGGCAGGCGCACCAGCGGCGTGTCACCGATGGTCGCCACGAAGTCGTCATAGATGCGCCCGCCGCCACGGGCGGGGTCCGGTTCCGCGCTCATAAGGCCTCCTGGGGTCGTCCCGTCGTTTGCAAAGCCCTGCATGGCACCTATTCTGGGGTTGAACTGGCGCCGTGCGCCATCGGTACCCTCGGGATCGACACCAAAAAAGGAACGGAAAGGGGGAGTGCTATGAGCCAGAAGACGGCTCTCGTGACCGGCGGCCTGGGCGGCCTGGGATCCGCCATCTGCGAGCGCCTGGGCCGTGCCGGGCACGCCGTGGTCACCACCTACACCTCGGACAAGGGCCGCGTCGCCCAGTGGCGCGAGCACATGCAGGGCTGCGGTGCGCCGTCGGCCTACGCCGCCCAGTGCGACGTCTCGGACTGGGACTCCTGCGCCGCCATGGCGGAGGAGGTCCGCAGCCAGGTGGGCGAGGTCGACATCCTCGTCAACAACGCCGGGATCACCCAGGACAGCAGCTTCAAGAAGATGTCCCACGAGGGCTGGGACCAGGTCCTGCGCACCAACCTGGACAGCGTCTTCAACGTCACCAAGCAGTTCGCCGACGGCATGGCCGAGCGCGGCTGGGGCCGTATCATCAACGTCGCCTCGGTCAACGGCCGCAAGGGGCAGTTCGGCCAGTGCAACTACGCTGCCAGCAAGGCCGGCATGCACGGCTTCACCATGTCCCTGGCCCGGGAGATGGCCCGCAAGGGCGTGACGGTGAACACCGTCTCCCCCGGCTACCTGGCCACCGACATGGTCATGGACATGAAGGAGGAGGTCCGGCAGCAGATCATCGAGACCATCCCCGTCCAGCGCCTCGGTGAACCGGACGAGATCGGCTCGCTGATCGCCTACCTCGCCTCCGAGGACGCCGGCTTCATCACCGGCGCCAACGTGGATATCAACGGCGGGCTGCACATGGAGTAACAGCCCCGCGGCCGGCTGCGAGGGCCGCCCCGCGCCAGGCACGGCACGTCGGGCGGCCCGTCGCTCCGGGCCCTACTCGCCGGCCTCGCCGAGGCGGATCCGCTCCCGGTTCTGCTCCACGGTGACTGGCCCCACGCCGTCGACTCGGCGCAGCTCGTCAGGCGCCGCGAAGGGGCCGTTGGCCTCCCGATGCTCCACGATGGACTCGGCGCGGACCTCGCCGACCCCGTCGAGGATTCGGGCCAGCTTATCGGCGGGGGCGGTATTGACGTCGACGCCCTCGGCGGCCATCGCCGGGCTCGCAGCGCCCAGGGCGGCGGCGAGCGCAGTGGGCAGAAGGGTGCGGCAGGCGCCAACGAGGCGGAAGCGCTTCTCGACCATGGTGGTACCTCCTTGTCATCGCGTACCTCCGCCGCCACTCCGTGGGCGGCGGGCGCCGGTCATCCGGCACTACTCGACTCTAGCAGGGCCCCGCCAACGGGGCCAACGGGGCCAACACGGTCACGACGCCGCGTCGATCTCCGCTGCCACAGCGGCGGCGGCCACCCCCGGATCATCGGCGGCCGTAATGGGCCGGCCTACCACCAGGTAATCGCAGCCGGCGGCCACGGCCTGCGCCGGCTGCGCGATGCGCTGCTGATCGCCGCCCGCCGAGCCGGCCGGCCGGATCCCGGGCGTCACCCGCAACAGCTCGCCACCGAAGCGCTCACCAAGGGCGGCGGCCTCCTCGGGCGAGCAGACCACGCCATCGAGCCCCGCCTCGCGGGCCAGGCCCGCGAGGCGCATGACCGCCTCCCGCGGCGACCCCGCGAGGCCGATCTCGGCCAGGGTGGCCGCGTCGTGGCTGGTGAGCACCGTCACCGCCGTCAGCAGCGGGCGCGACCCGCCGCCTTGCACCACCGCCTCGCGGGCCGCCTCGAGCATGTCCCGGCCGCCGAGGGCGTGGACGTTGACCATCCACACCCCCAGCTCGGTGGCGGCGCGGCAGGCGCCGGCCACGGTGGCCGGGATGTCGTGGTACTTCAGGTCCAGGAAGACGCCGAAGCCGCGGCCCTGGAGCCGCTCCACCAGCCCGGGACCGACCCGGGTGAACAGCTCCTTGCCCACCTTGAGCCGGCACGTCGCCGGATCCAGCCGCTCGGCCAGCGCCTCGGCCGGCGCAGCCGAGGGGAAGTCCAGGGCCACAATCAGGCGCGGATCGCTGCCAGCGGTCATATCCCCTCCGTCTCGCTCAGCGGCCGCAGCGTCGCCCACCCCCGGCAGCCCGGGCACTGCCAGAACAACGTCCAGCTGGCGAAGCCGCACTGCCGGCAGCGGTAGCGAGCCCGGCTAGCCTCGAGCTTGTCGAACAGGTCGAGCAGGATCTGCACCTCCCGCGGCCCGATGGGCTCACCCACCGACTGGGCCAGGGAGGCCAGGCGGCGGATCCCCTCCAGCGACGGCAGCCGGCGCAGCATCCAGGTCAGCTCGCGGATGGCGGGCTCGGCCCCCTGGCGCTGCTGCACCTCGTTGGCCAGGCGGACCATCAGCCGGCCGTCCGGCTGGCGCGCGACCCGGTCCCGCAGGAAGGTCTCCATCCGCCCGGGCCGACCCAGCCCGGCGTAGGCGGCCGCGAGGCCGTCGAGGACCTCCGGCAGCAGGGCCGGGTCCTGCTGCCCGATGGCCTCGTACGCTTTCATAGCGGCCTTGTACCGGCCCTGCTCGCGCTCCAGGTTGCCGAGGAGCATGTTGGCGCGGGCGCAGCCCGGATCCGCCGACAGGGCACGGCGCAGCGTCTTGCGCGCCTGGTCGGCGCTGCCATCGGTCCAGGCCTGGGCCGCCTGCTCGCAGCGCAGCTGCCCGATGCGCACCCGGTAGTCGCCCTCGCCGATGCCCTCGAGCCGCTCGGCGGTCGCGATGGCGCTGCCCCACTCCCCCTCGCGCTCGTAGATGGTCAGCAGGTGCCGCAGCGCCTGGTCCACGTGGGCGTCCTGGGCGACAACCTCCTGGAAGAGCTCCTCGGCACGGTCGAGGACCCCGGCCTTCATGTAGTCCTCACCGAGGGCGAGCAGGGCGTAGGTCCGCTGGCCGCGGGTCAGTGACGGGCGGTCGATGAGGTCCTGGTGGATACGGATGGCCCGGTCCAGCTCGCCGCGGCGGCGGAAGACGCTGCCCAGGGCCAGGTGGGGCTCCACCGTATCGGCGTCCACCTCCACGATCCGGGTGAAGACTTCCAGCGCCTTGTCCCGCTCCTCGTTGAGCAGGTAGTTCAAGCCCTGGAAGTAGGCCTCGGAGAGCGGCCTGCCGTCGGCCTCAGGCTCCGCCTCATCCCTGCCGCGTCGGCCGATCCACCAACCGGAGAGCGCGGCTACTGGCAGCAGTAGCCACAGCAGCTCGTGCATCGGCGTCAGTCGCTGTCCTCCAGCGCCTCGGGGCGCATGGACTGGAGCTGGCGCTCGGCGTAGCCCAGCTGCCGGCGCAGGCGGTTGACCTCCCGGCGGCGGCGCCAGACGGCGCCGAGGCTGGTCAGGGCACCGAGGGCAGCCCCCACGATGAGGGCGATCACCAGGGCCACGGACAGGGCGACCTCGACCTCGGCGAAGAAGATATCCACCGCTACCGGATCCGCATTCAGAACCGAGAAGGCGAGGCCGATCAGGATGATCAGCAGCATGGCGATGATGGCGAATAGACGTCGCATGGCCCGTTCTCTCACCCTCTCTTGACGGCGGCGGTGGGCTCGGGGCTATTGCGAGCGCAACGGCGCCTGGTCACGGCTATTGTCGACCCGCTCGCGGAGCTCCTTGCCCGGCTTGAAGTGGGGCACGTACTTGGCCGGCAGGGCCACGGCCTCACCGGTCTTGGGATTGCGGCCCATGCGGGCCGGCCGGTGGTGGAGCGAGAAGCTCCCGAAGCCGCGGATCTCGATCCGATCGCCGCTGGCGAGCGTCTCGCTCATTTGCTCGAGCATTTTCTTGACGGCGTCCTCCACGTCCTTATGCGCCAGGTGGGGCTGGCTGGACGCCATGGCATCGATGAGCTCGGACTTCGTCATGGATCGGAGGTCTTCGCTTGGTGGCTCGGACGGAACGGGCGGGGGCGTACCGCCGCCCCCGCCCCCACAATGGTGCCGGCAGGGTCAGTCGTCCTCGCCCTGACCGCCCTGCATCTGCTCCTTGAGCAGCTCGCCGAGCTGCGTGGTGCCGGCGTTCGGCCCGGGGCGGGCGTGCTCCTG
>CAJXLI010000028.1 GCA_913055575.1 uncultured Ectothiorhodospiraceae bacterium
GACATGCGCCGGCAGCGGGCCTGCGCCTGCGGGTCCCGGCAGCCCATGCGGTACATGTTGGCGCTCGGCCCGCCGAGATCGGAGATAACGCCGGTGAAGCCCTCGGTGCGCTCGCGGATCTCGTCGATCTCGCGCAGGATCGAGGCCTGCGAGCGGGACTGGATGATCTGCCCCTCGTGCTCGGTGATGGAGCAGAAGGCGCAGCCGCCGAAGCAGCCGCGGACGATGCTCACCGAGAAGCGGATCATCTCCCAGGCCGGGATGCGCCGGCCCTCGTAGGCCGGGTGGGGCGAGCGGGCGTAGGGCAGCTCGTAGACGGCGTCGAGCTCCTCGGTGCTCAGCGGCATCGGCGGCGGGTGGACCCACACATCCCGGTCGCCGTGGGCCTGGACCAGGGTCCGGGCGTTGTACGGGTTGGTCTCGCGGCGGATGGTGCGCGCCATGTGCGCATGGGCGTCCGGATCGCGGCGCACGCGCTCCCAATCCGGCAACCGCAGCACGCCGTCGGCCTCGGCCGGGTCCGGCGCGCCCTCCGCCGGGGCCTTGTCGACGAAGGCGGTGCCGCGCAGGTCCCGGATCCCGGTGGGCGGCTCCCCGGCGGCGAGGCGGTGGGCGAGATCCACCAGGGCCCGCTCGGCGTTGCCGTAGAGGAGCAGGTCCGCCTTGGCGTCGAGCAGCACCGAGCGGCGCACCTTGTCGGACCAGTAGTCGTAGTGGGCGAGCCGGCGCAGGCTCGCCTCGATCCCGCCGAGGACGATGGGGATACCGGGGTACGCCTGGCGCAGGCGCTGGCTGTAGACGATGGTCGCCCGGTCGGGCCGGCGGCCGCCCTGGTCGTCGGGGCTGTAGGCGTCGTTGCTGCGCCGCCGGCCGTCGGCGGTGTAGCGGTTGACCATGGCGTCCATGTTGCCGGCGGTGACGCCGAAGAAGAGGTTGGGCGCGCCCAGCGCCTGGAAGTCCTCGGTCGAGCGCCAGTCCGGCTGGGCGATGATCCCCACCCGGAAGCCCTGGGCCTCGAGCAGCCGGCCGATGATCGCCATGCCGAAGCTCGGGTGGTCCACGTAGGCGTCGCCGGTGACCAGGATGACATCGCAGCTGTCCCAGCCGAGCTCGCCCATCTCGCGCGGGGACATAGGCAGGAACGGGGCGACCCCGAGGCGCGCGGCCCAGTGCGGCCGGTAGTCGAACAGCGCTGGCGTCTCTCTCAGGCGGCTCATGGGGCTCCGTGGCTACGCGCCTGCAGTGGCTCGGGCCGCGCGCGGGCGTCAGGCCCGGGCGGCGCGGAGGCGCTCCTCGGCGAGCTGGTCGGCCACCGTATCGGTGGTCCGGCCCTCCGCCTCGGCGCGCTCGAAGATCTGCCGCAGGGTGGGGCCGATGCGCTCGAGGTGGGCGCGCAGCCGCTCCGGGTCGGTGTCGCCGCGGATCTCGTAGGCGACCTCGACGATGCCCCCGGCGTTGATCGCGTAGTCCGGGGCGTAGAGGATCCCGCGCTGGCGCAGGGCCTCGCCGTGCTCGGGCCGGGCGAGCTGGTTGTTCGCCGCGCCGGCCACCACGCTGCAGCGCAGCTCGGGGATGGTGGCGTCGTTGAGCACGGCCCCGAGGGCGCAGGGGGCGAAGACGTCCACGTCCTGGGCGTGGATGGCCGCCGGGTCGACGATCTCAGCCCCCCACGCCGCGGCGGCCCGCTCCACGCGGTCCCGCTCGACGTCGCTGATCCACAGCCGCGCGCCGGCGGCGTGCAGGTGCTCGCCGAGCTTCCAGCCGGCGCTGCCCAGCCCCTGCAGGGCCACCCGGACGCCGCTGAGATCGTCCGTGCCCAGGCGGTGGCGGACGGCGGCGCCCACGCCGGTGAATACCCCGTAGGCCGTGGATGCCGAGATGGTGGCGCGGTGCCGGCGGCCGGGGCTCGGCGGCTCCTCGCGGATGCCGACGACGTGCCGGGTGGCCTCGGCCACGGCGTGCAGGTCCGGGGCGGTCATGCCGGCGTCCTCAGCGGTGACGTACTGCCCGTCGAGGTCCTCGACCATGCGCCCGACGGCGCGCAGCAAGTCCGGGGACTTTCCCCGGGCGGGGTCGGTGAGCACGACCATCTTGGCGCCGCCGAGGGGGATCTCGGCGAGGGCCGACTTGTAGGTCATCGCGCGCGAGAGGCGCAGGCAGTCGGTAACGGCCTCGCCCTCGCCGGAGTACGCCTGGACCCGGCAGCCGCCGACACCGGGGCCGAGAGTGCGGTCGTGGATGGCGATGATCGCGCGCATCCCGCTGCCGGGATCGCTGCCGAACAGGACCCGCTCGTGGTTATCGAACTCGACGTGGTCGAATAGCTCCATGGTGCTCACCGGCGCTGCTGACTCCGTAAGGCTCCCCAGGCTAACGTATACCGACCCCGTATGCCCGCCGGCAGGCCCCGCCTGCGAGCGCGGCCCTGTGAGCCTGTCGTGGGCCGCGGCGTTACGGAGCTATTACAGCGATTTACACGCGTGGCGCGTCTCTAATAATTTAATGCGCCCTTTTCCTGCGCAGCAGCGCCTACGGCGTTCTCATACCCCGGTTGTTGCCCCATCTGGTGGAGGTCGCCATGGAGATCCTCCAGGAAGTCACGATATTGCTCGTCGCAGCGGTCATCGCCGTGCCGCTGTTCCAGTGGCTGGGCCTGGGCTCGACGCTGGGGTATCTGGCCGCAGGCGTCGTCATCGGCCCGCACGTGCTGGGCCTTTTCAGCGAGGCCGAGGAGCTGCTCGATCTCTCGAAGGTCGGCGTCCTGCTGCTGCTCTTCCTCGTCGGCCTGGAGCTGGCGCCGAGCAAGCTGCTCTCGCTGCGCCGGGATATCTTCGGCCTGGGCATCCTGCAGGTGGCCGCCACCGCCCTGCCCATCGGGGTGGCAGCGTGGTGGCTGGGGGCGGATTGGTGGACGGTGATCCTGGTGGCCTTCGGCCTCGCCTTCCCGTCCACGGCCTTCGCCCTGCAGGTGCTCAGCGAGCGCGGTGAGCTCGGCGCCCGCCACGGTAAGGCGGCGTACGCCGTGCTGCTGTTCAAGTACCTGGCCATCCTGCCCCTGATGGCGGCCATCCCGCTGGTCGGCGCCGGGCTGGAGGGGGTCTCCAGCACGGACCTGCTGCTGGGCATGCTGCAGACCGTGCTGGTGCTCGCCGCGGTGGTCGTGGGCGGCCACTACCTGCTGCGCCCGCTGTTCCGGACGGTCGCCGCCACCGGGGCCACGGAGGTCTTCACCGCCGCCACGCTGCTGGTCGTGCTGGGCACGGCCCTGGTCATCGAGGCAGCGGGCCTGGAGATGGCGCTGGGCGCCTTCCTGGCGGGGGTGCTGCTCGCCGACTCCGAGTACCGGCACGAGATCTACGCCAATATCAACCCGTTCAAGGGGCTGCTGCTGGGTCTGTTCTTCCTCGCCGTGGGGATGTCGGCCGATCTGGGCCTGCTGGCGTCGATGCCCGCCCAGCTCCTCGGCATGACGGCGGCCCTGCTCGCCCTCAAGTTGGCCACGACCTACGCGGTGGGGCGCTACTGGGGGCTGGAGCCGGTCGGCGCGAGCCGGCTCGCCGCGGCCCTGCCGCAGGGGGGCGAGCTGGCCTTCGTGCTCTTCTCCCTGGCGGCCACCTACGGGGTCATGGGCGCGACGACGATGGATATCATGGTCGCCGTGGTGACCCTGAGCATGGCGGCGACCCCGCCCATCGTGGCGTTGAACGAGCGCTTCCTGGCGCCGCGGCTGGATACGGACACCACCCGGGCCTACGACGATCCGAGCAGCGAGGAGGGCCCCGGCGTGGTCATCGCCGGCTTCGGCCGCTTCGGGCAGATGATGGGCCGGCTGCTGCACAGCGCCGGTATCCGCTTCACGGCCCTCGACGCCAACCCGCGGCAGGTCGATTTCGTGCGCCGCTACGGCAACGAGATCTTCTACGCCGACGCGGCCAAGCCGGAGGTGCTCCAGGCCGTCAAGGCCGGGGAGGCCGACGCCTTCATCCTGGCCATGGACCGCGTGGACGACTCCATGCGCATCGCCGAGACCCTGCGGCGCTACTACCCGAACGTGCCGCTCTACGCCATCGCCAGCGACGCCCACCACGCCTGGCACCTGCAGGATCTGCGGGCCGAGGGGGTCGTGCGCGAGGCGTTCACCGTCAGCCTGGGTCTCGGCGAGGACGTCCTGGCGGGCCTGGGCTGGAGCCAGGAGGCGGCGCAGGAGGCGGTCAACCAGTTCCGCGAGCACGAGGCGGTGCTCATGGAGGAGCGCTATGCGGTCCAGTCGGAGCGTACCAGCCTCAAGCCCGACGACGAGGAGCGGGCCGCGGAGCTGGAGAACCTCTTCGAGGCCGACCTCGATGAGGAGCCCATCGACTCGGAGCAGGAGCCACTCGACGAGTCCGGGACGCAGCATCCGTAGGCTGCCGGCCCGGCGATAGGGAGGAAAGGCGTGCGCACGTTCATCGCGTTGCTCGAAGGGGCGATCCGCTACCTCGGCTGGTGGCTGCAGGCGGTCACGGCCTGGCGTGACCCGCGCGCGCCCCTGGGGCCGCGCCGGCTGCTCGTCCTCCTCGCCGGGGTGCCGCTGTTCTTCGTCGTCCAGGCGGTGCACGGCATCTGCCTGCTGCTGGACGAGGTGCTCTACCCCGGCTACCGGCAGCAGCCGGTGGGCCGGGCGCTCTTCATCACCGGCATCCCGCGCAGCGCGACGACCTTCGTCCACCGTACCCTGGCGGCGGATACGGCCCGCTTCCGGACGCCCGGCGCCTGGGAGGTGGCCGTCGCCCCGGCGATCTGCCAGCGCCGGCTGATCCGGCGGCTCGGCCGGCTGGATGCGCGGCTGGGCGGCTACGGCCAGCGCGCCCTGGCCGGGGCGCTGCGCCGGCTCGCCGGCGGGCTCGACGCCATCCACCCCGTGGAGCTGGACGCCCCGGAGGAGGACTACCTGGCGCTGCTGCCGGCCGGCGGCTGCTTTATCGCCCTGCTCGCCTTCCCCGCAGCGGCCGGGCTGCAGGGGCTGAGCTGCTTCCCGGAGCGCCTGTCCGCGGGGCGGCAGCAGCGCCTGCTGGCCTGCTACGAGCGCTGCCTGCAGCGCCAGCTCTACGACGGGGCGCCGGGCACGGTCCTGCTGTCCAAGAACGCGGCCCTGGGCTCCTGGACGCCGGCCCTCTACGAGCGCTTCCCCCAGGCGCGCTTCCTCATCTGCCTGCGCGAGCCCCGCAGCGCCCTGAGCTCCCAGGTCAGCTCGGTGGGGGCGGCGCGGGCGCTGGGCGTGGCGGTCGACCGGCCGGCCTTCCAGCGCCTGCTGCTCGACGCCTACGCCGGCAGCCTGGCGCACCTGGCGGAGCTGGCCGAGCGGGATACGCGCTCGCGGGTAGCGGTGGTGGACACCGGCGACCTCCGTGTCGCCCCGGAGCGGGTGCTAGGGGCGGCCCTCGAGCGCCTCGGCGAGCCGGTCGACGGGCGCCTGGCCCGAGCGCTGGCGGAGGCGGGGCGGACGGGGGCTGGGTCCTCGAGCCCGCACCGCCACGATCCGTCGGCCCTGGCGTGGGCTGAGCCGGCTATCGAGGCGCGCCTGCAGCCCCCCTACCGGCACCTGCTCGCCTCGGCGCACCGCGTGGGAGGCCCGGGAGATGGCTGAGCCGGCCTCCGCGGAGGTAGCAGGCCCGGGCTCGGGGCTGCGGGTGGCGTTCTTCTCGGACGCCACCGCCGGGCGTAACGGGACCGGCACGTACTACCAGGATCTGCTCGCGGCGCTGGGCGGCGAGCTCGCGGCGATGGCGGTCTTCCAGCCGGAGGGGCCGGACGCGGAGGCGGACCCATCCATCCCCTTGCCGGGGGATACCACGCAGCGGCTCGGCCTGCCGCGGCCGGGCCGGGTGCGGGCGCGCCTGCGGCAGCTCCGGCCCCACGTCGTCGTCGCCGCCACCCCGGGCCCGTACGGGCTGTACGGCGCCCGCTGGGCGCGCCGCCTGGGCAGCGGCCTGGTCAGCGGCTACCACACCGACTTCGCGCAGCTGTCGGCGATGTACTGGGGGTGGCTCGGGCAGCGCCTGGTCGCCGCGCCGATGCGCGGCGTCCAGGCCCGGCTCCTGCGCCGCAGCGAGGCGGTGGTGGTCATGGCGCCGGAGTTCGTCCCCACGGTGCGTGACGCCGGTGCCCGGCAGGTCGAGGTGGTGGGCACGCCCCTGGATCCGGCGTTCCTGGAGCCGCCCTTGGCCGCGCCCCCGACGCAGATCGGCCGCGTCTGCTTCGTCGGCCGCCTGGCGCGCGAGAAGAACCTGGAGAGCCTGGTGCAGGCGGCGACGGACTGGCCGGGGCTGGATTTCGCTGTCGCCGGCGACGGCCCGCTGCGCGCCGAGCTCGAGGCGGAGGCCGAGCGCCTGCCCAACCTCCGGCTGCTCGGCTGGCTGGACCGGGCCGGGGTGCGCGGGCTCATCGACGCGGCCGATCTTCTGGTCCTGCCCTCCCATACGGAGACCTTCGGCTCCATCGCCCTGGAGGCCATGGCCCGCGGACGGCCGCCGCTGGTGGCGGCTGCGGCCGGGATCCACGCCTGGCCGGAGCTCGCCGAGGGCCTCTTCCGGCAGGAGCCGTCGGAGCCGCTGAGCGCGGCCATCGGCCGCCTACGGGCGCTGCCGGCGGCGGAGCTGGCGCAGGCCGCCGGCCGCGCCCGGGAGCTGGCCTGCGCCCTCCATCGGGATACGGTCGCGGCCTGGGTCGATCTGCTCCACCGCTACAGCCGCGGGGCCGCATGAGGGCGCTCGTCTCCGTCCACGACGTGATGCCGGAGACGCTGGCGCGCGTCGAGGGGCTGGTGGCGCGGCTCCGCGGCACGGGGCACCGGGCGCTGACCCTGCTCGTGGTCCCCGGGTGCGCCTGGGGCCCGGCGGAGATCCGGCTCCTGCGCCGGTGGCAGGCGGCCGGCATCGAGCTGGCGGCCCACGGCTGGTCGCACCGCGCCCCGCGCTGGGGCGGCCCCTACCACCGCCTCCACGGCGCGCTGCTCTCGGACGGCGTCGCCGAGCACCTGGCCCTGGACGCCGCGGAGATCCCGGACCTCATGGCCCGGGCCTACGACTGGTTCTCGCGGCAGGGGCTGGCACCGCCGACGACCTACGTGCCCCCGGCCTGGGCCCTCGGGGCCGTGGACCGGGGGCGCCTGGCCGCGTTGCCGTACCGCCGGGTCGAGGTCCTGGGCGGGCTCATCGATACCCGCAGCGGAGGCCTCGTGCGGCTGCCGCTGGTGGGCTTCGAGGCCGGGACAGCCGGCGCCGCCTGGGTGCTGCGGCGCTGGAACCGGGTGCAGTGGCGCCGCGCGCGGCGTAGCGGCGCCCCGCTGCGGGTGGCCATCCACCCCGCCGACGAGGCCCTGCGCCTGCATCAGGACCTGGCCGCGGTGCTCCGGCGGGCCCCGGCCTCGATGCGCTCGGACCGGCTCCCCGACGTGCAAGGCCCGGCGCCGGGCGGGGCCTGAGCCCCGGTGATCGGGCCGCCGGGGCGTGGCCGCGGGCCCCTCAGAAGCGGTAGACGTAGTTCAGGCGGCCGCTGATCTGGCTGTGCCGCGAGGTCACCCCGGTGCGGGGGTTGGTCACCTCGACCTCCGGGGCGTAGAGGGCGGCGGCACCGACCTTGCTGCGCTCGGTGAGGGCGTAGCTGAGGCCGCCGGTGACGTGGTCCTCGATGATGGCCGGGAAGAGGGGGTTGATGTAGTCCGCGGGGACGGGGTTGTTGGCGATGCTGACGCCGGCGCGCAGGGTGAGCGCGGGCGTGGCCTTGAACGCGCCGCCGAGGCTGTACACGGTCTGGTCGTCCCACTCCTGGTCGAGGGTGAGATCGGCCTTCTCGCCGCGGAAATCCCCGGATGCCTTGTCGTTGGCGGCGTCGTCGCTCGCCGTGAAGGTGAGGGAGAAGTCCTCGAGGACCTCGGACCAGGCGATCTGCTTGACGTCGGCGGCGACCATGAGCCGGTCGCTGACCTCGTAGGCCGCGCCGATGCCGTAGGTGGCCGGCCACTCGAAGTCCTCCACCGCTACCTCGCCCTGGAGCGCTACGGGCGGGTTGCTTGTGCCCTTGAAAGCGAGCTCGGCGCCGTTGCTGCTGGTGGTCAGGTCACCGAGGTGGCTCTCGCTGTGGTAGGCCGCGCCCACGGTGAGCCGCGGGGTGACGCGCAGGAGGGCGCCGATCTTGCCGGCGAGGCCGCTACCCTGGGCCTCGCCGGTGAGGTCGCTGCCGTTGGAGAAGTCGACCCGGGCGTATTCTAACGTTGACGGTAATGCGCCCATGAGTGCCGGCGAGGCGCTGAAGCTCCCCCCGACGCCGTTCATCAGGTTGCGGACCTGGCTCCCCTTCATATCCATCTGGAGGTCCATGTTGCCGAGGACGTAGTCCACCTGCGCGGCGACGCTGAGCCGGTCGTTCACGCGGTAGGCGAGGGGGAGCATCAAGCGCCCGAAGCTCACCTCCGAGCGGACCTCCTTGCCGCTGGGCGAGAGGAAGGAGTCGTCGCCGTACTCGGTGCCCATGCCGCCCTGGGCGAGGAAGGCCGCGCCGTAGGTGACCCCCGCGGCGTTGGTCCGTATCAGCGACAGCGACGGCGACGGGTAGAAGTCGCCGTCCGACTCGACCGTGGCGCCACTCGCCGCCTCGGCCTCGACGTCCGGGCCGAGCACGCTCAGCCCTGCGCCGAAGACATTCTTCTCGTCCCGGAGCCCGAAGGCCGCGGGGTTGTTCATGACGTTCGAGTTGCCGGCGTCGTAGCCCATGCCGGCGCCGCCCATGGCGCCGGCGCGGGCGCCGTAGCCGGCCAGCGCCATGCCGCACGTGGCGGCGGCGGTGCCGGACACGGCGAGGTGGCCGGCTAGCAGGCCGGCGGTCAGCAGGTGCGGCGCCAGGGTGGTGGCGGGGGTCCGGGCGTATCGGTACATAATAGTGGTAATCCCTTTCGACCGTGACGGATGACGGGCCAGGCGCTGTCTCCCATGCGCCAGCCGGCTCGTGGGTAAGCGTAGGGGCGTCCACGGTCTCGGGGTATCCCCGTTTTGGGGCAGGGAAGCGCCGGGGGGTATCCCAAAGGTCGTGCTAGCTTGTCGCCGCAGGAGCGCCGCATACCCGGCTGCATACGGCCGCAAGAAAAGCGGCCTACCCCGTATGGGGAAGGCCGCAAGAGGCTGGCCTGAGAGCCAGGGAGCAACCCAGCCACGGCCCCTGGGGCCGTGGCGACACGGGTGGCGGTGCTGAAGGCAGCCGTATGCGCCCGCTGCCAGAGGGCATCCTGGGTCCGAAGGGATGACGTTGTCGTGACAGGCGGGTTCAGATGCCGTGAAAGTTACGCTGTCATCACGCTGTAATCCGTTTGTCCTCTAATAGGCCCCGTTCGCTGCAACCGGTACGCAACACGGGGATCGATACATGGCAGGCAGGGTCCTGGTGGTCGAGGATGATCCGGCCGTACGCGAGATGGTGATCAGCTCCCTGGAGCGCAACGGCTTCGACTCGGTCTCGGCCAGCGACGCCATGCAGGCGAGCGAGCTGCTACGCACCCGGCCGCCGGATCTGGTCCTGCTCGACTGGATGCTGCCGCAGGTCAGCGGCGCCGAGTGGGCCCGCAGCCTCAAGCGGGACGAGCACACCCGCGATATCCCGATCATCATGCTGACCGCCCGCGGTGAGGAGGAGGACCGGGTCCGGGGCTTCGACTGCGGGATCGACGACTACGTGACCAAGCCCTTCTCGCCGCGCGAGCTGATGGCCCGGATCAAGGCCGTCCTGCGCCGCACGGCGCCGGCGACTGCCGACGAGCAGCTGGAGCTCGGGGGGCTGCGGCTGGATCCGGTCAGCCACCGGGTTACGGGGGACGGCGAGACGCTGGATCTCGGGCCCACCGAGTACCGCCTCCTGCGGTTCTTCATGGCCCACCCCGACCGGGTCTTCACCCGCGCGCAGCTGCTCGATCACGTCTGGGGGACGAACGTCTATGTCGAGGAGCGGACGGTGGATGTGCACATCCGGCGCCTGCGCAAGACCCTCGCCGAGACGGGGCACGAGTACCTGGTGCAGACCGTCCGGGGCGCCGGCTACCGCTTCTCCGAGCAGGCCTGATCCGCCGGGGCAGCCCCCGTTAGGGGAGGGGGGCCGGCGATGATCCGCAGCCCGTGGCCGGCCTTCGCGGCGCGCGTGGCCGCTGCTGCCGTTGGCGGGGCCGTCGTGGCGGCGGCTACCGGCCTGTGGTGGCAGACGGCGGTGGTCCTGCTCGCCGCCGCCTGGCTGTGGCACCTCTGGCAGCTCCACCGCCTGGAGCGCTGGCTGCGGCTCGACTACAAGATCGAGCCGCCGGGCGCCCCGGGGGTGTGGGGCGAGCTCTTCCAGACCCTCTACCGGCAGCGCCGCCGCCAGCGGGATCGGCGGCAGCGGCTGCGGCGGACGGTCCGCGAGTACCAGGACTCGGCGAAGGCCATGCCGGACGCCACGGTGGTGCTGCGCAGCCGCGACCGGGTGCTGTGGTGGAACGACGCCGCCCGCCGCCTGCTCGGGCTGAGCTGGCCCCAGGATGAGGGCCAGCGCATCGGCAACCTGATCCGCGCTCCCGAGTTCCTCGAGTTCCTCTCCCGGGTGGGCAACGGCAGGGAGTCGCTGGTCCTGCCCTCGCCGGTGGACGCGGAGACCCCCCTGGAGATGCGGCTGGTGCCCTACGGCCGCGACCAGTGGCTCCTGCTCGCCCGCGACGTCACCCGGACGCAGCGCCTGGAGACCATGCGCCGCGACTTCGTGGCCAACGTCTCCCACGAGCTCAAGACGCCCCTGACGGTCATCTACGGCGTCGCCGAGGAGATGGCCGAGGAGCTCGCCGAGACGGATCCCCAGTGGACGCCCTCGGTGCAGCTGCTGCGCGACCAGGCGCAGCGCATGCAGCGCCTGGTCCAGGATCTGCTCATGCTCTCGCGCCTCGAGACCGGCGGCGTGGCGGCCGAGCGCCAGCCGGTGGCGATGCCGGCGCTGCTCGATGAGCTCTGCGCCGAGGTGCGCGCCCTCTCCGGCGAGCGGGGCCACCGCATCGAGCTCGAGGCGCAGCCGGGTGTGAACATCCTCGGCATTGAGTCGGAGCTGCGCAGCGCTATCTCCAACCTGCTCTCCAACGCGGTGCGCTACACCCCGGACGGCGGCACCATCCGGGTGACGTGGCACGCCGATGAGCGCGGCGCCTACTGCCGGGTGGCGGACGACGGCATCGGCGTGCCCAGGGAGCACCTCTCGCGGCTGACCGAGCGCTTCTACCGCGTCGACAAGGCCCGCTCCAACGCCACGGGCGGCACGGGGCTGGGGCTGGCGATCGTCAAGCACGTCATCAACCGCCACGGCGGGCGCCTGGCCATCGACAGCGAGCCGGACAAGGGCTCGGCCTTCACCCTGGTCTTCCCGCCGGAGGCGGTCACCTACGAGGAGGCCGCCGCGAGCGCGTAAGGAAACTGTCATGGAGTCGTCAAGTCAGGTTCAGATCCGGCCTGCAGACTGCGCCCTGCAACTAGGCAACCAGGCACGCGCAGCGGTGCACCCTTGGAGCGGCGCGCCGCAGATTTCAACGAGACCCTGAAGGAGAGTGTTTGTGATGCGCACATGGCACAAGCTCAGCCTCGCCGCCGCGACGGCTGCGGCGACGGCCACGGCCCTCGCCGAGCCGGCAGATGCCCGCGAGCAGCTCCGCCTCGTCGGCTCCTCCACCGTTTACCCCTTCGCCAGCTACGTGGTCGAGGAGTTCGGGGCGACGACGCAGTATCCGACGCCGGTCATCGAGTCCACCGGCTCCGGCGGCGGCCTCAAGCTCTTCTGCGCCGGCGACGGCACGGACACCCCCGATATCACCAACGCCAGCCGGCCGATCAAGGTCAGCGAGTACGACCGCTGCCAGGACAACGGTGTGGACAACATCACCCAGGCGGTGATCGGCTCCGACGGGATCGTCCTCGCCAATACCGCCAATGCCCAGCGCTTCGAGCTCACCCTCGAGCAGATCACCCGGGCGGTGGCCGCCGAGGTGCCCCAGAACGGCGAGCTGGTGGAGAACCCCAACGAGTACTGGGACGACATCGACTCGAGCCTGCCGCACAACGAGATCCTGATCTACGGCCCGCCGACCACCTCCGGCACCCGTGACGCCTTCGAGGGGATGGTCATGGAGGCCGCCTCCGAGGAGATGGGCTACGACGGGGCCTACACCAAGATCCGCCAGGACGGCGCCTACGTCCCCGCCGGCGAGAACGACAACCTCATCGTCGAGAAGCTGGTCCAGAACACCGAGGCCCTCGGGATCTTCGGGTACAGCTTCCTCGCCGAGAACCGCGACCGTATCCAGGCCACGCGGATCAACGGCGTCGAGCCGACTCCGGAGACCATCGCCGCCGGCGACTACCCGGTCTCCCGGAGCCTCTACTTCTACATCAAGAACGGCCACGCCGGTAAGGTCCCCGGCCTCTACGACTACGTGGAGCTCTTCCTCTCCGAGAAGATGATCGGCGACATGGGGTACCTCAAGGACGAGGGGCTGATCCCGCTGCCCGCTGGCCGGCGCGAGCAGATCCGCCAGTCGGTGCTCAACCAGGAGCAGCTCACCCGCCTCGAGGTCAAGACCCTGAACCAGTAGGGTCCCCGCGGGCTGCCGGGGCCGGAGGGCGGTCCCGGCAGTCGCTGCTTTTCACGATCTTGTCACATCTTCGAGATACGCTCTCGAGGCGCTTACGGGAGCCCCGGTTGCCGTAAGCGCTCCGTCGGAATAGCTCCAATCACCGAAGCATCTTAGGCGCCGGGGGGCGCCCTTTCGCACTGAGGAGTCGCCTGTTGAGCACTGGGCAAATCATCTTGAGCTTCTTGGCCGGGCTGCTGCCCCTGGCATTGCTCGCCTACGGCCTGGGACGCCGGCGTGCGCTGACCGTCGCCGGCGGGCAGGACCGGGCGCTCCACTCCCGGCCGGGCTTCTACGGCTGGTACGCCGTGGTGCTCATGGCCGCACCTGCCGTGGCATTGGCCCTGCTGGCGGCGCTGCTCGAACTGCTGGGCCTGATCGACGCCCCGGAGACCCTGATCCTGGCGGCCGCGCTGGCCCTCGCGGCCGGTGGCCTGTGGACCGCTGAGCGGACCATCCAGCCGGGCCTGCGGGCGCGCAACATCGTCGAGGGGGCCGTGCGCTGGCTCCTGATCACGGCGGCCTCGGTCTCCATCCTGACCACCCTGGGGATCCTGCTCTCCATCCTCCTGGAGGCGATGCGCTTCTTCCAGATGGTCAACATCTGGGAGTTCCTCACCGGCACCACCTGGAGCCCGGATACCGCCTTCCTCGGCGGCGCCGGCCGGGGCGGGGAAGGGCAGGCCGAGGCGGAGTTCGGCTCGGTGCCGCTGTTCGCCGGCACCTTCATGATCACGGCGATCGCCATGGCCGTGGCCGTGCCCATCGGGCTGCTCTCGGCGATCTTCCTCTCCGAGTACGCCCCGCTGCGGGTGCGCGGCGCTGTCAAGCCGGCCCTGGAGGTCCTCGCCGGCATCCCCACGGTGGTCTACGGCTTCTTCGCCGCCATCACCGTGGCGCCCCTGGTCGTCGACGTGGCGACTGCCCTGGGGCTCGAGGCCAGCTACCAGAACGCCCTGACGCCGGGGATCGTCATGGGGATCATGATCATCCCCTTCATCTCCTCGCTCTCCGACGACGTGATCAGCGCCATCCCCATGCGCATGCGCGAGGGCAGCTTCGCCCTCGGGGCGACGCCCTCGGAGACCATCAAGCACATCCTGCTGCCGGCGGCCCTGCCCGGTATCGTCTCCGCCTTCATCCTGGGCGTCTCCCGGGCGCTGGGCGAGACCATGATCGTCGTCATGGCGGCGGGGCTGCGGCCCAACCTGACGGCCAACCCGCTGGAGTCGATGACCACGGTGACGGTGCGGATCGTGGACGCGCTCACCGGTGACCAGGAGTTCAGCAGCCCCGAGACCCTCTCGGCCTTCGCCCTGGGGCTGGTCCTGTTCCTGATCACGCTGGTGCTGAACACCGTCGCGCTGATCATCGTCCGCCGCTTCCAGCAGCAGTACGAGTAACGTCCGAGGAGACCCTATGGCGGCCAACCTGCAAGCCGAGAAGCGGATCCGGCAGCGCTATCGCCGGGAGCAGCGCTTCAAGGCGCTGTGTATCGGGGCTATCACCCTGGCGATCTTGTTCATCTTCGTCTTCTTCGCGGATATCATCCAGCGCGGCTACACGGCCTTCTACCAGGCCCAGATCCAGGTGGAGGTCACCTACGACGAGCGCAGCCTGGAGATCCCGGCGGCGGCCGTGAGCGAGGAGGTCCGGCCCCTGGTCAGCCGCGGCTTCCTGCGCCAGGTGCCCGGGCATGTTCAGTCGGATCCGGACCTCAAGGGCCGTACCGTGACCCGCTGGGTTACTGCGGACACGGGCGTGAACCAGTACCTCAAGGACGCGCACACGGGCCTCTCGCCGCAGGAGAAGGCGACCGTCGATAAGCTCCACGAGGCGGGGCGCATCGAGTTCGCCTTCAACACCAACTTCTTCACCCGGGGCGACTCCAAGATGCCCGAGATGGCCGGCATCAAGTCGGCCGTGGTGGGCACGATCCTCACGCTAGCGGTGACCATGGCAGTGGCCTTCCCCCTGGGGCTGATGAGCGCGGTCTACCTCGAGGAGTTCGCCACGGACAACCGCTTCACCCGGTTCATCGAGGTCAACATCAACAACCTCGCCGCGGTCCCCTCGATCCTCTACGGCCTGCTCGGCCTGGCGATCTTCATCAACTTCCTGGGGGTGCCGCGCTCCTCGGCGCTGGCCGGCGGGCTGACCCTGGCGCTGATGACCCTGCCGATCATCATCATCAGCACCCGGGCGGCGCTGCGCGCCGTCCCGGACTCCATCCGCGAGGGGGCCTTCGGGGTCGGGGCCAGCCGCCTGCAGATGGTCACGCACCACGTCCTGCCGCTGTCGCTGCCGGGGATCCTGACCGGCTCGATCATCGGCATGGCCCAGGCCATGGGCGAGACCGCCCCGCTGCTGCTGGTGGGCATGATGGCGTTCATCCCCTCGGCCCCCGACGGGGTGACGGAGCCGGCGACCGTGCTGCCTGCCCAGATCTTTACCTGGGCCTCCATGCCGCAGCGGGCCTTCGACGAGCTCACCGCCGCCGGCATCCTCGTCCTGCTGGCCGTGCTGCTAACCCTGAATGCGACCGCCGTCCTGCTGCGCAAACGCTTTGAACGGCGCTGGTAAGGAGCTTGCACCATGCAAATGCCTCAGCCGAACGACAATCCGGGGGACCCGGAGGGGGTCGTCGCTCGATCCTCCATGGGGGCCGCCGAGCTACGGGAAGGGAGCGACACCGTGGAAGGCGAAGATCGTCCGCAGTCCACGCCAGCCCCTGGCGTGACCCGCGCCCCTGAGGTGGGGGGCGGGAGCGAGGCGGCGGAGCCCACCCACCCGACGAAGGTGGATGTCCGCGGCCTCAGCCTCTGGTACGGGGATACCCAGGCGCTGTTCGACGTGAGCCTGCGGATCCCCGAGAAGGACGTCACGGCCCTCATCGGGCCCTCGGGCTGCGGCAAGTCCACCTTCCTGCGGTGCATCAACCGCATGAACGACCTCATTTCCGCCGTGACCATCCGGGGGCAGCTGCTGCTCGACGAGGCGGATGTCTACGGCTCCGAGGTCGATGTCGTCCAGCTGCGCTCGCGGGTGGGCATGGTCTTCCAGCAGCCCAACCCCTTCCCCAAGTCCATCTACGAGAATGTCGCCTACGCCCCGCGCATCCACGGCCTGGCCAAGAAGGGCGCGGAGATGGACGAGCTGGTGGAGACGAGCCTGCGCAAGGCGGGGCTGTGGAAGGAGGTCTCCGACCGGCTGAGCATGCCGGGGACCGCCCTGTCCGGTGGGCAGCAGCAGCGGCTCTGCATCGCTCGCGCCATCGCCGTGAACCCGGATGTTATCCTCATGGACGAGCCGGCCTCAGCCCTCGATCCGGTGGCCACCGCGACCATCGAGGAGCTCATCGACGAGCTGCGGAGCAACTACACGATCATCATCGTCACCCACAACATGCAGCAGGCCGCCCGCGTGGCCCGCTATACGGCCTTCTTCCACCTCGGCGAGGTCATCGAGTTCGACGATACCGACACGATCTTCACGAACCCTAGCCAGAAGCGGACCGAGGACTACATCACCGGCCGTTTCGGCTGAGGAGCGCACCATGAGCGACGACATCGAGCAGAGCTTCTTCAAGGAGCACATCTCCCAGCGCTTCAACACGGAGCTCGAGGACATCCACAGCCGCGTCCTCTCCATGGGCGGCCTCGTCGAGCAGCAGCTCATCGACGCCGTGTCGGCCATGGTGGAGACCAAGTTCGAGCTCGCCGAGAAGGTGGCGACCAGCGACTACAAGGTCAACGCCCAGGAGGTCGAGATCGACGAGGCCTGCACCGAGATCCTCGTGCGGCGCCAGCCGACGGCCTCGGACCTGCGCCTGGTGCTGGCGGTGATCAAGACGATCACCGACCTGGAGCGCATCGGCGACGAGGCCGAGCGTATGGGCCGGATGGCCCTGCACTTCCTGGAGCAGGATCGGCAGCAAGGCCCCATCGAGGGGCTCGGCGAGATGGGTGAGCACGTCCACGGCATGCTCCGCGGCGCCCTGGACGCCTTCGCCCGTATGGACGTCGACCAGGCCGTGCGCGTCGCTCAGCTGGATATCCAGGTGGATAGCCAGCACGAGGCTATCGTCCACCGGCTCATGGAGCAGATGATGAAGAGCCCCGATGCGGTCCCGCGGGCGATGGACGTGGTCTGGACGGCGCGCTCGCTGGAGCGCATCGGCGACCGGGCGCGGAACATCTGCGAGTACGTGGTCTACTTCGTGCGTGGCAAGAACGTCCGGCACACGAGCTATGAGCAGATGGCCGAGGAGGCGACCGGCGACCGGCACTGACGGCGAGCCCGGCACGCCGTCGGCCCTACGCCAGCGTCCCGGCCTTCGGTGGACCGGCGGTACACAGCCGCGGCCCTGCACGCCTCGATACCGGGAGGTACAGGGTGTAGTGGATGGCGATCGGACAGATCGTGGGGATGGAGGTGGGTGAGGGCTTGCCGGTGGGGGTGTGAGAAGGGGCTTAGAGGTTGCTCATCCGCTGCCCCGGGGTGCGGATGGTAAGCCCCCGGATGGCAGGGTAGACCGGTGCCTGGAGCCAGCGCTGCAGGCTGTCGCGGTGGATGGCCAGCTCGTCGGCGATCCGCTCCGGGGTATGCCCCTGGCGATGCATGCGCAGGGCCGTGTAGTACAGCTTGGTCGGATTGCTGCGTGCCATTGCTTCATGCCTCCTTAGTGTCGTTGTAGCCTCGCGGTGCCCGTATCGGGCACGAGGCCTAGCCTGGTAGAGCCCCTTTAAGGTGTTGTGACGGCGGTATGCCCCTTCCGTTACACGCACCTGGGCAGGGCCCGGGAAGCCGCCCGCGGCCGTCCCTCCAGGACGCCGCTGTAGACCGGCGGATGTCTTGGTCCTGCCGCCCTGCTACGATCCCCGGGATCGATGCGCCGGATCTGCGCGTCGCCGAGCGCAAGAAGCGAGAAGGAGCTAGCCCGATGTCCGTAACCCTCCGGGAGCTCGCCGACCTGGTCGGTGCACGGGTGGCCGGGGAGGCCGATCGCGAGGTGGCCCGCGTGGCGCCCCTGGCGGAGGCCACGGCAGACGCGGTGGCGTTCTGTGCCGATGAGCGCTACCTCCCGGAGCTGCGGCAGACCCGGGCCGGCGCGGTGCTCTTGCGCGAGGAGCACGCCGAGGCCTGTCCGGTTACGGCGCTCGTCGCCGATGATCCCTATTACGCCTACGCGGCCGTGGCGCAGCGTCTGCATCCGCCGCAGCGGCCCGCGGACGGGGTCCACCCGGCCGCGGCCGTGGCCGGGGATGCCGAGCTCGGCGCCGGCGCGAGCGTCGCGGCCCAGGCCGTGGTCGCGGCCGGGGCCGTCCTCGGCGAGGGGGTCGTGGTCGAGCCCGGCGCCTACATCGGCCCCGGGGCCCGGGTAGGGGCGGGCAGCTGGCTGGGGGCGAACGCGGTGCTCGGCGCCGCCTGCATCCTGGGCGAGCGGGTGATCATCCAGCCGGGCGCGGTCGTCGGCGCGGACGGCTTCGGCTATGCCCCGGGTCCGGCGGGCGCCGGCTGGCGGAAGGTGCCGCAGCTCGGGGCGGTGCGTATCGGTGACGACGTGGAGATCGGCGCCAACGCCACGGTCGATCGCGGGGCGCAGAGGGATACGGTGATCGAGGCGGGGGTCAAGCTCGACAGCCACGTCCACATCGCCCACAACTGCCGCGTCGGGGAGCGGACCGTGATCGCCGGGGGAACCGTGCTCGGCGGCAGTGCCCGCCTCGGTGCCGGGTGCATGATCGGTGGCCAGGCGGCGATCACCGACCACATCGAGATCGCCGACGGCGTCACACTGATGGGCATGACCGGCGTGACCGGCTCCATCCACGAGGCCGGGGCGGCGTACGGCTCGCCCTTGCCGGCGCAGCCGGCTCGCCGGTGGCGGCGGAATACGGTGCGGGTCACCCAGCTCGACAGCCTTTTCCAGCGCGTCCGGCGGCTCGAGGCCGCCGTTGCCCGGCCTGGCGAGGCGGAGGACAGCGAGGCCGGGCCGTAGCGCGCTCGGTGGCGGCCGCCGCCCGGGACCCCGCTGCGCTAGCCGGCCTCGGCCCGGGCGAGGATCTCCTCCTGGACGACCTGCTCGTTCAGCGGGCCGATCTCCTTGTAGACGATGGTCCCGTCCTCGTCGAGCACGTAGGTCTCCGGGGTCGCGTAGACGCCCCAGTCCATGCCCGCCTCGCCCTCGGGATCGTAGGCGATCAGGTCGTAGGGGTTCCCCCGGATCTTCAGGTATTGCTGCGCCCGCTCGCGCTGGTCGCGGTAGTTGAAGGCGTAGACCTCGATACCCTGCTCGGAGAGGCGCTCGAGGAGGGGGAAGTCCTCGTGGCAGACCGGGCAGGTCGAGCTCCAGACGTGGATGACCGCGAGATCGCCGGTGAAATCCGCCTCGGTCAGCGTCTTGCCCGGATCCTGCAGCGACGTCAGCTCGAAGCTCGGCGCCGGCTCGCCGACCAGCGGGGAGGGTAGCTCCCGCGTATCCCGGCCGATACCGACGTAGAGCAGGGCCAGGATGGGTAGTGCGATCGCCAGGGGGATGAAGATGCGCTTGAGCATGGGCTCTCTCTCTTGCCTGCCAGGTCTCGGGACGATCCTAGGAAATAGCCGTGCCGGTGGCCAGGCCTGGCGCCGGATTATCCGCCGTCGTCGCCCTTGCCGAGGTGGGCGCGTAATCGCGCGAGCTCCGCCCGGTCCCAGCCCTCGGGCTCGGTGAGGGCGAACCAGGCGTCGACGTAGTCCCCCGCCGCGTAGGTGTGGCCGTGCCCGGGCGGCGCGTTGCCGGCGCCGATGTCGGCGGCGATCTGGAGCAGGGTCACCACCGGGTACCAGCGCAGCTGCGCGGAGACGTCCGGCCCCCGCGGCGCCTTCAGCCACGCCGGCCTTCGGTAGAGGATGCTGGGGTCGAGGAAGGTCACCGGGTCGCTGGCGTACTGCAGGAAGGCGATCCGGAAGGGGCCCCAGTCACCCTTCCCGGCGTCCGGCCCGGTGTGCTGGTTCATGAAGCGTACCACCTCGCCGTCGCGGAAGGTCGGCAGCCACGCCGGGGAGCCGGGGTCGCGGCGGCGGGTCACGGTCCGCCAGGTCTCGCTGCGGAACGGCGGGCCGCTCCACAGGACGCCGTCGAAGGGGTCCTGGACGATGTCGTAGACGTCGAAGGAGCGGTCGGAGTGGAGCGCCCCGAGGCTCAGCCCGTGGAGGTAGAGCGCCGGGCGCTCCGCCTCGGGCAGTCCCGTCCAGTGGCCGTAGACCGTCTCGAAGAGGGCGCGGGCGGTCGCGACGCCGTACTCGCCCTCGACCATCAGCGCCAGGGGGCTGGGCAGGTAGGAGTACTGCGCGGTAACGGTGGCGGTATCGCCGCGGTGGAGGTACTCGACCGCGTTGACGGCGCCGGGGTCGATCCAGCCGCTGCCCGTGGGGGTGGCGAGGACCAGGACGGAGCGCTCGAAGGCGTCCGTGCGCCGCAGCTCCCGCAGGGCGAGCCGGGCCCGCGCCTCGGGGGTCTCGGCGGCGTTGAGGCCGATGTAGATACGGATGGGCGTCCGGGCCGCCTCGCCGAGGAAGGCCTCCAGCTCCGCCTTCTGCGGCCCCGAGGCGACGAAGCTCCGCCCCTGCCGGCCCAGGTCCTGCCACGCTACCGGGGAGATGGGGCTGCCGGTGCGCACGGGGACCTCGGGGCGCTCGTGCTCGCTGTCGATGAGCGCGTCCACCTCCTGGTAGGAGCGGTCGGCGGCGCGCAGCGCCAGGTTGACCAGGACGCCGTCGATGAAGCCCCAGAACAGGAGCAGCGAGACCGCGATGCCGAGCAGGCTCGATACCCGCGGCGGAACGAAGGGCTGTAGCCGTCGCGCCAGGAGGCGGAAGGTCTGCCGGAACAGCCGGGCCAGCGCCAGGGCGGTGGTGAAGATCGCTGCGGCGATGGCGGCCACCCCGATCGGGTGCACGCCGCCGGCGGATGCCATGCCCATCTGCGCGCGCACAGCGTCCTGCCATCCGGGTGCCTGCCACATGAAGGCGGCCGCGATCAGCGCTGAAGCGCCCCCGGCCGCCCAGCAGGCGAGGCGGCGGGCGCGGCCGGTCAGCCCCGGCAGCCCCAGGTACGCCCAGAGGGCGCTCAGCCCGCTGCCGATGGCGTAGCCTGTGGCGAGCGACAGGCCGGCGATGATCCCCTGGAAGACGAGGGGGCGGGGGACGAGGCTCGGCGTCAGGGAGAAGGCGAAGAGCAGCGTGCCGAGGAGGAGGCCAATACTGGACAGCGGGCCGATTCGGGGCATCGGTAGTCTGGATCGCGAGCGGGCGCCTGCTCTCGCTGGGCGCCGTATACGGGAGATATAGGGTACCTGAATGGCCATGGATGAGACGAGCAGGCTGGCAGGGCGGCAGCAGCGGGAGGCTCGGTGATGCCTGAATCCGCGTGGCTGTGGCTGCTGCTCGGCGTCGGGCTTTTGCTCACCCTGGCGCTGCTCGGCGGCCCCCAGCTCCTGGTCGATCTGGCGGTCTCGGCCCTGCTCCTGGCGGTGGTGACGGCCGCCATGCCGGCGCTAGGCGGCGGCTACCAGCTCGTGACCTACCTGGCCAGCACCCTGGTGCTCCTGCCGGCCTGCTACGCCGTCGCCTTCCGCCTCGCAGGCGGCCGCCGCCGGGCGGTCGCGCCGGCGCAGTCCTACGGCGGCGAGCAGGGCGTCGTCGTGCCCCGAGGGCTGGGGCTGGGCGTGCAGGTCCACGGCGAGACGTTCCCGGCCCGCGCCACCGACGGCGCCGAGCTGCGCGCCGGCGAGGTCGTTACGGTGGTGCGTATCCGGGGTGTCACCGCCTATGTGCGGCGCCCCTCGGGGCCCGGAGGCTGACCTGCCCGCGGGGCGATACGGCTGCGCACGCGCGGGACGGCTTGCCGGTGGGCGGCCGCCACCAGGCGGCTCACTCGGTGGGCTCCTGCGTGGGCAGCCCCTCGGCCTTCCACTCCGGATAGCCCTCGTCGAGACGGGCGATCTTGACGCCGCGCTGCTGCAGGCGCTGGACGGCGTCCGAGGCGAGAGCGCAGTACGGGCCGCGGCAGTAGGCGACGATCTGCTGATCCTCGGGGAGCTCCTGGAACCGGGCCTCCAGCTCATCGACGGGGATGTTGATCGCCCCGGGCAGGTGGCCGTGCTCGTACTCCTCCGGGGGGCGCACATCGAGCAGGGTGACCGTACCGGCGCGTAGCTGCTCGAGCAGCTCCTGGGAGGAGAGCACATCGAGCGCCTCATCGCCCTCGAAGTACTGCTCCGTGAGCCGGCGGACCTCGGCGACATTACGCTCGGCGACGCTGCGCAGCGCGGCGAGCAAGGTCAGGACCTGGTCGTCCGCCAGGGTGTAGTAGACGTACTTGCCCTCCTTGCGCGCCGTGACCAGCCCTGCCCGGCGGAGCTGCTGCAGGTGCTGGGAGACGCTGCCGACCGGCAGGCCGGTTAGCCGCGTCAGGGCCTCGACGCTGCGCTCGCCCTGGGCCACCAGCTCCAGGAGCTCCAGCCGGTACTCGTGCCCCAGGGCCTTGGCTACGCTGGCGAACTGCTCGAAGAGCTTCCGTCTCTGCATCTTATCCGGCATGTCGGCATCAAGACTGGATCGCGAAGGAGCGGGATCCGATTCAGCTCCATCCCTCCTACAGTAAATCGATCCATTGATGAGTATCAAGCAATGCGCCGCCCTCGCTCAAGCGTCGCCGGTACCGCTGCTGAACTGGTCGAACGCCTCGAGGGCCTGGGCGCCGTAGGCGAGTGCGGGCCCGCCGCCCATGTAGATGCACAGGCCGATGGTCTCGATGATCTCGTCGCGGCTCGCGCCCTGCTTGGCGGCGGCCTTGGTGTGGAAGGCGATGCAGCCCTCGCAGTGGGTGGTGATGGCGATGGCGACGGCCATGAGCTCCTTGTCCTTGCTGGTCAGTGCCCCCTCGGCCGAGGCGGCCTGGGCGAGGCTCGAGAAGCCCTTGGCGACCTCGGGGTGCCCCTTGCGGACCTCCTGGAAGAGCTTGGAGAGCTCGTTGGCGGTCTCGTTCCAGTCGTTGTACATCGCGCCTCCTACGGTTAGCGGGCCGGAGACGCTGAGGCCCCGTACGCACGGGGCCTCAGCGATGATGAGACTACTAAGTATAGCTTATGTGGCGTGCTGGCTGTTCTCGGCGGACGCAGTCCCTCCGGCGGGGGTTGCGCCGTTGACCGGGATCGGCTCGATGCGCTCCAGCTCCTCGGCCTGCTGGGCCTTGGGCAGGGTCACCGTCAGCATGCCTTGGTGCATGGTCGCGCTGATGCGCCGCTCCTGGGCCGCCGTGTGGAGCTGCACGCGGCGCTCAAACGTGCCGTGGGAGCGTTCCGCGAGGTGGGCCTGGGCCTGGCCCGTGTCCTGCTCCGTGCTGACGGGCAGGTCCGCCGGCGCCGGGTGCTTATGGCCGGACAGGTGGAGCACGCCCTTGCACACGTCGTAGTGGACCGCCACATCCTGCTCGGCCAGGCCTGGCAGCTCCGCGACCACGTAGAGCGCCTGGTCGTCCTCGTAGACGTCCATCTGCAGCTTGGCGCCCTCCTCGGTGGTCTCCATGCCGCGGGCCTGGACGAGCTCGTCTGCCTCCTCGGCCTCGCCGAAGATAGCCGGCGAGAAGCGCACGTACCACGCGGCGGCCTGCACCTGGATGATGTAGGCCAGGGCGATGACCAGCGCGGCGTCGCCGCCGAAGGTCTGCATGGCCACGGCGAGGGCGATGGAGAGGTTGCGCATCACCGTGCCGTAGACCAGGGCGATGCCGTCGCCGCGGTTGAGGAAGAGCTTGGCGACGATGGTGCT
>CAJXLI010000029.1 GCA_913055575.1 uncultured Ectothiorhodospiraceae bacterium
CCCAGTTCCTGCAACGCCAACCGGGCCTGGAACAGAGCATAACTCCTTGGCGGTATATGATCACGCAGGTCGCAACAGATAGGCCTCGATCTCGTTACCATGGATGCCCTGCGCTACCGGTTCCCCCGCGCCCGCGGGGATAGGCCCGCCCGGCAGTTTCCGCCGCTAGATTAGGGGAGGGTTCCCCCGCGCCCGCGGGGATAGGCCCCAGGGAGCAGCTAGCACGCGAGCGCGATGCCGGGTTCCCCCGCGCCCGCGGGGATAGGCCCTTGAGCAAGGGTAGTAAGACGACCGAGGAATAGGTTCCCCCGCGCCCGCGGGGATAGGCCCGCGTACTGCGTCCGGCCGCCCGCGGATTGCCCGGTTCCCCCGCGCCCGCGGGGATAGGCCTTAAGGGCCCATACTGATCCAGACCCGACTGCGGGTTCCCCCGCGCCCGCGGGGATAGGCCTGCTCCACCATCTACGGCAAGCGCCGCACTGGTGGTTCCCCCGCGCCCGCGGGGATAGGCCTGGCTCCGAGACGGCACACTCCCTGCGTATCAAGGTTCCCCCGCGCCCGCGGGGATAGGCCCCTGCGTGAACGCCGCCTGCGTAATCAGCCAATGGTTCCCCCGCGCCCGCGGGGATAGGCCTAAAATCGGCCCCGTATTAGCGGGGCCGTTTCGGGTTCCCCCGCGCCCGCGGGGATAGGCCGCTTGCCGCAGGCCAGTCTTTTGTGCTCATCGGGGTTCCCCCGCGCCCGCGGGGATAGGCCCATGATCCGCATAGACCGCTCATACACCCCACTGGTTCCCCCGCGCCCGCGGGGATAGGCCCGTAGTCTCGGATCACAAGCTGACGAAACGCGCGGTTCCCCCGCGCCCGCGGGGATAGGCCTATCGAGATATGATTACAGCGGCTTTTGTAACGGGTTCCCCCGCGCCCGCGGGGATAGGCCTCTCTGGACCGCCGTGGTGGCCGTCGGTTCTGTGGTTCCCCCGCGCCCGCGGGGATAGGCCTGACACTACTGCGACGACTATCGAGCTGCAACGGGTTCCCCCGCGCCCGCGGGGATAGGCCGTAGACGACACCATTGCAGCTACCGGGGACGTGGGTTCCCCCGCGCCCGCGGGGATAGGCCAATGAGGGGGAACCCGCTGAGGCAGTATATATCGGTTCCCCCGCGCCCGCGGGGATAGGCCTTTAGCCGTGCACGGGCTGCGACAGGCCCCCGAGGTTCCCCCGCGCCCGCGGGGATAGGCCCATCCACCGCGGGCGCATCCAATAGCCATAACCGGTTCCCCCGCGCCCGCGGGGATAGGCCTTTACAAATCTTTACGCCTGGGATCTAACTAATGGTTCCCCCGCGCCCGCGGGGATAGGCCGCCGTCTACTCAGGGGAAGGAAGCTGGCCGGAAGGTTCCCCCGCGCCCGCGGGGATAGGCCCACGCAGAGCGTGAACGGCGTCAACCTGGCGCAGGTTCCCCCGCGCCCGCGGGGATAGGCCACCACCCGTGGGCGGCATTGGGGCCATTCTGTAGGTTCCCCCGCGCCCGCGGGGATAGGCCCCGGACAGCGTCATGGCCCAGTCGTCTTCGGCGGGTTCCCCCGCGCCCGCGGGGATAGGCCCACAAACAGCCCGAGCCCCTCGATGACCGCGATGGTTCCCCCGCGCCCGCGGGGATAGGCCTGCCGCAGCGTGCGCTTCTCGGTGCTGCGCTGAGGTTCCCCCGCGCCCGCGGGGATAGGCCCGTCCACGCCCCGGCAGACATTGCCACAGTTTTGGTTCCCCCGCGCCCGCGGGGATAGGCCCAACACTTTTAGGCTTCGCTGCAGTTTTTATCGGGTTCCCCCGCGCCCGCGGGGATAGGCCTCGCCCTGCCCGCTCCAGAGCCCGCAGGAACGTGGTTCCCCCGCGCCCGCGGGGATAGGCCGTAGTGCGCATCTGGTCCGCGGGGCCGCTGTCGGGTTCCCCCGCGCCCGCGGGGATAGGCCGATAGGGTAGAAGCGGTAGCTGCACTCCGATGCGGTTCCCCCGCGCCCGCGGGGATAGGCCCGCGGGAGCCAGCGAGCCGAACGAGCAGGTTATGGTTCCCCCGCGCCCGCGGGGATAGGCCCTCGACGCAATGACCGAGCGCACGAAGAGCGCCGGTTCCCCCGCGCCCGCGGGGATAGGCCCCTGATTTCGAAGGTTGTTTTCCTCTCCCCCAAGGTTCCCCCGCGCCCGCGGGGATAGGCCCCGCTATCCTCATTCACGGCCTCAAAAGTACCGGGTTCCCCCGCGCCCGCGGGGATAGGCCACTGCCGCTTACTATAGAACCTAAGATAAACGAAGGTTCCCCCGCGCCCGCGGGGATAGGCCCGTGACTTGGCACCGCGTGGCGATGTTCGGGCGGGTTCCCCCGCGCCCGCGGGGATAGGCCCCACGGTGTGGGTATAGGGTGGAATACACTCGAGGTTCCCCCGCGCCCGCGGGGATAGGCCCCATAGGAGTAGCTGTAATGAACCATCTCAGAAGGTTCCCCCGCGCCCGCGGGGATAGGCCCAGGGAGACTTCGTCCTGGATGGGCAGGGGCGAGGTTCCCCCGCGCCCGCGGGGATAGGCCGAATCGAAAGAGAACTCGGTAAGCTGGATGTATGGTTCCCCCGCGCCCGCGGGGATAGGCCCGGCCTCACCCGCCTCGTCAACAAAAACAAGGCGGTTCCCCCGCGCCCGCGGGGATAGGCCTGATCGAGGACGAAAACTCGCCCACCGGCGTTGGGTTCCCCCGCGCCCGCGGGGATAGGCCTACGGTAGGCGACGCTGCGACGACCATCGCGCCGGTTCCCCCGCGCCCGCGGGGATAGGCCCAAGGGGAGTATCCCCAAGAGCCGCGAGGCGTCGGTTCCCCCGCGCCCGCGGGGATAGGCCTCTTGGCTGTCGTCTTCGACATCCGGGGCTACGGGTTCCCCCGCGCCCGCGGGGATAGGCCTCCGACCTGCGGGGAGCCGATCTGCGGGGCGCCGGTTCCCCCGCGCCCGCGGGGATAGGCCCTGATTAAAGTATTGGTCGAGTACGTCAGCGCCGGTTCCCCCGCGCCCGCGGGGATAGGCCTTCTGAGCTTGGCTTTTGGGACTGCGAAAATGCGGTTCCCCCGCGCCCGCGGGGATAGGCCTGCGGCTGCAGCCTTGGGATTGTCTGCGTCAGCGGTTCCCCCGCGCCCGCGGGGATAGGCCGGTGTGGGCGCTGGGCAAACGGCAACGCTTCGGGGTTCCCCCGCGCCCGCGGGGATAAGCCGGCTCCCGGCTCCAGGGTGCTGCGCCAGATCGCGGTTCCCCCGCGCCCGCGGGGATAGGCCTGGACGATCCCAGCCGAGAGCTCATTACCCATGGGTTCCCCCGCGCCCGCGGGGATAGGCCCTACTTTTGCGGCTGCTCGGACGGCAGCAAGGAGGTTCCCCCGCGCCCGCGGGGATAGGCCCTCTACCGTGACCGCCAGGGAGAGGGCGGCCATGGTTCCCCCACGCCCGCGGGGATAGACCTTTCAACGCCTAGATGCTGGCTAGGTTGCGGGTCCACCAAGCAAGCGGTAATTCTGGTGGTAAACGCGCTCCAGTGGCGACCACGGTATCCGCTCGGATCCAGGTGTGCTGCCTGCCAGACGGGGCGTTTAGGCCAGGGGTCTCTGGAGTCTGGCCAAGGAGGGTATATCTCGTCGATCCGGCGACCCGTGACTGCTATCCTCCGGATAACCCTGGCCTCATTAAGCCCTCTCGTCTATGGATCTAGCAGCCGAGCCCACCCTGCTCCGAGCGGCTATCGATCAGGCGATGGAGCCCATCGTCGTAACCACGGCCGAGCTGGAAACGGACGAGGGGCCGCGGATCATCTTCGTCAATCCCGCCTTTACACGGCTGACCGGCTATACCGCCGAGGAGGCGATCGGGCAGACGCCCCGCCTGCTCCAGGGGCCGGCCACGGATCGGGCCGAGCTCGACCGCCTCCGGCGGAACCTCGAGAACGGCGAGCGCTTCGAGGGCGAGACCTGGAACTACCGCAAGGACGGCACGCCTTACCGGCTCCATTGGGCCGTTGCCCCTGTCTCCCTGGATGGCGAGGCGACGGACTACTTTGTCGCTGTTCAGCGAGACCTGACCCAGCAGTGGCTTGCCGAGCAGGCCCTCGCGGCGCGGGAGGCCCACTACCGGGATCTGGTGGAGAACCACCCCTTGATGGTCGAGCGCTTCCTGCCCGATAGCACCATCACCTTCGCCAATCGGGGCCTGGCGGCCTTTTTCGGCACCGAGCCCGAGGCCCTCGAGGGCGTGCGCTGGCTGGAGATGCTCGATCCGGCGCAGCAAGAGGCGGCCCGGAGGCAGCTGGCTGCCGTGACGCCGGAGGCGCCACTGCAGCAGCATGAGAACTGCCTCCCCGATGCCTCGGGGGAGCAGCGTTGGGTCCGCTGGACGTGGCGGGGCTTCTTCGATGAGGACGGCGAGCTGACCCACTTGCAGGGGGTGGGAGTCGACGTCACGGAGCAGCGCCGGGCCGAGCAGGAGCGCATCCACTACTACGCCAATTTCAGCCCGCTGACCGGGCTGCCCGAGCGCCGCTACACCCTGCGTCTGCTCGAGGATGCCCTGGAGAGGAACCGGCGCGCCGGCACCCGCCTAGCCCTGGTCGCCATCGATGTATCCCAGCTCGACCAGGTGTTCCAGGTCTACGGCGACGAGGTAGGCGAGGGCCTCCTCCAGCGAGCCTCGGACGGCCTCCAGGAGCGGCTCATGGGCCAGTCCGCCATCCTGGGTAGCGGTGGTACTGGGCGCTTCCTGCTCGCCTTTGAGGGAGTGCAGCGCACGGAGCCTCGCCTCGCGGCGTTCGTCCAGGAGCTGCTCATGGGCCTGGAGGCCGACCTTACCGAGCAGCGGTCGGATCTCATCGTCCGAGCCCGCGCCGGCGTCGCGACTGCCCCGGAGGACGGCGAGGAGGTGGCGACCCTGGTCAGCCAGGCGGAGTCCGCCTTGAGCGAGGCCCCTCGCGAGGGGCGGGTGGTCTCCTTCTCTGATCCGTCGGTCAACGTCCGCCTGCGCGAGCAGCTGAACCTGGAGGCGGACCTCTACCGCGCGCTGGAGCAGGGGGAGTTCTTCCTGGTCTACCAGCCGCAGTTCGATCTCACCTCCGGCGAGGTCGTGGGCGCGGAGGCGCTGCTGCGCTGGCAGCACCCGGAGCGGGGGATCATCTCCCCGGCCTCGTTCATCCCGCTGCTGGAGGATACGGGGCTGATCGAGCGTGTAGGCGAGTGGGCGCTGGCTGAGGCGATCGGGCAGGCCAAGGCGTGGCACGATGCAGGTCACAGGCTGACCATGGCGGTCAATCTCTCGCCTCGCCAGCTGCGCTCCGAGCGTCTGGTCACGGTCGTCCAGGAGATCCTGGCGCGCACGGGCTATCCGGCGTCGTACCTGGAGCTGGAGATCACGGAGTCGGAGCTGCTGGACTCGCGCCCCGGCCTCCGGGCGGTGTTCGATACCATCCGTGACTGCGATATCCAATGGTCCCTGGATGACTTTGGCACCGGCTACAGCGCGCTGTCCTATCTCCAGGTTTATCCCTTGCAGGCGCTGAAGATCGACCGGAGCTTCATCGCCGGGGTCGAGGCATCCGATCACGCCCAAGCGCTCTTGTGGGGCATCGTTGCCCTGAGTAAGGCGCTCCATATGCGGGTCTTGGCCGAGGGCGTCGAGACCGAGGCGCAGCGGTCTCTGCTGGTGCAGCTCGGGTGCGTCCGCGCGCAGGGGTTCGGCCTGTCCCTACCACTCAGGCCTGCCGATTTCACCGCGCTACTGGAGGGCTCCGAAGAGCTCCGTGAGGTCGGGGTCTGGGCCGGGCCAGCCTCTTAGGGTGATCGGCCTCGCCGGCCTGCGCGGGCGGCAGCGGCCACCAGCCGGTGTAGGTGGGGGGTGATGCCCGGTAGCCGACCGCCTTGGGTCTGCGGCCTGCTCGGGGCGCGTGGTGCCGGGAGTGGGGCTCGAACCCACACGGGCTATGCCCACTCGATTTTGAGTCGAGCGCGTCTACCGATTCCGCCATCCCGGCTTACCGGGGCGGATTCTACCACGACTGCGCACTGCGGCCAGCCGGGGAGCAGCCGCCTGCGCCTGCAAGGGACGCCCCGGCAGGCCCGCCGCCTTGTGAGGGTTGCCTCGAGCCGCGTAGATTATCGCTCCGCCGTGCGGCGCAGGGCGCGCGGGGGCCCGTGGGCCGAGCGAGGGGGCTGGACGTGACCGAGTGGCGACGCAGCGACTTCCACTACGAGCTGCCGGAGCGGTTGATCGCGCACCGGCCGCCCGAGCGGCGCACGGCCAGCCGCATGCTGGTCCTGCAGCGGGATAGCGGTGCGCTGGCGGATCAGCGTTTTACTGACCTCCCCGCCTACCTGCGGCCTGGCGACCTGCTGGTGCTCAACGATACCCGGGTGATCCCGGCCCGCCTGGCGGCGGTCAAGGCCACCGGCGGTCGGGTGGAGGTCCTCATCGAGCGCGTGGTGGATCCGGACGCCGGGGCGCTGCTCTGCCACCTGCGGGCGAGCCGGGCGCCGAGGCCCGGTGCGGTGATCGAGCTGCCCGAGGGCGTCGGCGCCGAGGTCGTCGGCCGCGAGGGGCGCCTCTTCCGGCTGCAGCTCCGCGGGCTGAGCGAGCGCCTCTGGGACTACCTGGAGCGCGTCGGCCACGTGCCGCTGCCGCCGTATATCCGCCGCGAGGACGACGCCGAGGATCGCGAGCGCTACCAGACCGTCTTCGCCCAGCGCCCCGGGGCGGTGGCCGCGCCCACGGCGGGGCTGCACTTCGATGACGCCATGCTCGAGCGGCTGCACCGCATGGGCGTGGCGACGAGCTACGTGACCCTGCACGTGGGGGCCGGGACCTTCGCGCCGGTGGCGAGCGAGGACCTGAGCGCCCACGTCATGCACGCCGAGCGCCTGGAGGTCGGCGCCGGGACCGTTGCGGCCGTGAACGCTGCCCGCGAGCGCGGCGGCCGGGTGGTGGCGGTGGGCACCACCGTCGTCCGCGCCCTGGAGAGCGCCGCGGCAGGTGGTGAGCTGGAGCAGTTCAGCGGCGAGACGCAGCTCTTCATCACGCCGGGGTACCGCTTCCGCGTGACCGACGCCCTGCTCACCAACTTCCACCTGCCGGAGTCCACGCTGCTGATGCTCGTCAGCGCCTTCGGCGGCTACGGGGCCGTGATGGACGCCTACCGGCACGCTGTTGCCGCCGAGTACCGCTTCTTCAGCTACGGCGACGCCATGCTGCTCATCTAGCCGCTGCCGTCCTCGGCGACGCGGACGAGCCGCTCGCCGCAGCGGGTGCAGCGGTAGGCCTGCGTGCCGCGCTGGATGCGGTTGTGCCGGGTGGTGGTCAGCTGCGCCTCGCCGCAGGCGCAGCGGTAGCGCCAGCGCCGCTGCACGCCCGGCAGGCCCGTGACATCCAGGTCGTGGGTCCGCTGCGGGGTGATCCCCATGCGCGCCATGACCCCGCGCCAGGCGGCGTCGTGGCCCCGGCTGCCGTGGAGCCGGAAGGCGGCCAGGTGGGCGAGCTCGTGGACGACGGTCTCCGGCAGGATGATCCGGTAGCCGTCGTCGCGCTCGAGCATGGGGCGGTTGAAGGCCACCAGCCAGCGCTGGAAGTCGGCCCGGCCGGCGGTGGCGCCGCGGCGCAGCCACGCCACCGCCGGGACCGGGGCCCTCTGCAGCCCGGGGTAGGTGGCGACGAGATGGGCCCACCAGTCGGCGGTGGCGGCCTCCACCGCCCGGATGCGCTCCGCGATCGGCTCGCTCATGGCGATCCTATCCTATCAGCTGCACGGGCTGGCGGCGGATGCAGCCCTTCGCAGCCACGCTACGGTCCGGAGATGGGCCGGTGCGGGCTATCGGGGCGCGCAGGGGGCTGGCCGTGCAGCAGCCGGGGTCCGGGCTGATCGCGCAGGGCTATCGGGGCGCGCAGGGGGCTGGCCCCTCGGGGGGTCCGCACCGTCGCTGGAGCCTTTATACTGTCGGCCCCGTCGCGGCCCCTGCCGCGGTCTTGTCACGCTATCCGGTGGAGGTGCCTCTTGGTCGCAAGGCAAACCCTGTGGTCGAGGAGGGCGGTGCCGCTCCTCGTTTTGATCCTGACGCCGCGCTAGGCCGTGGCCTTCACGGCCGCCCAACGCCAGGTCATCGACCACGAGACGGGCCACGCGCGGGTCAGCGCTGCCGCCGGCTCCGGGAAGACAGCCACCCTGGTCGCCCGGGTCGTGGCCCTGCTGCGCCGCGGCGCGGATCCGGCGCGGATCCGGGTGCTGATGTTCAATCGCTCGGCCCGCGAGGACTTCGAGCAGCGCCTCGCCGCCGCTATCCGTGAGGCGGGTCTGGCGGCCGAGGTGCCGGTGCAGACCTTCCACGGCGCGGGGTATCGCCTCCTCCAGCGCCTGGAGGCGGAGGGAGTGGTGCCGCGCCGGCGCCTGGAGACCGCCGACTGGGTGGGCCACCGGCTCGCCCGCAGCGCCCTGGAGGCGGCCGTCGACGGCAGCGAGGAGCGCCCTGCCGTGGAGGACGACGAGGTGGCGACCTTCCGCGCCTTCGTCGACGTCGTCAAGGCCGACACCCGCGATCCCGAGCAGGTCTACGAGGAGGCCGCCGAGCTGCTCGGCGAGCGGCCGCCGCGGCGCCACCTGTACGCCTACCACCACTTCGAGGCCCTGCGCGACGAGCAGGGCGTGCGGCTGTTCGGCGACCTGGTCCACGAGCCGGTGCAGGCGCTGCTCGCCGACAGCGCCCTGGCGCGGCGTTTCCGCAACCACTTCGACCACCTGATCCTCGACGAGTATCAGGACATCAACGAGGCGCAGCAGCAGCTCATCCGCTGCATCGCCGGTAACCGTGCCGCGGTGATGGCGGTCGGCGATCCGGATCAGTGCGTCTACCAGTGGCGCGGGGCGCGGCCCGCGTACATCGTCCGCCGCTTCGACGCGGATTTCCCCGGCGCGGCGAGCTATACGCTGCCGCACACCTTCCGCTTCGGCCACGCCGTGGCCCTGCTCGGCAACCACTCCGTGGTCCGCAACCGCCAGCGCGACGGCAAGCTCTGCCTCGCCGTCCCGGACAATCCGGCCACCGCGGTCCACCGCTACGCGGATCACGACCCGGAGCTCTACCGGCGCATCATCACGGCCCATCAGGAGGCAGGCGGCCGGCTGGCGGATGTGGCGGCGCTGGTACGCCTGTACAGCCTGGCTGCGCCGCTGGAGCTGGAGCTGCTCGAGGCCGGGGTGCCGCTGCGCCTGGAGGGGCGGGCGGGGCTGTTCCAGCGCCGCGAGATCCGCGCCCTGCTCGGCTACCTGCGCCACGCGGCCGGCTGCCTGGCCGAGCCGCTGCCCGACGGCACCGGTATGGCCGGCCTGCTCACCGAGATGCTGATGCTGCCGGTGGCCGGCCTGCGCCGCCAGGAGGCCCAGGACATCGCTCGGCGGTGCGCCGAGAGCCGCCTCGCGGTAGGCCGCTGCCTGGCCGAGGCGGCCGGGGACCTGCCGGCCTGGAAGGGCAAGCGCCTGCGCGGGCGGGTCGCCGCCCTGGAGGCGATCAGCCGCTTCGGCGGCGACGATCTGGTGGCCCACGTCCTCGACGAGATCGTCGGGGAGCTGGCGCTCTACGAGGCCCTGGAAAGCGGCTCGACGAGCGCCGAGACGGCCGCGGACCGGATCATGACGGTGGACGCCCTCCGCCGGTTCGCCACCGGCGGCGGCTGGGGCGTGGCCGAGTTCCTGGAGCGCTGCGATGCGCTGATCGCCCGCTCGGCGCAGTGGCAGGAGGCGCCGCCGGAGGATGCGGTGCGCGTCACCTCGATCCACCGGGCGAAGGGGCTGGAGTGGCCGGTGGTCATCATCCCCGGCCTGGCCGAGGGCGCCTTCCCCTATGGCGGTGCCGAGGCCGGCGCCGCGGCCCTGGAGGCGGAGCGGCGCCTCTTCTACGTGGCCGTCACCCGGGCGCAGGAGCGGCTCTACCTGATCCACCCCCAGGATCCACGCCTGGAGCGGGCCCTGAGCAGCGGCCGGGCCGAGCGCTTCGATCCCCGCGGGGCGACGGCCTCGCGGTTCGTCGCCGAGGCGCAGCCGGCGTGCTCCGCCGCGGCCGGCGCGGCACTGCACCGGGGTGAGCGGCCCGGGGGCCGCGTCCAGACGCGGGTGGTGCGCGAGTACCTGGCGGCGCTGGAGGCGGCCCCGGCGAGCGGCCTCAGAACTCCGCCTGCAGCCCGGCGTAGGTGACCCGCCCCCGCAGCGGCCCGTAGATATGGCCCACGTCGTAGGCTGGCTCCCCGCCGCTCTCCTCGAAGAACAGCGGTGACACCCCGTCGTCGGTCTGGGTGTAGTCGAGGAGGTTGTCCACGCCCACGTAGGCGGTGAAGGTCTCGCCGAGCTGCCGGCTCGCCTTGAGGTCGATGGTGGCGTACGACGGCGCGTCGGTCTCCTTGGGGTCGGTGAGAGCGGCGTCGTTGTAGCGGTCGTCGTAGCCGTAGTCCGCCAGGTCCCTGGAGCCCACCCAGGTCACGGTGCCGTCGAGCTGCCAGGGGCCGCGCTCGTAGTGGGCCTCGAGCCGGAGGCGGTCCTCCACAGGGGCGACGGAGAAGGTGTCCTGGTAATCGCTGCCGTACGCGAAGTGCACGGCGCTGGCGTCGAGGCGCCAGTGGTCGTTGAGCTCGATGCCGGCGGTCAGGTCGAGCGTGGTCACCGCCACCGTGGTGTCGGCGTTCCGCAGCGTGGGGCGTTTCCCGCTGTCATCGATAAAGGCCAGGTCCTCGACGCGGGTATGGGCGACCGAGCCGGTGGTCGCGAAGCCCTCATCCTTGTAGCTCAGCGCGTAGCTGCCCGAGCGCGACGTCTCCACCTCGTCGATAGCGACGTCGAAGCCCTCCTCGAGGATGCCGTGCTCGGACTCGAAGAAGGTCAGCGGGGTGCGGTAGCCGCGGCCCGCCGCGAAGCGGGAGGACCAGTGTTCCGAGTGGTCCCAGAGCACGTGGGCGCGGGGCGCGATGAGGGTCTTGTCGATCTCGTCGCCCTCGGCCTTCTTCTCCGTCCAGTTGGTGGTGATATTGTCCACGCGCCCGGCGAGCTTGATCTCGAGGCCGCGCCGCGGGGTCCAGATGTCCTGGAGGTAGACGCCGAGGTCGCGGTGGTCGAAGTCGTCGCCGTCGATATCGGGGTCGGCCGCCACTGCGGCGGACTCGGAGCGCAGGCGCTCGTTCTTGTAGTCGACGCCGGCGGTGGCGAAGTGGTGCCTCCCCAGGGCGCGGCTGTAGCGCAGGTCCAGGAAGCCTGTGCGGTCCTCGTTGGCGTAGTCGAAGCCCTCGTAGTAGGAGTCCTGCTCGTGCTCGACCCAGCTGCCGGTGATCTGGAGATCGCCGGCGGTATCAGGCAGCCGGCGCTTCCAGCGCACGGTGTACTCCTCGCGCTCGGTGTCGATGACCTCCAGGGTCTCCCAGGGCTCGCCGGTGTAGGCGTTGCGCACGTCGCCCCGGGCGAATAGATCCGCGCTGTCGCTACCCGAGCCGTCGCCCTCCGAGCGCACCGCCTCGTGGCGGTCGATGCCGGTGGGGCCGCCGACGGTGGTGGAGCTGAAGCGCGCCACGCGCAGGCTCACGGTGTCCTGCTCGGTGACGTCGTGGGCGAGCTTGGCCGTGACGGACTGATTCTCTCGGCGCGGGTTCTCGCTGACGCCGTTGCCGTCGACATCGACCTGGTCCTGCTCATTGGACTGTGCCGCGATCATGGCCCGGCTCGCGCCGCCGTCGGAGACGGCGGTCCCGACGACCGCGGCCCGGCGCTCGCCGTGCTCGCCGCCGCTGATATCGACGGAGAGGCTGTCGCGCTCGGGCTGTTTGGTGATGATATTGACCGTGCCGCCGATGGCCTCCGGGGCGATTAGCGAGGGGCCGGCCCCCCGGGCGATCTCGATGCGCTCGATCCCCGCTGCGGTGACGGCGTCCATGCCGTAGTAGCTGGACACGGTGGAGTGCATGGGTACCCCGTCCACCAGCACCGTCGTGTGCTCGCCGTTGAGGCCGTTGAGCCGGACGCGCTTGATGGCGCACATCGAGCACTCGTTGCTGACGTCCACGCCGGGCTCGTTGGCGATCGCCTCCGAGAGGTTGTCCGCCTGCTTGCGCTCGATGCGCTCCTCGGTCACCACCTCGGTCTGGGTAATGACATCCTTGAGCTCCCCCTGCTCCGGGGGGTCCTGTCGGGCCTGGATCTCGATGGTGTCGAGGGTCTCCTCCGCTTGTGAGGCGCTGCTGGCAGTGACGGCGAGCAGGATTGCAGCTCCCTGCTTACGCATGGCGATCGCTCCTTTGGGTGCGGATGAGAATGGTTCATGAACAATAATCATTCTTATCTGCAGTTGGAACCATGTGCGGCGTCAAACCGCACCAGCCGGCGTGGGGATGGTAGACTCCCGCGCCCCTGAGCAAGCGTCGACGGAGGCCGCATTGCCGCTATCGCCCGTGGAGATCGCTATCGCCTCGCTGCTGGTGGCCATCGGCAGCCTCCTGCAGGGGGCGCTGGGCTTCGGCCTGGCCATCTTCGCCGCGCCGCTGCTGTTCCTCATCGAGCCGGCCTTCATCCCTGCGCCGGTGCTGTGCGTGGCCATGGTGATCTCCGCGATCATTGTCTGGCGCAACCGCGCCGGGCTGGCCATCGGCGAGCTGGGCAGCGCCGTCATCGGCCGCATGCCGGGCATGGTGGCGGCGTTCTGGCTGCTGGCCACTGCCCCGCAGGAGGTCCTCTCCGTGCTGCTGGGTACGGCGGTCCTGCTCGGGGTCGTCGCCAGCCTCCTGCCCGGGGATATCGCGCCCACCCGCAACCGCCTCCTCGCCGCGGGCTTTATGTCCGGCTTCATGGGCACGGCCACCTCGGTGGGCGGGCCGCCGATGGCGCTGCTCTACCAGCACGCCCGCGGGCCGCACATCCGCGCCAACCTGAGCGGCTACTTCCTGGTCGGCTCGACGGTCTCGCTCGCCGGCATGACCCTGCTCGGCCACTTCGCGTGGCCGGAGCTGCTGATGGCGCTGGCGGTGATGCCCGGGGCGCTGGTGGGGGTCTTCCTGGCCGGCTACCTCCACCGCTGGGTGGATGCCGGGCGCATCCGGCCGATCCTCCTGGTGCTCTGTGCCCTCTCGGCGCTGGCGGTGATGGTCGATGGGCTGCGGACGTGGCTGTGATCCGGGTGGCCATGAGGCCCCGGCCCAGATGCGCCCCGGCCAGGGGGCAGCTAGCCGGCGCTCATGGGTAGCCAGCCAGGCGGCTGAGGTCCTATCTTGATAGGTGGGACAAAGTGACCGAGGCCACCGGCTCGGTTGTACCGATAATGGAAGGAGGACCGGCTATGGCTGGTGACGAGCACAACAAGCCCACGACAACGACCGACGGGGGCGCCCCGGTCCCCAGTGATGAGCACTCCCTGACCATCGGGCCGGACGGGCCCATCGTCCTCCACGACCACTACCTCATCGAGCAGATGGCCAACTTCAACCGGGAGCGCATCCCGGAGCGCCAGCCCCACGCCAAGGGCAGCGGCGCGTTCGGCCGCTTTGAGGTCACTAGCGACGTCAGCGCCTACACCCAGGCCGCGCTGTTCCAGCCGGGCGCCAAGACGGACGTGCTCCTGCGCTTCTCGACGGTAGCCGGCGAGCGCGGCAGCCCGGATACCTGGCGGGATCCGCGGGGCTTCTCCATCAAGTTCTACACCAGCGAGGGCAACTACGACCTGGTGGGGAATAATACCCCGGTGTTCTTCATCCGCGACCCCATGAAGTTCCAGCACTTCATCCGCTCCCAGAAGCGGCGCGCGGACACCAATCTCCGCGACCACGACATGCAGTGGGACTTCTGGACGCAGTCGCCCGAGTCGGCCCACCAGGTGGCGTGGCTCTTCGGCGACCGCGGCATCCCGCGGACCTGGCGCCACATGAACGGCTACGGCAGCCACACCTACCTGTGGGTGAACGCCCAGGGCGAGAAGTTCTGGGTCAAGTACCACTTCAAGACCGACCAGGGCATCCAGTGCCTGACCCAGGAGGAGGCGGACCACCTCGCCGGGGCGGATAGCGACTACCACATGCGCGATCTCTACCAGGCGATCGACCAGGGCAACCACCCGAGCTGGACCCTCTACGTCCAGGTCATGCCCTTCAAGGAGGCGGAGCGCTACCGCATCAATCCCTTCGACCTGACCAAGGTCTGGCCCCACGAGGAGTATCCGCTCATCGAGGTCGGCCGCCTGACCCTGGACCAGAATCCGACGGATAACCACACCCAGATCGAGCAGGCCGCCTTCGAGCCCAACAACCTGGTGCCCGGCATCGGTGTCAGCCCGGACAAGATGCTCCTCGCCCGGGTCTTCTCCTACGCCGACGCCCACCGCGCCCGGCTGGGGGTCAACTACAAGCAGATCCCGGTCAACAGCCCCAAGGCGCCGGTGCACAGCTACAGCAAGGACGGCGCCATGCGTGTCCAGAACGTCTCTGATCCGGTCTACGCGCCGAACACCAAGGGCGGGCCGGAGGCTACCGGCGAGACGAACCCCGCGGAGAGCTGGGGCGGTAGCGGCGACGCCGTGCGCAACGCCTATACCCTGCGCCGGGATGACGACGACTTCAGCCAGGCCCACACGCTGGTGCGCGAGGTCATGGATGACGCCCAGCGGGAGCGGCTCGTCGCCAACGTCGCCGGCCACCTCAGCAAGGGGGTCTCCGAGCCGGTCCTCCAGCGCGCCTTCGAGTACTGGCGGCATATCGATCAGGAGGTCGGCGAGCGCATCGAGCGCGAGGTGAGTCGGGCGTAGCGGCCGCCCTCGGCCTGCCTGGCCTCCTACCTGAGATGCCGGGCCCCGAGCGGCTCGGGGCCCGGCCCTGCCTGTACGCCCGTCCTGCTCGATGGGGATCCCGGGCCGCCTGTTAACATAGCGGCATGTGCGCCGATACCACTGCTGCCCCGGGCCGGCACGGGCCCCTCAGCGATCGCGATAGCCTCTGGCTCTTCGGCTACGGCTCCCTGCTGTACAAGGCGGGCTTCCCTTACTTGGAGCAGCGCCCGGCGGCTATAGAGGGGTGGTCACGTCGCCTCTGGCGGGGATCCCACGACCACCGCGGCACCCCGGAGGCGCCGGGCCGGGTGGCTACCCTCATCGAGGATCCCGGCGCACGCTGTGCCGGGATGGCCTACCGCATACCGCCGCAGGCGCTGGGACCGCTGGATGTCCGCGAGCAGAACGGGTACCTGCGCTTGACCACGGAGCTGAGCTTCCTTGAGGGCGGCTCCGACCGAGCGCTGGTCTATATCGCTACGCCGGATAATCCGGCCTTCCTCGGGCCGGCCCCGGTGCCGGAGATGGCCCACCAGATCGCGACCTGCCGGGGGCCTAGCGGGCCCAACCGGGACTACCTCGTGGAGCTCGCCCGATCACTGCGCGAGATGGGAGAGACGGATCCCCACGTCTTTATGCTGGAGGAGGCGCTATGGAGCGTAGCCCCGAGCCCGAGCTGATGGACGGCGGCGAGCAGGCGCTCGCCTACGCCCGGGCCGACTTCGAGGAGCCCAACAGCCGCTTCGTCGAGTCTTTCGTGGCGCGCTTCGGCGAGCCGGCCGGGCGGGTGCTCGATCTCGGCTGCGGCCCCGCCGACATCCCGCTGCGCCTCGCCCGGCGCTCACCGGCGGTGACCGTGACGGCTACGGATGGGGCGCCGGCCATGATCGATCTGGCGGTCCGGGCGCGGGACGCCGAGCCGGCCCTGCGCCAGCGGGTCGAGCTGGTCTGCTGCCCGCTGCAGGCGCTGCAGCTCCTGGAGGCGGGCTACGACGCCGTGATCAGCAACAGCCTGCTCCACCACCTGCACGAGCCGATGGCCTTCTGGGCCGCCGTCCGCCACTACGCCCGGGCCGGGGCCGCCGTGCTGGTCATGGACCTCGCCCGGCCGTCGAGCCCGGAGGCCGCGCAGGGTATCGTCGACGCCTACGCCGCTGACGAGCCGCCGGTGCTGCGTGAAGATTTCTACAACTCCCTGCACGCTGCCTTTACGCCGGCGGAGGTGGGGGCGCAGCTGGAGGCCGCGGGCCTCGAGGAGCTGGCCGTGGAGGCAGCGAGCGATCGCCACTGGATCGTCAGCGGCCGCATCGCGGCCGCCTAGCGCGCCCCGGGCCGCGGTGCGGGGCGTGCTGGGCCGCGAAGTACACGACAACGACCGGGGGAGGCGCGAAGGCGATGGAAGCAGAGGAGGCCCTGGCCCGGCTGCGCGCGGGCAACAGGCGCTTTACGGGGGAGGGTGCGGGCCCGAGCGGCCGTGTCGACGCCGCGCGGCGCGCGGAGCTAGGGCAGGGGCAGAGCCCTTGTGCCGCGGTCCTCGCCTGCGCTGACTCGCGGGTGCCGCCGGAGCTGATCTTCGATCAGGGGCTGGGAGAGCTCTTCGTCGTCCGGGTGGCCGGCAATATCGCCGCGCCGTCGCAGGTCGGCAGCCTCGAGTTCGCCGCCGAGCAGCTCGGCGTGCGGCTGGTGGTGGTGCTCGGGCACTCGGCCTGCGGCGCCGTCGGCGCTACGCTGCAGGCCCTGCGGGCGTCGCAGCCCCCGTCGAGCGAGGGGCTGCGCGCCGTCGTAGACGGCGTCCGCCCGGCGGTGGAGCCGCTGCTCGGGCAGGGCCTGGATGAGGCGGAGCTCCTCGCGCGAGCGGAGCGTGACAATGTCCGCCGGGCCGCTCGCACGCTCCGCCAGGACGCGCCGGCGCTCGCCCGCCTGCGGGCCGAGGCGGGCCTGGCCGTGCTCGGCGCCACCTACAGCCTGGCGACGGGTGAGGTCGACTTCTTCGACGGGGTGACCGAGACGGGCGCTCTCGCGCCGGCACCAGGCCGCTAGGGCGCTGCCCCGGTGGCCGTGCAGGCTCGGGATGCATCGTCTCCGCGGCGTCGCTATCCTGCTCCCCTCAGCATGACCGGGGAGAGACGGCCCGTGGGGGAGGCGACTACGACGACGGACACGGGGGCGCTGCGCTTCGAGCGGCTCGCCAGCGACGGCGCGGCCCGCCGGGGGCGGCTCCAGCTGCCGCGCGGGAGCATCGAGACCCCGGCGTTCATGCCGGTGGGCACCTACGGCACCGTCAAGGGCCTGACCCCGGAGGAGCTCCGCGAGGTAGGCGCGCCGATCATCCTGGGCAATACCTTCCACCTGTGGCTGCGCCCCGGTACGGAGATTATCAGCGGCCACGGCGACCTGCACGACTTCATGGCCTGGCCGGGGCCCATCCTTACCGACTCCGGCGGCTTCCAGGTCTACAGCCTGGGCGGACTGCGGCGGGTTACCGAGGCCGGGGTGCACTTCCGCTCGCCGGTGGACGGCGCGCGAGTCTTCATGGGCCCGGAGGAGTCCATGGCGGTGCAGCGGGCGCTCGGCTCGGACATCGCCATGATCTTCGATGAGTGCCCGCCGTATCCGGCCGAGCGGGCCGAGGTGCAGCGCTCCATGGAGCTCTCCCTGCGCTGGGCGGAGCGCAGCCGGCGCGCCCACGGCGACAGCCCGGCGGCGCTGTTCGGGATCGTGCAGGGCGGGGTCCACCACGATCTGCGCCGCGCCTCGCTAGCGGGGCTGCAGCAGATCGGCTTCGACGGCTACGCCATCGGCGGGCTCTCGGTGGGCGAGCCGCGCGAGGCGCGGGACGCCGTGCTCGAGGACCTGGAGCCGCGCCTGCCGGCCGATCGGCCCCGCTACCTGATGGGCGTGGGCAAGCCGGAGGACCTGGTGGAGTGCGTGCGCCGCGGCGTGGACCTGTTCGACTGCGTGATCCCCACGCGCAACGCCCGTAACGGCTTCCTCTACACCTCGCAGGGCCTGGTGCGGCTGCGCAACCGCCGCTACTGGACCGACACGGCGCCGGTCGATCCGGAGTGCGACTGCTATACGTGCCGGAACCACTCGCGTGCCTACCTCAAGCACCTCGATCGCTGCGGCGAGATGCTCGGTGCGCGGCTGGCGACGCTGCACAACCTGCGCTACTACCAGCGCCTGATGGCCGGGCTGCGTGCGGCGATCCGCGACGGCACGCTAGCGGCCTTCGTGGCGGATTTCTACGCGCGCCGCGGACAAACCCCGCCGGGGGTATGACATAATGCACGCGCCCGGGCCGCCGGACGGCGGCGGCGATGCGCTAACCGACAGACCACAGGGGGGAATGCGCATGCTGATGGATCTGCTCATATCGCCGGCCCACGCCCAGCAGCAGGGCGGCCAGAGCGGCGATATGCTGTTCTTCTTCATCTTTACGGCCCTGCTCGTGGCGGTCTTCTACTTCCTGCTGCTGCGGCCCCAGCGCCAGCGCATGAAGCAGCACCAGCAGATGGTCGACAACCTCGGCGAGGGCGACGAGGTGGTGGTCAGCGGCGGCGAGCTCGGCCGCATCACCCGCCTCGGCGAGCAGTTCGTGCGCGTCGAGATGGCCCCCGGGGTCGAGTGGCATGTCCAGCGCGACATGATCAGCAACGTCATGCCCAAGGGCACGCTCGACGAGGCACGCGGCGGGCAGACGGCCTCGCAGCCCGAATCCACTGACTGAATACGGAGAGCGCTATGGACTTCCTGATCTCTGCCGCCCACGCGCAGCAGCAAGCGCCCCAGGAGCCCAACGTCTGGTTCAGCGTCCTGCTGCTGGTAGGCATGATCGCCTTGTTCTACTTCCTGCTGATCCGGCCGCAAAACAAGCGGGCCAAGGAGCATCGGCAGATGATCGACGAGCTGTCCAAGGGCGATGAGGTCGTGACCAGCGGCGGCACCCTGGGCCGGATTACCGAGGTGGGCGAGACCTTCGCGACCCTCGAGGTCGCCAATGAGGTCCAGCTCCAGATCCAGAAGAACGCCGTCTCCAACGTCATGCCCAAGGGTACCCTCAAGGAACAGGAGAAGAGGGGCAAGTAGTCCTTGAACCGCTATCCGCTCTGGAAGTATCTACTGATAGCCGCTGTCCTGCTCGTCAGCGGCCTGTACGCCCTGCCCAATCTCTTCGGCAAGGATCCTTCCGTGGTCATTACCACGGAGGAGCAGGCGGTGCCCGGTGAGGAGACGCAGGACGAGCTCCTCGGCTTCCTGGAAGAGGAGGGGTATCGGCCCGAGTCGACGGAGGTCCGGGACGGGCAGTGGGTCCTGCGCTACGGCGGCACGGAGGCGCAGATGCGCGCCACGGACCTGGCCTCGGCCCGGCTGGACTCGGCCTACAACGTGGCCATGACCCTGGTGCCCTCCACGCCGGGCTGGCTGCGCGCCCTCGGCGCCAAGCCGATGGTCCTCGGCCTGGATCTGCGCGGCGGCGTCCACTTCCTGCTGGATGTGGACGTCGAGGCCGTGATCCAGGAGACCATGGAGGCCCACCAGCAGGACATCCGCACCCTGCTGCGGGAGGAGCGGATCCGCTACTCGGATCTGGCGCTCACCGACGGGCACCGGCTGCGCCTGTCGTTCCCGGACGCGCAGCGGCGCGAGCAGGCGCGCCAGGTGGTGGGGCAGAATATGGACGGCCTGGCCTACGAGGCCTCGGAGGCCGACGGCGCCTACCGACTGAGCATCGCCCTGTCGGAGGAGGAGCGCGACGAGCTCCAGGATAAGGCGGTCCAGCAGAATCTCACCACCGTGCGCAACCGGGTCAACGAGCTCGGCGTCGCCGAGCCCGTGGTCCAGCGCCAGGGGGCGGACCGCATCGTGGTGCAGCTACCCGGTATCCAGGATCCGGCCCAGGCCAAGGATATCCTCGGCGCCACGGCGACCCTGGAGTTCCGCTTCGTGGACCCGGGCCACTTCCCGTTCAACGGGGATCCGGAGGATCCGCCTGAGGGGACCGAGGTCTACCCGCAGCGCAGCGGCGGCTACGTGGCGCTGGAGCGGGAGCAGATCCTCACCGGTGAGCGCATCATCGACGCCTCGGCGAGCTTCGGCCAGCAGAGCGGCGCCCCCGAGGTGAGCATCAGCCTGTCCGGCAACGGCGGCCGCATCATGAACCGCGCGACCCGGGACCGGGTCGGCGATCATATGGCGGTGCTGTTCAGCGAGCGGGTCTCCGAGACGGAGATGGTCGACGGGGAGCCGAAGCGGGTCAGCCGCGAGGTCCAGGAGGTGATCTCGGTGGCCCGCATCCGCGAGCCGCTGGCTAGCCGCTTCCGGATTACCGGCCTGGAGTCGAGCCAGGAGGCCACCGATCTGGCCCTGCTGCTACGTGCCGGCGCCCTGGCGGCGCCCATGGATATCGTCGAGGAGCGCACCATCGGCCCGAGCCTCGGGGCGGATAACGTCAAGAGCGGCTTCCTGGCGGTGGTGGTCGGCTTCCTGCTGGTGATCGCCTTCATGGCGCTCTACTACCGCACCTTCGGCATGGTCTCGAACCTGGCGCTGCTGGCGAACCTGGTGATCATCGTCGCGGTGCTATCGATGCTCCAGGCGACGCTGACCCTGCCCGGGATCGCCGGCATCGTCCTCACCGTGGGCATGGCCGTGGACGCCAACGTCCTCATCTTCCAGCGCATCCGGGAGGAGCTGCGCGGCGGCGCGCCGGTGCAGACGGCGATCGACGCCGGCTACGGCAAGGCCCTGTCGACCATCGCGGACGCCAATGTCACCACGCTGATCGCCGCTGTCGTGCTCTTCCTCTTCGGCAACGGCCCGGTGCAGGGCTTCGCCGTGACGCTGGCCATCGGCCTGGCCACGTCGATGTTCACCGCCATCATGGGGACGCGTGCCGCCATCAACCTCATCTACGGGGGCCGCAAGGTCCCGGAGCTCAAGATCTAGCCATGGAGATCTTCAAGCGAGACCCCAAGCTCGACTTCCTCGGCCGCCGCCGTGCCGGCTTCATCCTCTCGGGCGTGCTGCTGCTGGTCGCCATCGGCTCCCTGCTCTGGCAGGGGCTGAGCCTCGGCATCGACTTCACCGGCGGCACGCTGGTGGAGGTCGGCTACGAGGAGCCCGTCGACATCCCCGAGGTGGAGGCGGCGCTGCAGGGAACCCCCTACGCCGACGCCCAGGTGCTCTACTTCGGCTCGCCGCAGGAGGTCATGATCCGCGTCCCGCCCCTGGAAGGGGTGGAGCAGTCCGCTGTCTCCCAGCAGGTGCTGTCGCAGCTGCGCGAGGCCCAAGGCGGCGTGGAGCTGCGCCGTGTGGAGTTCGTCGGCCCGGAGATCGGCCGCGAGCTCACCCAGCAGGGGCTCCTGGCGCTGCTCTACGCCCTGGGCGGCGTCCTGGTCTATGTCGCCGTACGCTTCGAGTACCGCTTCGCGCTCGGGGCCGTGGCGGCCCTGCTCCACGATATCGTCCTGATCCTCGGGTTCTTCTCGCTCACGCGCCTGACCTTCGACCTGACGGTGCTCGCGGCGCTGCTGGCCACCATTGGCTACTCGCTCAACGATACGATCGTGGTCTCGGACCGCATCCGGGAGAACTTCCTCAAGGTGCGCAAGGGCAGTACCGAGTACGTCATGAACCTGGCCATCAACCAGACCCTCTCGCGGACGCTGATCACCTCCTTCACGACCCTGCTGGTGGTGGTCTCGCTCCTGCTCCTCGGCGGGGAGGCGCTCTACAGCTTCGCCATGGCGCTGCTCGTCGGCGTCCTTGTCGGCACCTACTCCTCGATCTTCGTGGCCGGCGCCTCGTCGCTGGCCATGGGCGTGAGCAAGCAGGATCTGCTGCCGCCGGAGAAGGAGAACGCCGATCAGGAGGATTTCGAGGCCGTGGTGCCGCCGAGCGAGCGGCCCTAGCCCCGCCCCCGGCGGGCGTCGCCCCGGGGGCGCCCGCCGCACCCGCGGACGTGTTCCGCTCACCCGCCTCCCGCGCTATGCTGGAACCACTACCCTCCTACGGGGGGCTGTCCCAGCAAGCGGGGGCCCGGGATGTCGATCTGTGACGCCTTCACCGGCGCGATCGGGCAGACGCCGCTGATCCGCCTGCCGCGGCTGAGCGAGGAGAGCGGCTGCGAGATCCTCGGCAAGGCCGAGTTCATGAACCCGGGCGGCTCGGTGAAGGATCGGGCCGCCCTGGCCATCATCCAGGCGGCCGAGCGCAGCGGCGCGCTGCGGCCCGGCGGCACGGTGGTGGAGGGCACCGCCGGTAACACCGGCATCGGCCTGGCCCACATCTGCAATGCCCGTGGCTACCGCTGCGTGATCGTCATCCCGGAGACCCAGAGCGGGGAGAAGATCGACCTGCTGCGCACCCTCGGCGCGGAGGTGCACACCGTCCCCGCCGCCCCCTACCGCGACCCGGGCAACTACCAGCGGGTGGCGGGCCGTATGGCCGACGAGATGGATAACGCCATCTGGGCCAACCAGTTCGACAACACCGCCAACCGGCACGGCCACTACGCGACCACCGGTGCCGAGATCTGGAGGCAGACCGGCGGCCAGGTGGATGCCTTCGTCGCCGCCACCGGCACCGGCGGCACCCTCGCCGGCGTCTCGCGCGCGCTCAAGGAGCGCTCGGCAGCCGTCCGCACCTACCTCGCCGACCCGTCCGGCAGCGCGCTCTACCACTACGTGCGCCAGGGCGAGCCGGCGGCTACGGCAGGCAGCTCCATCACGGAAGGGATTGGCAGCAGCCGTATAACAGCTAATCTTCAGGATACGGACATCGATGATGCGTTCTGCATACCTGACACCGAATCGGTACCGATGGTCTACCGGCTGCTACGCGAAGAGGGGCTGTTCTTGGGCAGCTCCTCGGGGGTCAATGTGTGCGGAGCGCTTCGGGCGGCCCGAGCGCTCGGCCCGGGGCATACGGTGGTGACCGTCCTGTGCGACGGCGGGGGACGCTATTACGCCAGGCTCTACAATCCCGGGTGGCTGGCGGAGCGCGGGCTGGCCTGACTCCGGCCGCGCTCCGGCACGGCTCGGTACCCCGAGCGAGCCTTGCCGCCGGCCCCTTGCGAGCGCCCCGTTCGAGCGCCCCGAGCCGGAACCTCGGTCCACCTTTTTGCGTCTAATCAATAGGAGCCGGTGGCCCGCCCGCAGCTCCACGCTCGAGACGCCGTTGAGGGGGTGCAGTCTATGGATACCGCCGAAGACCTGATCGCACGCTACGCCCGCAGCTACGAGCGCCGCCAGGAGCAGACCTTCTCGCTGGCGGAGTACCTGGAGCTCTGCCGCGATGACCCCATGGCCTACGCCTCGCCGGCGGAGCGGCTGGTGGCAGCGATCGGCGAGCCGAAGGTCTACGACACCTCGAAGGACGAGCGGCTCGGGAGGATCTTCCTCAATCGCACCATCAAGCTCTACCCGGCCTTCGAGGACTTCTACGGCATGGAGGAGACCATCGAGCGGCTGGTGGGCTTCCT
>CAJXLI010000030.1 GCA_913055575.1 uncultured Ectothiorhodospiraceae bacterium
GGCCTGCTGCTCGCCTTCACCGCCTGCATCTACCCCATGATCCCCATCCTCTCCGGGCTGATCGTCGGCAGCCAGGCAGGCAATGGGCCGGGCACCGGCCGGGCCCTGTGGCTGTCGTTCGTCTATGTCCAGGCGATGGCCATAACCTACGCCCTCGCTGGCGCCTTGGCCGGGCTCTCCGGGCGGGCCATCCAGGCCGATATGCAGGGGCCGGTGGCCACCGTGGGCTTCAGCCTGCTCTTCGTGCTCCTGGCCCTGGCCATGTTCGGCCTGTTCAACCTGCAGATGCCGGCCTCGGTGCAGGGCCGGCTCCAGGCCGCTTCCAGCCGGCTGCCAGGCGGGCAGGCGGTCGGCGTGGCCGCCATGGGCGTGCTCTCCACGCTGATCGTCGGCGCCTGCTCCGGGCCGGCGCTGGTGGCCGCGCTCGCGTTCATCGGCAATACCGGCCAGGTGGTCCTCGGCGCTGCGGCGCTCTACGTCATGGCCCTGGGCATGGGGACGCCCCTGCTGGCCGTGGGCACGGCCGCCGGGCGCTGGATGCCGCGCTCCGGCGCCTGGATGGGCGCGGTCAAGCAGGCCTTCGGCTTCATCTTCCTGGGGCTGGCGTGGTGGATGTCCGCCCGTCTCCTGCCGGATGGGGCGGCCCTGGCCGGCTGGGCGATCCTGCTGCTCGCTGCCGCGGTGTGGCTGGCCAGCCGCCTGCGCGGCGCCGGCGGCCCGGCGCCGGCCCGGCTCGCCGGCGGCGCACTGGCTATGGCGCTGGCCGTGGCAGGCGCCGCTGAGGGGATCGGAGCCGTGACCGGTGCCGGCGACCCGCTCCGGCCTTGGATCGGCCTGCTCGGCGATCCGCAGGCCGAGGCGCGCGCCCGGGCCCTGGAGGCGTGGCGCTCCGTCGATACGCAGGCCGAGCTGGAGGCGGCCCTGGCCGAGGCCGAGGCCGAGGCGCGGCCGGCCGTAGTCGACTTCACGGCGGAGTGGTGCGCCTACTGCGTCAAGCTCGAGGAGCAGACCTTGCCGGATGAGCGGGTGCGCCGCGCCCTGGAGGGCGCCGAGCTCCTGCGCGTGGACGTCACCGAGATGACCGAGGCCGATCGCGCCCTGATGGCTGCCTACGACGTCTATCTGCCGCCCGCCTTCCTGTTCTTCGGGCCCGACGGGGCGGAGCGGGAGGGCCACCGGGTGGCCGGCTTCAAGGCCCCGGCAGCCTTTGCCGAGCGCGTCCAGGCGGCCCTGGAGCCGGACTAGGGTGCTCGCCCCCTCGGCGGACCTCCGGCCCGGCGCCCTGCGCCGGGCCGTCCTTTGACAGGATGCCGCATCTATCCGCCGGGGAACTGTCGGGATCGTGCCTCGATCGCCGCGCAACTGGACAACCCCCTGGCGCTCAGTCAGAATCCCCGGTCGTGCAACGCGGGGTGAGCGCGCTATGGCCAAGCTCCTGCTACTCCACGGGCCCAACCTCAACCGGCTGGGGAGCCGCGAGCCGCATCGCTACGGGCGGCAGACGCTGCAGGATATCGAGGCGCGGCTGGGGGCCATCTGCGACGCCGAGGGCGTCGAGCTGCAGAGCACGCAGTCCAACCACGAGGGCGAGCTCATCGACCGGATCCACGCCGCGGCGGATGACGGCGTCGGCTTCGCCGTCGTCAATCCGGCGGCGCTGACGCACACCAGCGTCGGGCTGCGCGATGCCCTGCTGGCCGTCGCGCTGCCCTTCATCGAGGTGCACCTGAGCAACGTCCACGCCCGCGAGGCGTTCCGGCAGCACTCGTACCTCTCGGACGTGGCCGAGGGCGTTATCGCCGGCCTCGGCGTGGACGGCTACGAGTTCGCGGTCCGTGCGGCCATCCGGCGCATGGGCGGACAGTCCTGACCACAGGGTTCCGTCGACCTATGGATATTCGCAAGATCAAACGCCTTATCGAGCTGCTCGACGAGTCCGGCGTCCACGAGATCGAGATCTCGGAGGGTGAGGAGTCGGTCCGGATCACCCGCAACGCGCCCCACCCGCCGCCGCAGCCGGCCTACGCCGCGCCGCCGGCAGCGGCCGCGCCCCAGCAGCCGGCCCCGGCTGAGGCCGCCGCTGGCGGAGGCGCGAGCGTATCGGCTCCCGCCGAGCAGCAGGCGGAGGAGGCCGCGGAGGAGCCCGAGGGCGAGCCCATCCGCTCGCCGATGGTAGGGACCTTCTACCGGGCGCCCTCGCCTACGGCCAAGCCCTTTGTCGAGCAGGATCAGCGGGTCAAGGCGGGCGATACGCTGTGCATCATCGAGGCGATGAAGATGCTCAACCAGATCGAGGCCGACCGCGACGGGGTGATCAGCGCCGTGCTGGTCGAGAATGGTCAGCCCGTGGAGTACGATCAACCGCTGTTCCTGATCAGCGACTGAGTGAGCACCATGCAGAAGATCCTCATCGCTAACCGCGGCGAGATCGCGCTGCGCATCCTGCGCGCCTGCCGGGAGCTCGACATCCGCAGTGTGGCCGTCCACTCCGCGGCGGACCGGGAGCTCAAGCACGTGCGTCTCGCCGACGAGTCGGTCTGCATCGGGCCGAACAACGTCCACGAGAGCTATCTCAACATCCCCGCGATCGTCGCCGCCGCCGAGGTGACCGATGCGACGGCCATCCATCCCGGCTACGGCTTCCTCTCGGAGAACGCCGACTTCGCCGAGCGTGTCGAGCAGTCCGGCTTCACCTTCATCGGGCCACGACCGGAGAGCATCCGTACCATGGGCGATAAGGTCTCGGCGATCCACGCCATGAGGGAGGCCGGCGTCCCGTGCGTACCGGGCTCCGACGGCCCGGTTCCGGACGATCCGGACGAGAGCCTGCGTATCGCCTCGGAGATCGGCTATCCGGTGATGGTCAAGGCCGCCTCCGGCGGCGGTGGGCGCGGGATGCGCGTGGTGCATAGCGAGGCCGCATTGCTCAACGCCATCTCCCTGACCTGCAGCGAGGCGGAGAGCGCCTTCGGCGACAGTACCGTCTACATGGAGAAGTACCTCGAGCAGCCCCGGCACATCGAGGTCCAGGTCCTCGCCGACAGCTACGGTAACGCCATCCACCTCGGCGAGCGGGACTGCTCCATGCAGCGCCGCCATCAGAAGGTGGTCGAGGAGGCGCCGGCACCGGGGATCACTGAGTCCCAGCGGCGCTACATCGGCGAGCGCTGCGTCGAGGCGTGCCGGCAGATGGGCTACCGGGGCGCGGGGACCTTCGAGTTCCTCTACGAGAACGGCGAGTTCTACTTCATCGAGATGAACACCCGCATCCAGGTCGAGCACCCGGTCACGGAGATGATCACCGGCTGCGACCTGATCGCCGAGCAGATTGGCGTCGCCGCCGGGGAGCCGTTGAGGTGGCGGCAGGAGGATATCGAGATCCGGGGCCACGCGGTGGAGTGCCGGATCAACGCCGAGGACCCGAAGACCCTAATGCCTTGCCCGGGGACCATCGACCACTTCCACGCCCCCGGTGGCCCCGGCGTGCGGGTAGACTCCCACGTCTACACCGGCTACGCCGTACCGCCGTACTTCGACTCCATGATCGGCAAGCTGATCACCCACGGGCCGAGCCGCGACAGCGCCCTGGCGCGTATGCGCACTGCGCTGTCGGAGATCGTGGTCAGTGGCATCGGCACGAACGTCGCTTTGCAGCAGGAGATCATCGGCGACGCGGCCTTCCGCGCCGGGGGTACGGATATCCACTACCTGGAGAAGAAGCTGGCGCTGGACTGACCCTGTAGGGAGCTACGATAGGAGTCCCAAGCATGTATCAGGCAGAAGACCGATCCTCAGGGAGAAAGACGGCCACGATCCGGCGGCTCGTGGCGGCCCTGCTCGTGCTGTGGGCGACGGCCCCGATGGCCCGCGAGCTGGACCTGAATCTCCACAATGAGGCGGCGGAGATCGGCTACTACGTCCAGCCCGAGGGGGAGACCTTCACCGAGGATACGGATCTCGGCGGGAGCCTCTACTTCAACGAGGGGGGAGACCTCATCCTGAGCGGCCTATTCCACGCCCTAACCCCGCCGGTAGAGGGATTTAGCCCTTGGCAGCTCGGTGGCGGCCTCAAGGGCTACGCCATCCAGGTGGATAGGCCTGACGAGACCGCTGGGGCCCTGGCGCTGAGCGGCTCGGCCCGCGTCAACATACCGGCCCAGCTGCCGCAGGCCGTGGTCCTGCGCGCCCATGTCGCGCCGGCCATTACAACGATCGGGGGCGCTGACCGCCTCTTCGATGGAACGGTCCGCTACCGGGTGGGGCTCAATCCCCAGGTGACCGGCTACCTCGGCTACCGCTATCTGCAGCTCGAGCTGGATGACGGCGGTGACCAGTCCCTGGAGCACAACTTCCACCTCGGGGTGAGCCTCCGTTTCTGAGCCGTCAGCCCAGCAGCAGGCGCAGCGCGACCAGCAGCAGGATCGCGGTGAAGAGCCGGCGCAGGCGGGCAGCCGGTACACGGTGGGCTAGCCGGGCGGCCAGGGACGAGGCGGCCAGGCTGGCTACCACGAGGGCCAGGAGCGCCGGCCAGTAGATATAGCCGGTGGCCCCTGCCGGTAGCTGCAGCTGGCCCCAGCCCGCCATCAGGTAGCCGAGCGCGCCCGCCAGGCTCAGCGGCATCGCCGAAGCTGCTGAGGTGCCCACGGCGCGGTGCATGGCGACCCCTTGCCAGAGCAGATAGGGCACCGTGAGGATCCCGCCGCCGATCCCGGCCAGGGCGGAGAGGCCGCCGATCCCGGCACCGGCCGTCGTCAGGCCCCGCTCCGTGCGCCCACCGCTGCGCTGGGGTGGTTGCCAGCCGGAGAGCATGTAGCCCGAGGCCACCAGCAAGAAGGTCCCCAGCACCCGCTGCAAGACGGCGCCTGATAGATACCCGGCTACGGTTGCCCCCACCAGGGCTGCGGCAGGGACCATCCCCATCGCGAGCCGCAGGAAAAGGCGGGTGTCTACAGCGCCCAGGCGGTAGTGGCCGTACGCCGAGCCGGCGGTCGTGACCACCACGGTCGCCAACGTGGTGCCGATGGCCAGGTGCGTGGCGACCGCCGGATCGATACCCCGGAGATCGAAGACGAATAACAGCACCGGTACGACCACCATGCCGCCGCCGACGCCGAGCAGGCCGGCGGCCGTGCCGGCGAGGCCGCCGGCTGTCAGGTAGATGAGCAGATCGAGCATGCGCGCGCAGTCTCCAGCTCCCGGGGCTGGTGCGCAAGGGCGGGGCGGCCGACCCGGTGCGGATCGTTGAAAAGTTATGCACGAGGGGCCAGGGTAGCGCGGCGTATCGCACAATCCTCGGCCCAGGAGACTGCTCATGGACGTGAAGACCGTCTGCATCGTCGGGGGTACCGGGTTCGTCGGTATGCACGTGGCCAACCGCCTCGTCGAGCAGGGTTACCAGGTCCGCGTGCTTACCCGCCGCTGGTACCGGGGGCGCGACCTGCTGCCGTTGCCGCGGCTGCAGCTGATCGAGGCCGACGTGCACGATGAGCGCGAGCTGGTCCGCCACCTCGGCGGCTGCGACGCGGTGATCAACCTCGCAGGGGTCCTCAACGAGCGCCGGGGCGCCCGCGGCGGGGATTTCCAGCAGGTCCATGTCGAGCTGCCGCAGCGCGTGCTCGACGCGGCGCGCCGGGCCAGCGTGCCGCGCTACCTGCACATGAGCGCCCTCGGGGCCGACCCGGAGGGGCCGAGCGACTACCTGCGCACCAAGGGGGCGGGGGAGCGGCGGGTGCTCGCCAGCGACGCCCAGGAGGTGGCGGTGACCAGCTTCCGGCCCTCCGTGATCTTCGGGGCCGACGACCACTTCCTGAGCCGCCTCGCCGCCCTGGCACGGCTCGCCCCGGGCGTCCTCTTCCTGCCGAGCCCGGCGGCGCGCTTCCAGCCCGTCTACGTCGGCGACGTCGCCCGGGCCTTCGTGGCGGCGCTGGAGGATTTCTACACGGCGGGGCGCGCCTACGAGCTCTGCGGCCCGCGGACCTACACCCTGCGCGAGCTGGTGGCGTACGTGGTGGAGCTGTGCGGCCTGCGTCGCCGCGTGGTGGGGCTGCCGGCAGCGCTGTCGCGGCTGTCCGCGCGGGTGCTGGGGGCGTTACCGGGGCGGCCCTACACGCTGGACAACCACCGCTCGACCCAGGTGCCGAGCTGCTGTCGCGAGGACGGCCTGGCCGAGCTGGGGATCCGCGCTACCCCCCTGGAGGCCGTGGCCCCCACGTACATCGGCCGGACGGGACGCCAGGCCCAGTATCAGGAGGTCCGGCGGGAGGCCGGTCGCTGAGCCATGCAGAGCTATCGGGTCGGCGGTGCCGTCCGGGACCGGCTCCTCGGCCGTCCGGTCGAGGAGGTGGACTGGGTCGTGGTCGGCGCCACGCCGGAGGAGATGGCCGCGGCCGGCTACCGCGCCGTGGGCAAGGACTTCCCGGTCTTCCTGCACCCGGAGACCGGCGAGGAGTACGCCCTGGCGCGGACCGAGCGCAAGACAGCCGCCGGCTACCACGGCTTCCAGTTCCACGCTGCGCCGGACGTGACGCTGGCGGAGGACCTGGCCCGCCGCGACCTGACCATCAACGCCATGGCCGAGGACGAGGCGGGTACGCTCATCGACCCCTACGGGGGGTATGCCGACCTGCAGGCCCGGCGGCTGCGCCACGTGACCGAGGCCTTCGCCGAGGATCCGGTACGCATCCTGCGCCTGGCACGCTTCGCGGCCCGCTTCGCGCCGGAGGGGTTCACCGTCGCCGACGAGACGTTGGCCCTATGCCGGCGTATGGTCGAGGCCGGGGAGGCAGACGCCCTGGTCCCGGAGCGGGTCTGGCAGGAGCTCGCTCGCGGGCTGATGGAGGCCGTGCCGAGCTGGATGGTGGCGGTGCTGCGCGAGGCCGGGGCCCTGGCCAAGGTCCTGCCGGAGGTGGACGCCCTGTTCGGCGTCCCGCAGCGCAGCGCCTACCACCCCGAGGGCGACGCCGGGACCCACACCCAGAACGCCCTGGACGCCGCGGCGGGGCTGGCGGCGCCGCTGGAGGCGCGCCTCGCGGTGCTCCTCCACGACGCCGGCAAGGCGTACACCCCGGCTGCTGAGCTGCCGCGCCACCCGGGCCACGAGGAGCGGGGGGTCGAGCCGGTGGGCGCCGCCTGCGAGCGCCTGCGTGTGCCCCGCGCCTGCCGCGATATGGCGCTGCTGGTCACCCGCTGGCACATGCAGGCCCACCGCGCCGCCGAGCTGCGCCCGGGGAGCCTGGTGGATCTGCTGGAGGCGCTGGACCTGTATCGCCGCCCGGAGCGCCTCGAGCCGTTCCTGCTCGCCTGCAAGGCCGACTACCGCGGCCGCGGCGGCAAGGAGGCCGCCGATTGGCCCGCCGAGACGATCTTGCGCCGTGCCCTCGAGGCCTCCCGCGAGGTCTCCGCGCGGCCGTTCGTGGAGCAGGGCCTACGCGGGCCGGAGATCGGCCAGGCCATCCGTGAGGCGCGCTGCCGGGCCGTGGCCGAGCAGCTGGCGAAGGGCGGCGATCCCGGCGCGGGGCCAGGGGATGCCGCCGAGCCGCAGGCCTGAGGGCCTGAAGGCCCGGCTAGAGCGTGGCCCGCCGGTCGACGAGCCGGAAGCCGCTCAGGGGGCCGTCGTAGCCGCGGCCCAGGGCCATGGCCTTGAAGCGCTCCCCCATGTCGCCGGCGTGGGTGAGGCGCTCGACTTGCCGGGCGACGGTGATGCGCTCCGGTGTATCCGCAGCGGCCATCGCCGCCTCGGCGCAGGCGTCCAGCCCGGCGCCTAGCAGGAAGGGGCCCTGCGGCGCGTAGCCGAGCACCTCGAGCCCGCACGCCAGGGCGGCGTCGGCCACCGCGGTGAAGTCCACGAAGGCGGTGATGTCCTGCAGCCCCGGGTAGAAGAAGGGGTCGTCGTGGGCGCGGTGGCGGAAGTGGCACAGGAGGGTGCCGCCGCGGCGCTCCGGTAGGTAGTACTCGCGGCGCGGGTAGCCGTAGTCGAGCCATAGCATGACGCCCTGCGGCAGGGCCTCGGCGATGCCGTGCAGGAAGGCCGGTAGCCGGGTGCAGACCTCCGAGGTGTAGCCCTCCGGTAGCGGCGTCTCGAGCCGGGCGTCGATGCCGCGCACCGCCTCGCTGAGCGCCGGGTCCGGCTCGATCTCTGCCCAGCCGAGGCCGTCGCCGGTATCCCTGACGCCGAGCTCGCGGAGGCCGCCGTGGCGCTTGACGAAGCGCCGGACCGGCAGGGCGTCGAGCACCTCGTTGGCGAGCCAGACGGCCGGGCGGCTGTCGTCCTCGGGCAGCCGCTCCAGCCACTCCACGCGCTCGAGGAGGTGGGGGACACGCTCCGCCAGGGTGCGCTCCTGCTCCTGGCGCAGGGCGGCGCTCACCTCGAGGAGCCGCCAGCGCCGGGGCAGGCGGCCGAGCGCCTCGAGCTCGGCGAGGGCCTCGGCGGCCAGGCGCCCGGTGCCGGGGCCCAGCTCGACGACATCCCCGCCGCCGAGGTGGTCGAGCACCTCGGCGGCCTGGCGGGCCAGGGTGCGGGCGAACAGGGGCGTCAGCTCCGAGGCGGTGACAAAATCGCCGCCGGCGCCGAAGCGTGCCGCGCCGGCGCGGTAGTAGCCCAGGCCCGGCTCGTAGAGGGCCTGCTCCATGTAGGCCTCGAAGGGCAGGGCCCCTCCGGCCTCGGCGATGGCAGCACGGATGCGCCGCGTCAGCTGCTCGCTGGTGCGCAGCGCCTCGGCATCGAGGTCGCGGGCGGGATCGGCTTCATCCATAGGCCGGCAGTCTCCAGCCCGGCGCCGCCGTTGGCAAGCCGTCTGGGCTCTGCCGCGCCGGGCGTATACGCTGGGATCCCGCTGCCCGGCTTGAAACTCGCCACGGAGCTGCAGACACTTGGGACCATGCTTGATCTGATCCTCATTATCCTCGGCTACCTCATCGGCTCGATCTCCTCGGCGATCGTCGTCTGCCGCGTGCTCGGTCTCGGCGACCCCCGCCAGGGCGGCTCGGGCAACCCGGGTGCTACCAACGTCCTGCGCCTCGCCGGCAAGGTACCCGCCGCGGCGGTCCTGGTCGGCGATTGGCTCAAGGGCACCGTGCCGGTGGTACTGGCCTGGCTCGCTACCCACGATCCGTTGGTTGCCGGCGCTGCTGGGCTCGCGGCCTTCCTCGGCCACCTCTTCCCGGTCTTCTTCCGCTTCCAGGGCGGCAAGGGCGTCGCCACCGGCCTGGGCGTGATCCTCGGCTGGTCGCCGCTGGCCCTGCTGGCCACGGCGTTGACGTGGCTGGCCGTGGCCGGTGTCTCTCGCTACGCCTCGCTGGCGGCCGTGGTGGCCTTCGCCCTGGCGCCGGCCTTCGTGCTCTGGCTCGCCGGCTCCCCCGTGCTTGCGGCGGCCGCGGCCCTGCTCACCGTCGTCCTCGTCTGGCGCCACCGGGACAACATCGTTCGGCTGGCTGCCGGCGAGGAGAGCCGGATCGATCTCTCCGGCTCATGAGTGGGTGCCGTACCGGGACCAGCCCATTCCGGCTCCAGCGCGCAGCGGCTGCGCTGCGCGACGGTGGCGTAGTGGCCTACCCGACCGAGGCGGTCTGGGGCCTGGGCTGCGCCCCTTGGCAGGCGGCGGCTGTCGAGCGCCTCCTGGCCCTCAAGGGGCGTCCGGCGGCCCGGGGGTTGATCCTCATCGCCGCCGACCTCGGCCAGCTCACCCCCTTCCTGGCGCCGCTGCCCGGTGAGCTTGCAGGCGAGATCCACGCCAGCTGGCCAGGGCCGGTGACCTGGGTCCTGCCGGCGGCGGACCAGACCCCGGGGTGGCTCACCGGCGGCCGCGATACCGTGGCGGTGCGGGTCACCGCCCATCCCGTCGCCGCGGCCCTGTGCCGGGCCTTTGGCGGCGCCCTCGTCTCCACCAGCGCCAATCGCTGCGCTGGCCGGCCGGCGCGCAGCGCCTCGGCGGTGCGGCGCTATTTCGGCGCGCGTATCGACGCCCTGGTGCCCGGCGCGCTGGGGGGGCTGGCGCGCGCTACCCCCATCCGGGACGGCAGGACCGGTGCCTACCTGAGGGTGTAGGCTGGGGCCATCCGTGAGGTTACCGCGCCGATCATGCGGCTAGAGGCGCTATCTTGAACGTACTCGGTATCGAGAGCTCCTGCGACGAGACTGCCGCTGCCGTCTATGCGGGCAGCGCGGGCCTGCTCGGCCACGCCGTGCACAGCCAGGTGGCGGACCACGCTGCCTACGGCGGCGTGGTCCCGGAGCTCGCCTCGCGGGATCACGTCCGCAAGCTGCCGGGCTTGGTGGCCGGCGTCCTCGGCGATGCCGGCCTTGGGCCGGCCGATCTCGACGGCGTTGCCTGGACCCGCGGCCCGGGCCTGCCCGGTGCGCTCATGGTGGGCGCCGGGTTTGCGCGCAGCCTCGCCTGGGCGCGTGGCCTGCCCGCCGTGGGCGTGCACCATATGGAGGGCCACCTGCTGGCGCCCCTGCTCGAGCCGGACCCGCCGGCTATGCCGCTGGTGGCATTGCTGGTCTCCGGCGGCCACACGATGCTGGTTCAGGTCGCGGACTTCGGCCGCTACCGGGTGCTGGGGGAGTCGGTGGACGATGCCGCCGGCGAGGCCTTCGACAAGACGGCGCGGTTGCTCGACTTGCCCTACCCGGGCGGCCCGGCTGTCGCCCGTCTCGCCGCCGAGGGCACCCCAGGCGCCGTGCGCCTGCCGCGGCCGATGACCGATCGGCCGGGGCTGGACTTCAGCTTCAGCGGGCTGAAGACGGCGGTGCTCCACGCTGTGCAGGAGGCGGGTGGTGACCGGCAAGGGCGGGCCGATATCGCCCACGGCTTCCAGGAGGCCATCGTCGAGACCCTGGCGATCAAGTGCCGGCGCGCTGTCAGGCAGACGGGGTCGGCGAGGCTGGTGGTCGCCGGCGGTGTCGGGGCCAATGCCCGGCTCCACGAGCGCCTGAGCACGGAGGCGGAGGCCGGTGGCTTCACGGTGCACTACCCGAGCCTGGAGCTGTGCACCGACAACGCCGCCATGATCGCCTACACCGGCTACCGGCGCCTGCAGGCCGGCTACCGGGACGGCCTGGACTTCACGGTCCGGCCGCGCTGGCCGCTGGCCGGGCTCTAGCTCGTCGCCTTGCTCTTACCGCGCCCCTTAGTGCCACCGCGGCGCCCCTTGCGGGCTGGGGCCTTGGCGATCAGCTCCTGGCACTCCTCGTGGGTGAGGCTGTCCGGCTCGCGGTCCTTGGGGACCTTGGCGTTCTTCTCGCCGTTGGTGACGTAGGGCCCGTAGCGGCCGTGCAGGATCTGTAGGCCGTCGCCGAAGTCGTGGATGATCCGGTTGGCGTCCGCCTTCTTCTTCTCCCGGACCAGCTCGTGGGCTCGCTCCTTGGTGATAGTGTACGGGTCCTCGTCCTTGGGGATGGAGACGAACTTGTTGCCGTAGCGGACGTAGGGGCCGAAGCGGCCGATGCTCACCTGCACGTCCTCACCCTCCTCGGTCTCGCCCATATCCCGTGGCAGCTGGAACAGCTGCAGGGCCTCCTCGAGGGTGATGGTATCGATGCTCTGGCCGCGGCGCAGGCCCGCGAACCGGGGCTTCTCCGCGTCGTCGCGGGAGCCGAGCTGGGCGAACGGGCCGTAGCGGCCGATGCGCACCGTCACCGGCTTGCCGGTATCCGGATCCGTGCCCAGCTCGCGGGCCTGGACGGCCTCCTCCCGGGAGACGCTCTTCTTCTCCTCGATGCGCTGCCGGAAGGGCTCCCAGAACGACTCGAGGACCGGCACCCAGTCCTGCTCGCCGCGGGAGATGGCATCCAGGTCGTCCTCCATGCGCGCGGTAAAGTCGTAGTCCACGTAGCGGTCGAAGTGCTCCGTGAGGAACTTGTTCACCGCGCGCCCGATGTCCGTCGGGATGAAGCGCTTGCCGTCCATCTCCACATAGTTGCGGTTCTGCAGCGTGGAGATGATCGAGGCGTACGTCGACGGCCGGCCGATGTCGTACTCCTCCAGGGCGCGGACCAGGCTCGCCTCGGTGTAGCGCGGGGGCGGCTCGGTGAAGTGCTGCTCGGGCCGGACGGCGTGGAGCGCTACCCGCTCGCCCTCGGCGAGCTCGGGGAGGAACTTCTCGCCGGAGTCGTCCTTGCCCTCGTCGTTACCCTCGCGGTAGACGGCCATGAAGCCTGGCTCGCCCACCGTGGAGCCGGTGGCCCGCAGCTGGTGGCGGCCCTCGGTGTCGGCCGCGAGATCCGCCGCCACCGTGTGGATGGTGGCGTGCTTCATCTGCGAGGCGACGGCGCGCTTCCAGATCAGCTCGTAGAGCTTGCGCTGCTCGTCGTTGAGGTGGCTGCGAAGCGCCTCGGGGTGGCGCGCCGCTGCCGTGGGGCGGATGGCCTCGTGGGCCTCCTGGGCGTTCTTCGAGCGGGTCTTGTAGACCTGCGCCCGGCCGGGGAGCTTGTCCTCGCCGTAGCGGTCGGCGATGACCTGGCGCATCTCCGAGATCGCCTCCCGGGAGAGGCTCACCGAGTCGGTCCGCATGTAGGTGATCAGGCCGACGGCGCCGCCCTCGCCGACGTCGATGCCCTCGTAGAGCTGCTGGGCGATGCGCATGGTGCGGCTGGCGGTGAAGCCGAGCTTGCGCGACGCCTCCTGCTGCAGCGTCGAGGTGATGAACGGCGCGGCCGGGTTGCGCCGGCGCTGCTTGCGCTCTAGCGAGGCGACGCGCAGCTCGCCGATAACCTCCGTCTCGCCGTCCCCGGCAGGCCCGAGGCGGGCCGGCTCGGCCTGGGCGCGAGCGGCCTCGCGCAGGGTCCGGTCCACTTCCTGCGCGTGGGCCTCGTCGGTGATGGTGAACTGCCTGACCTTCTCGCCGTGGAGCTGGGAGAGCTTGGCCACAAAGGGCTGCCCCGCCTTGGCCGCGTCGGCCTCGACGGTCCAGTACTCCTGCGGCTCGAACTGCTCGATCTCCGTCTCGCGCTCGCAGATCATGCGCAGCGCCGGGCTCTGCACCCGCCCGGCGGAGAGCCCGCTGGTGATCTTGCGCCAGAGCAGCGGCGAGAGGTTGAAGCCGACCAGATAGTCCAGGGCGCGGCGGGCCTGCTGGGCGTTGACCAGCTCCTCGGAGATCTCGCGCGGGTGCGCCATGGCCTCCCGGATGGCGGCCTCGGTGATCTCGTGGAAGACCACCCGGTAGACCGGCTTGCCGTCCAGGACCTCCTGCTCGCGGAGGAGCTCCACCAGGTGCCAGGAGATGGCCTCGCCCTCGCGGTCCGGGTCCGTGGCGAGGTAGAGGGCCTCCGACTTCCGCATCGCCTTGGCGATGGCATCGACGTGCTTCTGGTTCTTGTCGATGGGCGCGTACTTCATGGTGAAGCCACTGTCGGGATCGACGGCCCCCTCCTTGGGCACCAGGTCCCGGACGTGGCCGTAGGAGGCCATGACCTCGTAGCCAGGACCCAGGTACTTGTTGATCGTGCGCGCCTTGGCCGGCGACTCGACGATGACGAGGCTTTTACTCATGGGGGGCCGTTCGTGTAGTGGCGGAGGCGGGTTGCCGGTTATCGGGGCGACGCGATGCGGCGCTCGGGCCGGCCGCCGCGCTGAGCGCGGCGGCCGGCTACCTCAATGGACGAGGTGGGTGGGGACGTCGAACATCAGGTTCTCCATCCAATTGTACGCCTCCTCCTCGCCCGGGCGGTTGAACAGCACCATGAGGATCACCCACTTGACCGTATCGAGATCGACCTCCTGGTCGTCCAGCGCCAGGATCCGGTCGAGCACGAGCTCGCGGCTCTCCGGGGTGAGGATGCCGACCTGCTCCAGGTACAGGATGAACCCGCGCGTCTCGGTATCGAGCCGCGCCAGCTCCGGCTCCCCGAAGAGCCGGATGGACGACTTCCCGGACGGTGCCGCCGGCAGCACCCGGGAGTCCGCCAGGGCATCGAGCCACTCGAACGCCTTGCGGATCTCCATGGCGCTGAAGCCCGCCTCGTGGAGCTCGCTCTCGAGCGAGTCCCGGTCGCCGGGCTCCTCGTCGTTGTAGAGGTAGTTCTCGAACAGGTACATCAGGACTTCGAAAACGTTCTGTTTCATCTTCAGCCCTCTGGCTTGCGCCGCTGATACCGGCCACCGGGTATCGCAGTCAACAAGCCCTTCAACTCCATGGTAAGCAGAATGGCTGAAAGCCTATCGGGCGTCAATCCAGACCGCTGCTGGAGGGTGTCGAGCGGCAGCGGGTCGTGGCCGAGGGCCGCCAAGACGCGGGCCTCGTCGGGGTCCGCATCCGGCGTGGCCGGCTCCGTCGGGGCCTGGGCGGGACCTTGGCTGTCCACGCCCGGAAGCTCCTCCAGGATATCGTCGACCGACTCTATCAGCTTGGCCCCCTCCCGCAGGAGCGTGTGGCAGCCGCGGGCCATGGGGTCGTGGATGGAGCCGGGTACGGCGAAGACCTCCCGGCCCTGCTCGGCGGCCTGGCGGGCGGTGATCAAGGCGCCGCTGCGGCGCCCGGCCTGGATCACGACGACCCCGAGAGAGAGGCCGCTGATGATGCGGTTGCGGCGCGGGAAGAGCGCGGCCGCCGGCGCCACCCCCGGCGGCATCTCGGTGACCACGGCGCCCTGGCCGACGATGTCGGCGTGGAGGCGTCGGTGGCGGGCCGGATAGACGCGGTCCGGGCCGGTGGCCACCACGGCGTGGGTGGTCCCGTCGGCGCTCAGCGCTCCGCGATGGGCTGCGGCGTCGATACCGGCGGCGAGCCCGCTGGTGACGGCGACCCCGGCGCGGATGAGGGCGGCAGCCAGCTCGTGGGCCAGGTCGCGGCCGGCAGCGGTAGCGTGCCGGCTGCCGACGATCCCTACCTGCGGGGCGCCCAGGGTACCGGGGTCGCCGACTGCGAAGAGCAGCGGTGGCGGGTCGGGGATCTCGGCGAGGCGCGCCGGGTAGGCCGGATCACCGAGGCGCAGCAGATGGCGGTCGGCCTCCGCCTCCACCCAGCGGGCGTCGGCCCGGGCGCTGGACCACGCCGGGTCCAGGATGCCGGCCTCGACGCTGGCGGGCAGGCCGAGGCTGCGCAGGGCGCTGCGCCCCGCTCCCAAGACCTGCGCCGGCGTGCCGAAGGCCTCCATCAGGCGTGCCCAGGTCTGCGGCCCCACGCCCGGCACCCGCGCCAGGGCGAGGGCGCATAGGGTCTCGTCATCCATGTCGATGGCACCATCCCTGGCGGCAAGATACCCGATAGAGATACAGGCCGCGGGCGCCGCTGGCAAGGGGAGGTGGACGCGATCTGTAACCGTTCAAATCCCTCTGCCCTCAGGCGGCCCACTGCGTTACAATGATGCACACTGTTTACGGAGATCGAGAGACGGCTATGGCCCTCCTAGATATCCTCGTCTATCCCGATCCCTGGCTGCGCAAGCGGGCCGAGCCCGTTACCGAGGTGGATGGCGACGTGCGCCGCCTGGCCGACGATATGCTCGAGACGATGTATGAGGCCCGAGGCATCGGGCTCGCCGCGCCGCAGGTGGGAGACGGCCGCCGCGTGGTAGTCATCGACGTCTCCGAGGAGCACGACACGCCGCGGGTGCTGATCAACCCGGAGATCCTCGAGCGCTCGGGCGAGGCCAGCGGCGAGGAGGGGTGCCTGTCCATCCCCGGCTACTACGATGAGGTCGTCCGCGCTACCTGGGTGCGCTACCGCGCCCTCGACCGGGACGGGCAGCCGTTCGAGGACGAGGCGGAGGGGACGCTCGCCGTCTGCGTCCAGCACGAGATCGACCACCTCGAGGGGCGGCTGTTCATCGACTACCTCTCGGAGCTCAAGCGCAAGCGCGTCCGCAAGCGGATGGAGAAGCGCGAGCGGCAGGTCAGCGCTGCGGGCTGATGCCGGCCCGGGTCGTCTTCGCCGGTACCCCCGATTTCGCCGTGCCCAGCCTGGCGGGGCTGGTCGAGGCGGGCCTCCCGCCGGTGGCGGTGTTCACCCAGCCGGATCGGCCGGCCGGGCGCGGCCGGAGGCTCACCCCGCCGCCCGTCAAGCGCGCCGCTGACGCCCACGGGCTGCCGGTCCACCAGCCGCAGCGCCTCGACGCCGAGCAGGTCGAGGTGCTGCGCGGGCTGCAGCCCGATATTGTGGTGGTCGTCGCCTACGGCCAGATCCTGCGCCGTCCGGTCCTGGAGACGCCGCGGGCCGGCTGCGTCAACGTCCACGCCTCGCTGCTGCCGCGCTGGCGCGGTGCAGCCCCCATCCAGCGCGCCCTCCTGGCCGGTGATCGCGAGACCGGCGTCACCCTGATGCAGATGGACGAGGGGCTGGACACCGGCCCCATGCTCGCCCGCGAGGCGACCCCGATCAGCCCCGACGAGACCGCCGGCTCCCTGCACGACCGCCTGGCCCGGATCGGGGCCGATCTGCTCACCGCGCAGCTCCCGTCGCTCCTGGCCGGCGAGGTGACGCCGCAGCCGCAGCCTGAGCCGGAGGCCACCTACGCCGAGAAGCTGAGCACCCGGGAGAGCTGGCTCGACCCTGACGAGCCCGCCGAGCAGCTGGCCCGCCGGGTGCGGGCCCTGGCACCCGTGCCCGGGGCCCGGGTTCACCTGGATGGTGTGCAGGCCCGCATCCTCGCCGCCGAGCCGTGCCCGGGAGAGCCGGGGGATCGCCCCGGCACGGTGGCCGCCGCCGGCAGCGCCGGGATCGAGGTGGCCACCGGCTCGGGCCGGCTGCGCATCACCCGGCTCAGGCCCGCCGGCAGCCGCGAGCAGAGCGCCGCCGACTACCTCAACGGCCACCCGCTGGCGCCCGGAGAGCAGGTCCGTTGAGCACCCCCCCGCGTGTCGTCGCGGCGCTCGTCCTGGAGCGGGTGCTGGCGCGCGGCGAGACCCTCGACGAGGCCCTGGCCGCCCAGGCGCCCCGGGCCGCCGAGCGGGACCGGCCGCTCGTGCAGGCCCTCGCCTACGGCAGCCTGCGTTGGCTGACCCGGCTCGAGGCGCAGATCTCCGCCCTGACGCCGCGGAATGACTGGCGCCGGGATCCCCTGCTGCGTGGCCTGCTGGTGGCCGGGGCCTGGGAAGCGCAGGGGCTGTCTACGCCGGACCACGCCGCGGTCTCCGAGGCGGTGGACGCCGCCCGCCGGCTGCGCCGCGGCCGCGCCAGCGGCATGGTGAACGCCGTGCTGCGCAGGCTGCGCCGGGACCCCCCGGCGCTGCCCGCTGACGAGGCCACCCAGTACGCGTTGCCCGCCTGGCTGGTCGAGGCGCTCCGCCGGGCCTGGCCCGACGACTGGCCGGGGGTGGCGGAGCGGAGTCATGCCCACCCGCCGATGACGCTGCGTGTCAATAGGCGTCAGGCCAGCCGTGAGGCGGCGCTCGCGGCGCTCGCCGAGCAGGGGCGAGAGGCGGATCCCGGCACCGTGGCCCCGGAGGCGGTGGTGCTGCGCACGCCGTGCGCGGCCTCGGAGCTGCCCGGCCTCGCCGAGGGGTGGCTCACGGTGCAGGACGAGGCGGCGCAGCTCGCGGCTCCGCTGCTCGATCCCCGGCCGGGCGACCGGGTGCTCGAGGCCTGCGCCGCGCCCGGCGGGAAGGCGCTCCACATCCTGGAGCGGCAGCCCGAGGCCTCGCTGATGGCTCTGGATCGCTCCTCGCGGCGGCTCCAGCAGGTACGGGACAACCTCGCGCGCGGCGGCTGCGAGGCGGAGTGCCGGGTCGGCGACGCCGCCGAGCCCGAGCGCTGGTGGGACGGCGAGCCCTTCCAGCGCATCCTCCTGGACGCGCCGTGCACCGGGACCGGCGTGATCCGCCGCCATCCGGATATCAAGTGGCTGCGCGACCCGGCAGACCCCGAGCGCATGGCCGCTGTCCAGCGGGCGCTGCTCGGGGCCCTGTGGCGGCTGCTCGCGCCCGGCGGCCGGCTGGTCTACGCAACCTGCTCGATCCTGCCTGCCGAGAACGAGGCAGTGGTAGCCGATTTCCTCGCCCGGCAAGGCGACGCGGCGCCGGCTCCGGCACCGCCGGCGGGCCGGCCTACTGGCGCCGGCTACCAGATCCTCCCCGGCGAGGGGGGGATGGACGGCTTCTTCTACGCCTGCCTGGAGCGCCAATCAGCCTAGCCTCGTGGCCCCGGCTATGCCCCTCCTCGGTCTCGGCGCTGTCGATGACCATGGGGCGGGGCCGTCAGGCCTCGCTGTGGTAGTGGGTGATGTGCTCCACCTCGTTCTTGGAGCCGAGCACCACCGGGGCACGCTGGTGGATCCCCTCCGGCTGGAGGTCGAGGATGCGCTGGCGCCCGGTCGTGGCGGCGCCGCCGGCCTGCTCGATGACCATGCTCATGGGGTTGGCCTCGTACATCAGCCGCAGGCGGCCATTCTGCCCCTTGGCCTTGATCTTCTCGTCGAGCGGATACATGAACACGCCGCCGCGGCAGAGGATGCGGTGGACCTCGGCGACCATGGAGGCCACCCAGCGCATGTTGAAGTCCTTCTCCCGCGGCCCTTCCTTGCCGGCCAGGCACTCGTCCACGTAGCGCCGCACCGGGGCCTCCCAGTGGCGCTGGTTGGACATGTTGATGGCGAACTCCTTGGTATCCTCCGGGATCTGGATATCCTGGTGGGTGAGGATGAACTCGCCGAAATCGCGGTCGAGGGTGAACATCTGCACGCCCTGGCCCTTGACCGCCAGCACCAGGAGCGTGGAGGGGCCGTAGAGGCAGTAGCCGGCGGCGATCTGCTCGGTGCCGGGCTGGAGGAAGTCCTCGGTGCTCGGGTCGTCACGGCCCTCGGGGGCGCGGACGATGGAGAAGATGGTGCCCACCGAGACGTTGACGTCGATGTTCGAGGAGCCGTCCAGCGGGTCGCAGAGCAGCAGGTAGCGGCCTCGCGGCGCCGACGCGGGCAGCTGGTAGATCTCCTCCATCTCCTCGGTGACCAGCCCGGCGATGTGGCCGTTGTGGGCCAGCGCCTCGACGAAGATCTCGTCGGTTACGACATCCAGCTTCTTCTGCGTCTCGCCCTGGACGTTCTGCGATTCGGCGGAGCCGAGCATCCCGACCAGGTCGCCCTTGTTGACCAGGTCGGAGATGCGCTTGCAAGCGACGGAGATATCGTTCAGCAGGCCGCTGAACTCGCCGGTGGCCTCCGGCAGCTTGCGCTGCGTCTCGATGATGTAGTTGGTCAGTGTCGTCCCGATGTGCATGGTCTCTCTCCCCTGGCGTGCTGTTCCGGTCCTTATCGTGTCCGGTACATTGGTGTGCCAGCCCAAGGTCGTCAAATCACAACGCTGATCGCATGCCTAAGAACGCGCTATATGCCCAGTCCGGCGGTGTAACCGCGGTCATCAATGCCAGCGCGTGGGGGGTTATCGAGGCGGTCCGGGGCCACCCGGCGCACTTCGGGAGCTGCCTCGCCGCCCGCAACGGCCTCCTCGGGGTGCTGGGCGAGGAGCTCCTCGACCTCGAGGAGGAGGATCCGCTGACCCTGGCGGCGTTGCGCCATACGCCGGGGGGCGCCTTCGGCTCCTGCCGCTACGATCTCGGCACGCTAGAGGAGCATCGGGCGCAGTACGAGCGCCTGGTCGAGGTCTTCCACGCCCACGATATCGGCTACTTCTTCTACAACGGCGGGGGCGGCTCCATGGATACGGCCCACAAGGTGGCCCAGATCGGCCGGGAGATGGGCTACCCCATTACCTCCGTCGGGGTGCCGAAGACCATCGACAACGATCTGGGCTGCACCGACACCAGCCCCGGCTTCGGCTCGGCGGCCAAGTTCATCGCCACCGTGGTGCGCGAGGCGAGCCTGGACGTGGAGTCTGCGCACACCAGCTCGACCCAGGTGTTCATCATGGAGGTCATGGGCCGCCACGCCGGCTGGCTGGCGGCAGCAGCGGCGCTGGCCCAGGAGTACGACGGCCGGCCGCCGATGCTCATCCTCTTCCCGGAGGTGCCCTTCGATCAGGCGGCGTTCCTGCACCAGCTGCAGATGGCGATCGATACCCACGGCTACTGCGTGGTGGTCGCCTCCGAGGGGCTGAAGACGCCCGACGGCTCGTTGTTCGCGGTGGCGGAGACCAGCGACGTCTACGCCCACATCCAGCTCGGCGGGGTGGCGCCCCGGCTGGCCGAGCTCATCCGCCAGGAGGCCGGCTACAAGCTGCACTGGTCGGTGGTGGACTACGTCCAGCGCGCCGCCCGGCACCTGGCATCACGGGTCGACGTGGAGCAGGCCTACGCCGTCGGGCGGGCCGCCGTGGAAGGGGTGGTCGCCGGTGAGCACAGCTTCATGCCGGTCATCCGGCGCGACAGCAGCCGGCCTTACCGCTGGTCCGTCGATCACGCTCCCCTCGACCGGGTGGCCAGCATCGAGCGCGGCCTGCCGACGAGGTTCATATCACCGGACGGCTACGGCATCACGGCCGCCTGCCGGGCGTACCTGCGCCCGCTCATCGAGGGCGAGGACTTCCCGCCCTTCGAGGGCGGGCTGCCCTGCTATCCGCGTCTGCGCGGGGTGTTGCGCCCGCAGCGCTGCCCGCCGATGTCGTTCAGCGATCTCTAGGCGAGCCTGCTGGCTCCTCGCTGGCCTCGGGCTGCCGCCCGAGGTGCTCGAGCACGGCCTCGGCGTAGAGCACGGCGGTGTCCTGGGCCGCCAGGACTGTCTTGGCCGCAGCCTGGCCCATCTCCTGGCGGCCGGCCGGGTCCCGGGAGAGCTCGCTGATGGCGTGGCGCAGGTCGCTCTCGTCGAAGAAGCGCTGCGCACCGCCGGCGGCGAGCAGCCGCTCTGACTCCTCGGCGAAATTGGCCATGTAGGGGCCGAAGAGGATCGGCTGCGCCAGGCGGGCCGGCTCGACGAGGTTCTGCCCGCCGCGGCGGATCAGGGAGCCGCCGATGATGACCAGGCGGGCGCCGGCCATGAGGGCCTCCAGCTCGCCGAGGGTATCCGCGATGTAGACTTGCGCCCGGTGCCAGTCCTCCCCGGCGGAGCGCAGCGCCGTGCGGAAGCCCGCCTGCTGCAGGCTCTGGCGGATCGTCGGGCCGCGCTCCGGATGCCGCGGGGCGATGACCAGCAGCGGCGGCACATCGCGCTCACGGCGTGCATGGCGCCACGCCTCGGCGATCCGCACCTCCTCGTCGTCGTGGGTGGAGGCGGCGACGATGGCCGGGCGGCCGAACTCGAACGCCTCGGGCAAGGGCTGGCTCGGCGGCGCCAGCTTGAGGCTGCCGAGCACGCGCACCCGCCCGGCGGGGATGCCGAAGGCTGTGAAGCGGCGGGCATCCTCGTGGCTGCGGGCCAGGATGGTGTCCACGCGCCGGAGGGCCGCGGCCTGCAGCCGCCGGATCAGGGCCGGCCCCTCGACGGTGCGCTCGGACAGCCGGGCGTTGGCGAGGATGAGCGGGATGCCGCGCTGCGCCGTGGCGGCGTAGAGGTTGGGCCAGATCTCGGTCTCCAGGATCACCGCGCCGCAGGGGCGGAAGGTAGCCAGAAAGCGGCGTACCGCCCCGGGCCAGTCCACCGGCAGATAGGCGTGCGCCGTGCCCTCGGGCAGCACCTGGGCAGCGGTCTCGGCGCCGGTGGTCGTGGCGGTGGTGACCAGCAGCGGCAGCTCGGGTCGCCGGTCCGCAAGGGCCTGGAGCAGCGGCGCGGCCGTGCGGACCTCCCCGACCGACGCGCAGTGCAGCCACAGCCGGCCTGCCCCCACCCCGGTGTTGTAGCGGCCGCGGCGCTCCTGGCGGAAGCGTGCCCCGCCGCGCCGGCGCGAGGTACGGGCCAGCCAGATCCGGATGAAGGGAGCCAGGCCGTAGAGCAGGGCGGAGTAGACAGTTCGCAGCATGGTCTCAGTAGCGCGGGGGCTCATCGGGGGGGCGGCTCCGGAAGCGCTTGCGTACCCAGAGGTACTGCTCCGGCTGTTGACGGATCCAGCCCTCGATGAGCTGGTTGATACGCTCGGTGTCCGCGTGGATGTCCCCGCTGGGGAACGCCGTCAGCGGGGGCTCGATGATCAGCCGGTAGCGCCCGCCGGGCAGGCGCTGCGGGTAGCAGGGCAGCACCACGCAGCCGGTACGCTCGGCGAGCCTTGCCGTGGCCGGCGTCGTCGCCGCTTGTAGGCCGAAGAAGGGCACGAAGATGCCGCCGCGGCGCGGCTGGATATTCTCGTCCGGGGCATACCAGATGGTCTCGCCGCGCTTGAGGGCGCGGATCATGCCGCGCATGTCGTGGTTGGCGATGACGTCCTCGATACGCCGCCGCCGGACGCGGCGCACCAGGGTCGCGATCAACGGGTTGCGGTCCTCGCGGTAGAGGGCCTTGAACGGGGTGAGCTGCCGGATCATGGCGCCACTGAGCTCCAGCCCGAGCATGTGGCAGGACAGCAGCAGGACGCCCCGGCCGCCTGCCTGCGCAGCCGCCAGGTGCTCGCGCCCGACGACCTCGTGGAGCTCGGCGATCCGGTCCATGGGGAGCCACCAGCCCATGGCGGTCTCCACGATGGCGATGCCCGTGAGGCGGAAGTTCTCCCGCCCCAGGGCCTGGCGCTGCGCCTCGTCGAGCTCGGGGAAGCACAGTGCCAGGTTGCGCAGTACGATCCGGCGGCGTTTCCCGGCGAATTGCCATAGGAGCCGGCCGATACCGGCACCGAAGGCCATGCGCGCCGGCTGCGGCGCGGCGACGACGGCGCGCAGCACGCCGAGCGCTAGCCAGACGCCCCAGAAGCGGGGGTGCAGGAAGCGTGCCCGGAGGAGCCGATCGTCCCGGGGCGTGCCCTGGCTGCCGCGCCGCTCGGCCTCGTGCCCTGTCTTCCGGGTGGTCACAGCTTGAAGCTAGCCCTTGAGGTTGTGCCGCGCAGCGGCGGGATGGCGGCGTCGAAGAGGCTGGTCGTCTGCCAGGCGTCGTGGCCGGTGCGCGTGATGCGCAGCGCCTCCATCATCGGGCCGGAGCCGACGATGGCGAAGAGCCGGCCGCCGATGGCCAGGGCGTGGTGGAAGCCGTCGTGGAGCGTCGGCAGGGAGCCGGTGAGCGCGATCACGTCGTAGGCTCGGCCGTCGCCCCAGCCCTCGGCCGCATCCCCCTGATGGAGCTGGATACGCTCGCCGGTCTCGAGCCCCCTGAGCCGGTCGCGTGCCTGCTCGAGCAGGTCGGCGTGTAGCTCGACACTGGTGACCTGGCCGCATAGCCGCGACAGGCAGGCGGTGACGTAGCCGCTGCCGGTGCCGATCTCCAGGGCCCGCTCGCCGGGCTGCGGGTCGAGCTCCTGGAGCATGCGGGCCTCGACCCGGGGCTCCATCATGACCTCGCCGTGGCCGAGGGGGAGCTGGAGGTCCGCGTAG
>CAJXLI010000031.1 GCA_913055575.1 uncultured Ectothiorhodospiraceae bacterium
CGGGGCCATAGCTCAGTTGGGAGAGCGCCTGCATGGCTAGCAGGAGGTCGGCGGTTCGAGTCCGCCTGGCTCCACCAGATCCAGAAACACGCCGTCCTCCGGGGCGGCGTTTTTTATTTGTAGTCGTACACCCCGGGGTAGCGGCTCTGCGCCGGCGCAGCGCTGGTGGCGTCCAGATCCGCCCCCGACTCCATAGGCACCGTCTCCGCCTGCCGGTACAGCGGCTCCGCGGCACCCTCTACCGCAGTCCAGCCCGACGGCTGGGCGTCCGGCCGGACGAGGCGGGCACGCGCTCGCCAGCCGGCGGATGTATCCAGTCTCTCCTGGCTCATGGCGAACCTCGGCCTCGGCTTAAGGGATGGCTATCGCAGGGGCCTTTGTAGATTTATAATAAATCAAGCTAGTAGCCGTCCCCGCTCCCTACAAGAGGACAACGCCCATGCCCGCAGCAAGCCAATCCCGCCCCGTGGTCTTCTACGACGGCCAGTGCCCGATCTGCAGCCGGGAGATCGCCGTCTACCGCCGGCTGGACAGCGCAGGGGCCGTCGAGTGGCGCGACCTGCACGAGCCGGGCGCCCTAGACGGCACGGGGCTGACCTGGGACCAGGCCATGCAGCGCTTCCACTGCCTGGACGGCGAGGGGGTCATGCGCAGCGGCGTCGACGCCTTCTCGGTGGTCTGGTCGTACCTGCCGTACTGGCGCTGGGCGTCGCGCCTGGTCCGCGGCCTGGGGCTGGTCAGGCCGCTGGAGCCGCTTTACGATTGGTACGCGCGCCGCCGCTACAGGCGGAGCTGCTCGGTGAAGGAGGGCGGCTGCGGCTGATGCGCCGCGGCGGCTGAGCGGACCTGTGCCGGGTCCGCCGCCCGGCGGCACGGGAGGACCGCGTGGCGGACCAGGAGCCCATCGAGCCCGGATTCCTGACCATCCACGGCAACTGCCTGGAGGACCTGCGCCAGGTAGCGGTCTCATGGATCCGCGCCCACCCGCTGGCGCCCCTGGAGGACGAGACCTTCCTCGTCCAGAGCAACGGCATGGCGCAGTGGCTCCGCCTGGCCCTCGCCGGGGATCCGGCCGGGGAGGAGGGCGGCTGCGGCATCGCCGCGGCGCTGTCCATGCAGCTGCCGGCCCGCTTCCTGTGGTCGGCCTACCGGGCCGTGCTCGGCGCCGAGACCGTCCCCCGGGCGTCCCCCTACGCCAAGGAGCCCCTGCTCTGGCGCATCGCCCGCATGCTCCCCGAGCTGCGCGACGAGCCCGGCTTCGAGCCGCTGCGCGGCTTCCTCGAGGACGACGACGACGGACGCAAGCGCTACCAGCTCGCCGGCCGCATTGCCGACCTGTTCGACCAGTACCAGGTCTACCGGGCCGACTGGCTGGCCGACTGGGCGGGCGGCGAGGATACCTGCCGCGACGCCCGCGGCCAGGCCCGGCCGCTGCCCGACGGCGCCCGCTGGCAGCCGGCGCTGTGGCGGCGCCTGCGCGAGGAGCTTGCGGACACCACGGGGGCGTTGAGCCGGGCGGACGTCCACGCCCGCTACCTGGCAGCGGCCCGCTCCCTGACCCGGCGCCCCGCAGGGCTGCCGCGGCGGGTCACCGTCTTCGGCATCTCCTCGCTGCCCCAGCAGACCCTCGAGGCCCTGGAGGCGCTATCGCGCTTTAGCCAGGTGCTGGTCTGCGTCCACAACCCCTGCGCGTACCACTGGGCGGACATCGTTGCCGACAGGGATCTGCTGCGCGCGCGCAGCAGCCGCCGGCCGCGCAAGGCCGGCATGCCGGAGGCCATCGACCCGGACGAGCTCCACAGCTACGCCCATCCCCTGCTGGCCGCCTGGGGCAAGCTGGGGCGGGACTACATCGCGCTGCTCGACGAGCGCGAGGATCCGCAGCGCCACCCGAGCACCGCGCGCCAGGTCGCCGGCGAGCGTATCGATCTCTTCCGCAGCCCGGGCCGGGATTGCCTGCTCCAGCAGCTCCAGGACGACATCCTGGAGCTGCGGCCGCTGCCGGAGAGCCGGGCGGCCTGGCCACCGGTGGCCCGGGACGACGGCTCGGTGCAGTTCCACGCCGCGCACAGCGCCCAGCGCGAGGTGGAGGTCTGCCACGACCGGCTCCTCGCCGCCTTCTCCGCCGATCCCCAGCTGCGCCCGCGGGACGTCCTCGTCATGGTCCCCGACATCGACGCCTACGCGCCGCATATCGAGGCGGTCTTCGGCCAGCACGGCCCGGGCGACGACCGGCACATCCCGTACACGATAGCCGACCAGGGCGAGCGCGGGCAGGATCCGCTGCTCATCGCCCTCGAGCACCTGCTCACCCTGCCGGAGTCGCGCTGCGGGGTGAGCGACCTGCTCGACCTGCTCGACGTGCCGGCCCTGCGGCGGCGTTTCGGCATCGTCGAGGCGGAGCTGGCCACCCTGCACGGCTGGGCGGAGGGGGCCGGGGTGCGCTGGGGCCTGAACAGCCAGCAGCGGGCCGGGCTCGGGCTCCCCGGGGACCTGGAGCAGAACACCTGGCGCTTCGGCCTGCGGCGCATGCTCCTCGGCTACGCCGTCGGCGAGGGGGCGGCCTGGTCCGGCGTCGAGCCCTACGCCGAGGTGGGCGGGCTCGACGCCGCCTTGATCGGGCGCCTGGAGCGGCTGATCAGCGCCCTGGAGGCGAGCTGGGCGGAGCTGTGCGCCGAGGCGACGCCGGCGCAGTGGGGGGAGCGCCTGCAGCGGCTCCTGGCCGACTTCTTCGAGGCCACCGGGGAGTCGGAGCAGCTGACCCTGAACCGCCTGTCGGAGACGCTGGAGCAGTGGCAGCGCGACTGCGAGATCGGGGGCCAGGCGGAGCCGCTCCCCCTGAACGTGGTCCGCGAGCACTGGCTGGCCACGCTGGAGGCGTCGCGCCTGAGCCAGCGCTTCCTCGTCGGGGCGGTGAACTTCTGCACGCTGATGCCGATGCGCGCCATCCCCTTCCGCCACATCTGCCTGCTCGGCATGAACGACGGCGACTACCCGCGCAGCCCGACCCCGCTGGACTTCGACCTGATGGCCGACGACTATCGCCCGGGGGACCGCTCGCGCCGGGAGGACGACCGCTACCTGTTCCTGGAGGCGCTGCTCTCGGCGCGGGAGCGGCTCTACATCAGCTGGGTCGGGCGCAGCGTGCGGGACAACGAGCCGCGTCCGCCGTCCGTGCTCGTCGACCAGCTGCGCGATCACCTGGCCGCCGGCTGGCAGCTGGCAGCAGGGCCGGAGGGGGCGGCCGAGGGGACCCTGCTTGAGCACCTCACCGTGGAGCACCCCCTGCAGCCGTTCAGCCGGGACAACTTCCCCGTGCACCCCACCCCGCGGCGGTTCACCTACGCCCGCGAGTGGCACGTTGCCCACCGACCGCCCCAGGCCGAGGCCAGCGGCCCCCCGGCCGTCCGGCTGCCCGAGCGGCCGGTGGCGGAGCCGCCCGCCATCGTCACCCCGGAGGCCCTGGGGGCGTTCCTCAAGCACCCTGTCCGCACCTTCTTCAATCGCCGCCTGGGGGTCTGGTTCGACGACGACCCGGCAGCGAGCGAGGACCTCGAGCCCTTCGGCCTGGACGGCCTCGGCCGCTGGCAGATGCGCGAGGCCCTGTTTACCGCCGGCCTCGAGAGCGCCGGTGACCCGGCGGCGCGGCAAGCCGTCCTGGCCCGCGAGGCGCAGCGCCTGCGCCGCACCGGCAGCCTGCCCCTGGGCTCGGGGGGCGCGGTCTGGGCCGATGCCCTCCAGGCCGAGGCCGACGAGCACCTGGCCCGCTACCAGCACCACGCCGAGCTGTACCCGGACGGGCCGGAGCCGGCGCAGGCCATCGAGCGCGGCTACGGCGACTGGCGCCTCGAGGGGGTCGTCGACGGCCTGCGCAGCGACGGCCAGCACCGCGTGCGGCTGACCCACCACTTCAGCCGCCTGCGCCTACGCCAGCGGGAGGTGGGGTGGCGCTACGACCTGCTCGCCGGGCCGTGGGTGACCCACCTGCTGGCCAACGCCGCCGCCGGCCCGGTAACCACCCTCATCGTCGGCCAGGAGCAGGACGCGGCGCTGGCTGCCCTGGCGCCCGGCGATGCCGAGCACCACCTGGCGCAGCTGCTCGCCGGCTGGGCGGCGGGCCACAACCGGCCGCTGCCGGTGCCGTGCCAGCCGACCTGCGCCTGGCTATCGGCCACCCGCGCCGAGCGCGCCGAGCCGGCTGCCTGGGCGGAGGCCGTCTACGCCGGCGACGACTACCGCCCCGGCACCGCCGACGCCTACGATACCCGGGTCTACCCGCGGGCCGCCGACTGGCTCGAGGACGAGGCGTTCGCCACCTGGCGGGACGCCCTCTACGCCCCGCTGTGGCGGGCCGTCACCGCGGCCGGGGAGGGCGGCGATGCCTGAGGAGGCCGCGAGCCGCCCCCTGGATCCGTCCACCTTCCCGCTCCACGGCTCGCGGCTGATCGAGGCCAGCGCCGGCACGGGGAAGACCTACACCATCGCCGCCCTCTACCTGCGGCTGGTCCTCAACCACGGCGGCGACGCCGCCTACGGCGCGCCGCTGACGCCGCCGCAGATCCTGGTGGTGACCTTCACCGACGCGGCCACCCGCGAGCTGCGCGACCGGATCCGCGCCCGGCTGGCCGGGGCCGCGGCGGCGTTCCGCGACCCGGCGCGCAGCGACCCGGCCGATGCCTTCCTGCAGGGGCTGCTCGCCGACTACCCGGACGCCGAGACCCGCGCCCGCTGCGCCCGGCTCCTGGAGCTGGCCGCGGAGTGGATGGATGAGGCCGCTGTCGCCACCATCCACGCGTGGTCCTACCGCATGCTCCGCGAGCACGCCTTCGATAGCGGGAGCCTCTTCACCCAGGATCTCGAGACCGATCAGAGCGAGCTCCTCGCCGAGGCGGTCCGCGACTACTGGCGTACCTTCGTCTACCCGCTGGCGCCCACCGAGCTGCGCCTCTTCCAGGGGGCGGTGGGCGCCGCCGATCCGGAGGCGCTGCGCCGGGCCGTGGCGCCCCTGATCGGGACGGAGGCGGCCGGAGCCCCGGCAGGCGGCGATCCGCTGCTCGAGCCCGAGGGCCTGGCGCAGCGGCTACGCCGCTGGCGCGACGCCCTGGACGCCCTCAAGGCGCCGTGGCGGGACGACCGCGAGGCGGTGGAGGCGCAGTTCCGGCAGCTGCGCGCGCAGGTCCTCAACGGCAACAAGTACCGCAACCCGGAGCAGCTCCTGGAGCGCATGGCGGCCTGGGCGGCAGACCCGGGGCTGCCGGTGCCGCTGACGGGCGACGGCAAGCCGGACGGGGAGCTGCTCGAGCGCATGAGCGCCGCCGGGCTCGCCCATCCGGAGCGGCGCAAGCAGGGCAAGGCGCTGCCGGCGGAGCTGCATCCGGCCTTCCGCGCCCTGGACGGCCACGCCGATGCCGCCGCCCCGGAGACCGAGCTCCTCCAGGCGGCCGCCCGCTGGATCGCCCGCCGCTTCCGCGCCGAGCAGCGCCGCCGCGCCCAGCTCGGCTTCCAGGACCTGCTCACCCGCCTGCGCGACGCCCTGCGCGGCGAGGGCGGGGCGCGCCTGGCGGCGACCATCCGCCGTCAGTTCCCGGTGGCGCTGATCGACGAGTTCCAGGATACGGACCCGGTCCAGTACGAGCTCTTCGAGGCTGTCTACCGCGTCTCGGCGGACGATCCCTCGCTCGGCATCTTCCTCATCGGCGACCCGAAGCAGGCCATCTACAGCTTCCGGGGCGCGGACATCCACAGCTACCTGCGCGCCCGCGAGGCGACGCAGGGCCGGCACTACACCCTGCCGCGCAACTTCCGCTCGACGAAGCGCCTGGTCGCGGCGGTGAACCAGCTCTTCGGCCAGGCCGAGGCGCGCTGGCCGCGTGGCGCCTTCGCCTTCCCCGGCCCCGAGCGGGCAGGGCTGCCGTTCCAGCCGGTCTCCGCCGAGGGGCGGGGCGAGACCCTGGAGGTCGACGGGCGTGCACCGGCGGCGCTGACCCTGTGGTGCCACGATCCCGGCGAGGCCGTGCCGAAGGGGCACTACCGGGCGGGCTACGCCGCCGCCTGCGCGGAGCGCATGGCCCGCCTGCTCAATGCCGGCGCTGCCGGGGAGGCCGGCTTCCGCGACGCCGACGACGGCACCCTGACGCCCATCCGGCCGCGGGATCTAGCGGTGCTGGTCCGCGACCGCCACGAGGCGGGCGCCATCCAGGAGGCGCTCACCGCGCGGGGCGTGCGCAGCGTCTACCTCTCCGACCGCGACTCGGTGCTGGCCACGGCCGAGGCGGATGAGCTGGTGCGCTGGCTGCGCGCCTGCGCCGAGCCCACCGATGAGCGGCTGGTCCGCGCGGCGCTGGCCACGCCCACCCTGGGCCTGGCGCTGGACGAGCTGGATCGGCTGATGACCGACGAGCTTGCCTGGGAGCAGCGCCTCGAGCAGTTCACCGGCTACCAGCGGATCTGGCGCCGCCGCGGTGTCCTGGCCATGCTCCACCGGCTGCTCCACGACTTCCACGTCCCGCAGCGGCTGCTCGCCGCGTCGGATACCCGGGGCGAGCGGACGCTGACCAACCTGCGCCACCTCGGGGAGTTGCTGCAGAGGGCCGCCCGGGAGCACGACGGTGAGCAGGCGCTGATCCGCTACCTGGTCACCCAGCGGGAGCAGGCGCAGCAGGGCGGCGGCGAGGAGCAGCTCCTGCGCCTGGAGAGCGACGCGGACCTGGTCAAGGTGGTGACGATCCACAAGGCCAAGGGGCTGCAGTACCCGCTGGTCTTCCTCCCCTTCCCCTGCACCTTCAGGCAGGTGACCGGCAGGCAGGGCCCGCTGCACCTGCCGGACGCCGACGGCACCCGGCGCTGGCGCCTGCGCCCCGACCCGGAGGCCGTCGAGCGGGCCGACGCCGAGCGCCTGTCCGAGGACTTGCGCCTGCTCTACGTGGCCGTCACCCGGGCGCAGCACGCCTGCTGGATGGGGATGGCGCCGATCACCCTGGGCAACAGCAAGCGCAGCTGCCTGGGCCTGAGTGCCGCCGGCTACCTGCTCACCGGGCCCGAGGGCGCGGCGCCGGGCGGGCTGCATGCGGCGCTGCGTGAGGCCGCCGGGGAGGCGGCGGCGATCGCCGTCGCCGAGCGCCCCGAGCCGCAGGGGGAGCGATTCCGCGGCGGCGAGGCGCCCGCGCCGCTGGGCGAGCCGTGCCGGCCGCTGCGGCCGGCGGCGGATGCCTGGTGGATCGCCAGCTACAGCGCCCTGGTCCGGCACGACTCGGCCACCGGCGCGCTGCCGGCGCCGGACAGCGCGGCCGAGGACGTCATCCGCGAGACCGCTGCCGAGGCGGTGGCAGCGGCAGAGGAGGGCGCCGGGGTGTCCGGCTGGCACGCCTTCCCGCGCGGTCCGGGACCGGGGACGTTCCTCCACGGCCTGCTGGAGTGGGCGGCGACCGAGCCCGGCCTCGCCGCGGTGGGCGCGGAGCCGGCGCTCCTCGATGCGGAGATCGACCGCCGCTGCCGGCGCCGCGGGTGGTCGGACTGGATCCCGGTCCTGCAGGACTGGCTGCGCGCCCTGCTACGCGCCGAGCTGGCCCTGCCCGGGGCAGAGGCGCCGCTGGTGCTGGGGGAGCTCACCGGCTACCGGGCCGAGCTCGAGTTCCTGATGGAGGCCCGCCCCCTCGACGCCGACCGGCTCGACGCGGCGGTCCGCGAGCAGCTGCTGCCCGGCGCCGAGCGCCCGGCGGCCGCGGGCGCGCAGCTCAACGGCATGCTCAAGGGCTTCGTGGACCTGGTCTGCTGCCACGAGGGCCGCTACTACGTGGCCGACTACAAGTCCAACTGGCTCGGCCCGGACGGGCGCGCCTACGCCCCGGAGCGGCTCGAGGCGGCGGTCCTCGAGCGCCGCTACGACCTGCAGCTGGCGATCTACACCCTGGCCCTGCATCGCCTGCTCCGCGCCCGGCTGGCGGACTACGACTACGATCGCCACGTCGGCGGCGGCCTCTACATCTTCCTGCGGGGGGTGGAGGCCCCGGGGCAGGGGGTCTTCCACGCCCGGCCGCCGCGGGCGCTCATCGAGGCCCTGGACGCGTGGCTGCGACGCGGGCCGGACCGGCCGGAGGCGGCGTGACGCCGGCGGAGCCCATCGACGGCCGCGGGGCCATGGCCTGGCTGGAGGCCGGCGAGGCGTGCGGCTGGCTGCGGCCGCTGGATCGGGCCCTGGCCGCCTTCCTGCGCGAGCAGGTCCCGGACGCGCCGCCGCTGGCGCTGCTCGCTGCCGCGCTGGTCAGCCACCAGGCCGGGCGCGGGCACGTCTGCCTGGACGTGGCGGCCCTCCTCGAGGCCCCGGATCGCGTCCTGGGCCTGCCGCCGGAGGTGGCAGCGGCAGAGGGGGCGCCGCCGCCCCCGTCGCGGCTGCTCGGCGGCTACAGCCGGGAGGAGCTCGAGGCGCAGCTCGACTGCCCGGCGCTGATCGGCAGCGGCGACGGCGACGCCGCGCCGCTGGTCCGCCACGGCACGCGCCTCTACCTGCGCCGCTACTGGGCCTGTGAGCGGAGCATCGCCACCGCCCTCCAGGCGCGGATCGCGGCCCTGGGGTCGTGGCGGGCGGCGCTCGACACGGCCGCCACCCGGCAGTGGCTGGACGCCCTCTTCGGCCCCCCGGCAGCGGACGGCCCGGACTGGCAGCGCCTCGCCTGCGCCGCCGCCGCGGGCAGCGGCTTGACCGTGATCACCGGCGGCCCCGGCACGGGCAAGACCACGACCGTGCTGCGCCTGCTCGCCCTGCTCCAGGGGCTGAGCGGCGGGGCGCAGCGTATCCGCCTGACGGCGCCGACCGGCAAGGCGGCGGCCCGGCTCAACGCCAGCATCGCCAGCGCCGTCGACGGGCTCGGCCTGGAGCGGCTGTCCGGGGGGGAGGCGGTGCGGGCGCGCATCCCCACCGAGGTGGTGACGCTACACCGGCTGCTCGGGGCCCGCGGCGATACCCGCCGCTTCCGCCACCACGCCGGCGAGCCGCTGTCCGCGGACGTGGTGGTGGTGGACGAGGCGTCGATGATCGACGTGGAGCTGATGGCCGCGCTGCTCGAGGCCCTGCCGCCGCAGGCCCGGCTGATCCTGCTCGGCGACAAGGATCAGCTCGCCTCGGTAGAGGCGGGCGCCGTGCTCGGCGAGCTCTGCGCCCGCGCCGAGGGCGGCGGCTACACCCCGGAGACGGCGGACTGGCTGGAACGGGTCAGCGGCGAGCGCATCCCGGCGGGGCTCGTCGACGCCGAGGGCCACGGGCTCGATCAGCAGGTGGTCATGCTCCGGGGCAGCCATCGCTTCGGCGCCGACAGCGGCATCGGCCGCCTGGCGCGGGCCGTGAACGCGGGCCAGGCGCGCTCGGTGGCGGACTGGCAGCCGCCGCCGGGGAGCGAGGTGGTCCGGGTGCCCCTGCACGGCGGGGCGGAGGACCCGGCCCTGGAGCCGTGGGCGGTAGCCGGCGGCGATACCGGGCCGGGCCACGCCGGCTACCTGGAGCGCCTCCACGAGCAGCGGCCGCCCCGGGAGGCGCCGCAGGCGGCCCAGGAGGCGTGGGCACGGCAGGTGCTCGAGCGCCACGCCGCCTTCCAGCTGCTGTGCGCCGTCCGCCGCGGGCCCTACGGCGTCGAGGCGCTGAACGCCCGGATCGCCGCCGGCCTGCGCCGGCGCGGCCTGATCGCCGGCGAGCGCGGCTGGTACGAGGGCCGGCCGGTCATCGTGACCCGCAACGACTACGGCCTGGGGCTGATCAACGGCGATATCGGCATCGCCCTGCGCGTGCCGCGCTGGCTGGCCTACGGCGCGGCAGCGGACACCGAGGCGGGGGGCAGCGTGCTACGCGTGGCCTTTACCGCGAGCGACGGCAGCGGCCGTATCCGCTGGGTCCCGCCCCACCGGCTGGAGTCCGTGGAGACGGCCTTCGCCCTGACCGTGCACAAGGCCCAGGGCTCGGAGTTCCGCCATGTGGCGCTGCTCCTGCCGGACCGGCCCAGCCCGGTCCTCACCCGGGAGCTGATCTATACCGGCATCACCCGCGCCAGCGAGCAGCTTACCCTGCTGGAGCCGGCGCCGTGGGTCCTGCGTGAGGCGGTCGGCCGGCGCACCGTCCGCGGCGGCGGGCTGCGGGCCCTGCTCGGGGCGTCGTAGCCGGTGCGGGTAGCGGCGGCTCCGCTGCGGTGGCCCCACCGTCGGTTCTCGCTGCAGACCCTGGCAGGGCGGGGTAGTCGGGGCGCCGGCCAAAAAAAAGCCGCCCCGGGGAGAGGGCGGCCGACAACTGTCGAGTGGAGCGTGGAAGATGGCGATGCGTCGAACTTGGTGCCTCTAGGGTGCGCCCTGGATTAGATTTTGTCTAATTGACAACAAAATCAGTCCCGATAGCCCACCCCGATCGACACCGCTCCGCGCATCGCCGCCGCCCGCGGCTACAGCTCCTGGCTGATCGCCATGGCGCAGTGGCGCGGCCCGCACATCGAGCAGAACGCCGCCTCCTTGTGCGCCTCCCTGGGCAGGGTCTCGTCGTGGTACGCCCGGGCCCGCTCCGGGTCGAGCGAGAGGTTGAAGTGGTCCTCCCAGCGGAACTCGTAGCGCGCCCGGGAGAGGGCGTCGTCGCGCTCCCGGGCGCCGGGGTGGCCCTTGGCGATATCGGCGGCGTGGGCTGCGGCCTTGTAGGTGACGATGCCGGTGCGTACATCGTCGGCGTTGGGCAGGCCGAGGTGCTCCTTGGGCGTGACGTAGCAGAGCATCGCCGTGCCGTGCCAGCCGATCTGCGCCGCGCCGATGGCCGAGGTGATGTGGTCGTACCCCGGGGCGATGTCGGTGACGATGGGGCCGAGGGTGTAGAACGGCGCCTCCAGGCAGGCCTCGCTCTGCAGGCGCATGTTGGCCTCGATCTGGTCCATGGGCACGTGGCCCGGCCCCTCGATGAAGACCTGGACGTCGCGCGCCCAGGCCCGCTCGGTGAGCTCGCCGAGGGTGCGCAGCTCGCCGAGCTGGGCGGCGTCGGAGGCGTCGGCCACGCAGCCGGGGCGCAGGCCGTCGCCGAGGGAGATGGCGATGTCGTAGCGGGCGAGGATCTCGCAGATCTCGTCGAAGTGCTCGTAGAGGAAGCTCTCGGCCTGGTGGTGCTGGCACCACTTGGCCATGATCGAGCCGCCGCGGGAGACGATCCCGGTCAGCCTCTCGCGGGCGAGGGGGACGTGCTCGTGGCGGACCCCGGCGTGGATGGTGAAGTAGTCCACGCCCTGCTCGGCCTGCTCGATGAGCGTCTCGCGGAACAGCTCCCAGGTCAGGTCCTCGGGCGCGCCGGCCTTCTCCAGGGCCTGGTAGATGGGCACCGTGCCGAGGGGCACCGGCGAGTTGCGCAGCAGCCAGGCGCGGGTCTCGTGGATGGCCTCGCCGGTGGACAGGTCCATCACGGTGTCGGCGCCCCAGCGTACGGCGTTGATCAGCTTCTCGAGCTCCTCCGGGATGCCGGAGCTCAGCGGCGAGTTGCCGATATTGGCGTTGACCTTGACCTTGAGGTTGCGGCCGATGGCCATGGGCTCGGCCTCGGGGTGGTGGACGTTGGCCGGGATGACGGCGCGGCCGCGGGCGACCTCGTCGCGGACGTACGCCGGGGCGAGGCCCTCGCGCAAGGCGACGTACTCCATCTCCGGGGTGACGATGCCGGCCCGGGCGTAGCCGAGCTGCGTGGGTGCCCCCGCGCCGCGCTCGGCGAGCCACGGGGCTCGGACAGCCTGGATGCCTCGGGCCGGCTCGAGCTCCGCGTCGGGGTCGGTGTACGGGCCACCGGTGTCGTAGACCCGTAGCGGCAGATTCTCCCGGGCCCCGTCGGGCGTCTGCGTCGGGGCCTGAGCGATCTCGCGGGCCGCCACGCGGATGTCTGCGCGGCTGCCCTGGATGTAGACCCGGCGCGAGGCCGGGAAGGGACCTGAGACGGCCCGCGCCCGCTCGCGAGCCGCCTGGCTCAGCGGGCAGTCGGCGCTGTCGCGCGCCTGCTCGGGGGTCGGCAGGGGAGTCTCTGTCTCGCTCATGGCTCCATCTCCAGATCGGGTGGGCGGAGACGGAGCGGGGCGGGCGGGCGCCTCGGCGAGGGGCTGCTGCGGCCCTGCGAGGTCGGCCATCGTCTAGCACCCGGAAGCTCCCTTACGCCGGTATGACCCGGATCAGGTTCCAAGGGACTCTCTCAGCCCGCCGGCTATGGGCGGGCACCCCCGCTTCCGTCCTCTTCTCGATGCTATTAGAGCATCCGCCCCGCTACTGTGCAAAATAGCCGGGGGAGCCAGCGGCCGAGTTGGGGAGGAGGAGCATGACCGAGGCGTACGACGAGCCGCGCCAGCGCCTGGCACGCTGGCTGGATGCGGCGCTGGCGGCCGCGGCGCCGTCGCGCTGCGTGCCGCCGGCGCTGCCGCAGCCGCCGGGGCGCGGGCGCACCGTGGTGGTGGGCGCCGGCAAGGGGGCAGCCGCCATGGCGGCTACGGTCGAGGCGGCCTGGGGCCCCCTGTCGGGGATCGTGGTGGTGCCCTACGGCCATGGGGTAGCCACCCGTGGCGTCGAGGTCCTGGAGGCCGGCCACCCGGTCCCGGACGAGGCGGGGGTTGCGGCTACCGAGCGCCTGCTCGAGCGCCTCGACCCGCTCGGCGAGGCGGACCTGGTCCTGGTGCTGCTCTCCGGCGGCGGCTCCGCGCTGCTGACGGCGCCCGCGCCGCCGCTGGATCTCGCCGCCAAGCAGGCCGTCAGCCGGGAGCTGCTGCGCAGCGGGGCGCCGATCGACGCCATCAATACCGTCCGCCGCCACCTGTCGGCGGTCAAGGGCGGCCGCCTGGCGCTGCGCGCCTACCCGGCCCGCGTGATCAGCCTGATCATCTCGGATGTCCCCGGCGACGATCCGGCCACCATCGCCTCCGGCCCCACGGCGGGGACGACCACCCCACCGGAGGCGGCGCGGGCGATTTTGCGCCGCTACGGGATCACCGTCTCGACAGCCGCGGCGGCGGCCCTGGACCGGGGCGAGCCGGCGCCGGGGTCGGACGACCCGCGCCTGGCGAGGGTGACGCACCGGGTTATCGCCAACGCCCAGGGCGCCCTCCAGGCGGCGGCCCAGGCGGCGCGCGCGGAGGGCGTCACGCCGCTCGTGCTGGGCGACACCATCGAGGGCGAGGCCCGGGAGGCAGGCCGCGTGCTCGCCGGTATCGGACGCGCCTGCGCCCGTTGGGGGACCCCCGTGGCACCGCCGTGCGTACTGCTCTCCGGGGGAGAGACCACCGTCACCGTGCGCGGCGACGGCCGCGGCGGCCGCAATACGGAGCTCGCCCTGGCTGCCGCCCTGGCCCTGGGGGATAGCGGCAGCCCCTACCTGCTCAGTGCCGATACCGACGGGATCGACGGCAGCGAGGACAACGCCGGGGCCATGGCCACGCCGGGGACGCTGGACCGCGCCCGGGCGGCGGGCCTGGAGCCGCAGGCGTACCTGGACGGCAACGACAGCTATCGGCTCTTCGAGGTGACCGGCGATCTGCTCCGTACCGGGCCGACGCTGACCAACGTCAACGACTTCCGCGCCCTCTACATCCCCTGAGCCGGGGTACGAAATCCCGTGCCCGCCATCGGGTGTGTGACGGGCCGTACGGGGGCCTACACTGATAGGGCGTACATTCGATGGAGCCGAGGAGGGAGCCATGAGCCTGACCGAGCAAGCGTGTGTCCCGTGCCAGGGCGGTGTGGAGCCGATGAGCCGGAAGCAGGCCGAGGCGATGCTCGCCGAGATCCCGGAGTGGCAGCTGGACGATAGCGCGCGGATGATCTATCGACGCTACAGGCTGCGCAACTTCGTGGAGGCGGTGGACTTCGTCAACCGGGTCACCGAGGTGGCCGAGGCGGAGGATCACCACCCGGACATCCTGCTCGGCTACGGCTACGCCGAGGTCCGGGTGCAGACCCACAAGATCGGCGGCCTCCACGAGAACGACTTCATCCTCGCCGCCAAGGTGGATGCGCTCTATCAGGGCTAGCCGGGCAGCGGCTCAGCCGCGGTCCCAGGTCCCGGAGCGGCCGCCGCTCTTGTGGATCAGGCGCACGCCGCCGATCTCCATGCTGCGGTCGAGCCCCTTGGCCATATCGTAGACCGTCAGCAGGGCGACCTGCACCGCGGTCAGGGCCTCCATCTCCACCCCGGTGGGGCCCACGGTCTCGGTGCGCGCCCGGCAGACGATCCGCTGCGCGGCGTCGTCCGGGGCCAGGGTGACGTCCGCGTGGGTCAGGGCGATGGGGTGGCAGAGGGGGACGAGGTCGCCGGTGCGCTTGGTGGCCATGAGGCCGGCGATGCGGGCCGTCGCCAGGGCGTCGCCCTTCTGCAGCTCCCCGGCGAGCAGGGCCCGGTAGGCCGGCTCCGAGAGGGCGAGCCAGCCCTCGGCCTCGGCTATCCGCCGGCTGTAAGCCTTGGCGCCGACATCGACGATGTGCGCCTCGCCGCTGCCCTTGAGATGGGGCAGCGGGCTCGTCCCCTCGCCGCGGTCCGGATCGCTCATCCTCGGCCTCCCGCCGGCTCGGCCGCGCTCAGTCCTGGATGTAGTAGCTGCGGGCTACGCCGAGCGCCTCGTCGAGCTCGTAGATCAGCGGCCGGCCGGTGGGGATCTCCACCTGCATGATGGCGTCATCGGCCAAGCCGTCGAGGTGCTTGACCAGCGCCCGCAGGCTATTGCCGTGGGCGGAGATCAGCACGCAGTCGTGGCGGCGCAGCGCCGGCGCAAGCTCCGCCTCCCAGCAGGGCAGGACGCGCTCCAGGGTCAGCTTCAGCGACTCGGTGGCCGGTAGCAGCTCTGGCTCGAGCCCGGCATAGCGCGGGTCGTGGCGCGGATGGCGCTCGTCGTCCGGCGACAGTGCCGGCGGCGGCGTATCGTAGCTGCGCCGCCAGATATGGACCTGCTCGTCCCCGTACTCCGCAGCCGTCTCCGCCTTGTCCAGGCCGGTGAGCGCCCCGTAGTGGCGCTCGTTGAGGCGCCAGTCCTTGACCTCGGGGATCCACATGCGGTCCAGCTCGCTGAGGGCGAGCCACTGGGTGCGGATGGCGCGCTTGAGCACCGAGGTGTAGGCGATCTGGGGCGCGATCCCGGCCTCGCGCAGGGCAGCCCCCGCCTCGCTGGCCTCGCGCACGCCCTGCTCGCTGAGATCGACGTCGTACCAGCCGGTGAAGCGGTTCTCCAGGTTCCAGATGCTCTGGCCGTGGCGCAGTAGGACGAGTTTCGGCATCGGGATCAATCCTCTTGAACGCAAGGTGGCGTCAGTCTAATGGCTCTGCCGCGAGCGGGCGAGGGGGCACCCGGAGCGGTGACGGTGCCGCTCTCGGCTTGTATCGTAGCGGACCCTTGAGCGTCCAAGCGGAGGTTGGAAGTGGCGCAAGAAGTCGAGCGGAAGTTTCTGCTGCGCAGCAGCGCGTGGCGTGAGCACGCGGATGCGGGCGAGCGCATGCGCCAGGGCTACCTGGTCGGGGCGCAGCGGGCCTCGATCCGGGTGCGGGTCGCCGGGGAGCAGGCGTGGCTGAACATCAAGAGCGCCACCCTCGGCGTCGAGCGCCGCGAGTACGAGTACCCGATCCCGCTGAGCGATGCCGAGGAGATGCTCGCCGAGCTCTGCGAGCGGCCGCAGATCGAGAAGGTCCGCTACGAGGTGCCCTGGGGCGGGCACACCTGGGAGGTGGACGTCTTCGAGGGCGACAACGAGGGCCTGGTCGTCGCCGAGATCGAGCTCGGCGACGCCGAGGAGGCGTTCGAGCGTCCCCCCTGGCTCGGCGAGGAGGTCTCCGACGACCCGCGCTACTACAACGTCTGCCTGATCCAGCACCCGTATCGGGAATGGGCGCAGGCCTGACGGCACCGGCCGCGCAGCAGCGGTGGCTGAGCGTCGACCTGCCGGCGCAGCGGCTGTTCCTCTGGGACGGCGAGGCGGTACAGGCAAAGTGGCCGGTCGCCACCGCCGCCAACGGCCCCGGCGAGCGCAACGGCAGCGGCGGCACCCCGCGCGGCTGGCACTGCATTCGCGCCCGGATCGGCGCCGGCATGCCGGAAGGGACGGTCTTCGTCGGCCGCCGCCCCACCGGCGAGGTGTGGGACCGGGCGCTGCACGCCGCCCAGCCGCACCGGGACTGGATCCTGACGCGTATCCTCTGGCTCTCGGGCCTCGAGCGGGGGATCAACCGCCTCGGGGCCGTGGACACCATGCGGCGGTTGATCTACATCCACGGCTGCCCGGACTCGGAGCCTGTCGAGGTACCCTGCTCCCACGGCTGCATCCGCATGCGCAACCCGGCGCTCATGGCCCTGTTCCGGCAGGTGGCGGCGGGCACGCCGGTGTGGATCGGCTCCCGGTGGCCGACGCGGCCGATACCGCTCCGGGCGGGCGGACGGCGGCGAGGCTGAGCGAGCCGATGCCCGGCCCGCTGCTGATCGGCATCGAGGGCGCCGAGCTGGACGCCCCCACGCGGGCGGTGCTCCGGCAGCCGGCGGTCGGCGGGGTGGTCCTGTTCCCCCGCAACTACCGCTCACCGGCGCAGCTGCGGGCCCTCACCGCGGAGATCCGCACCCTGCGCGATCCCCCCCTGCTGATCGCCGTCGACCAGGAGGGCGGTCCGGTCCAGCGCTTCCGCGACGGCTTTACGCGCCTGCCGCCGCCCGCCTGGCTCGGATCGGCGTACGACCTGGACCCGGGCGAGGGGCGACGGCTCGCCCGGCAGGCCGGCTGGCTCATGGCCACGGAGCTGCGGGTCTGCGGGGTAGACCTGAGCTTCGCGCCGGTGCTCGACCTCGACCGCGGGGTCAGCGGTGTCATCGGCGCGCGGGCCCTCCACAGCGATCCGGCGGTCGTCGCCCACCTCGGCCAGGCCTGGGTCGACGGCATGCGCCGGGGCGGCATGGCCGCCGTGGGCAAGCACTACCCGGGCCACGGCGGCGTGGCGGCGGACAGCCACCTGGCCCAGCCCGTCGATCCGCGCCCCCTGGCAGAGCTCGCCCGCTCGGATCTGGTACCCTTCCAGCGCCTGGTCGCTCGCGGCCTGCACGGGGTGATGGCAGCGCACGTGGCCTATCCCGAGGTGGACAGCCGCCCGGCCGGCTTCTCGCAGCGCTGGGTACGGGCGATCCTGCGCCATCGGCTCGGATTCCGTGGCGCCGTCCTCAGCGACGACCTGGGGATGCAGGGCGCGGCTGCGGCGGGCACCGTCGCGCAGCGGGTCTCGGCGGCCCTGGAGGCTGGCTGCGACGCCGCGCTGGTCTGCGACCCGGCGCTGGCCGAGGAGGCCGTCGCCGCAGCCGTACCGTGGACAGGGCCGGGCCGGGCGCTGCGGCTAGCGCGCCTGCACGGCCAGCCCGCCCCGGGGCGGCAGCAGGCACTGGAGGCATCGCCGGCGTACCAGTCGGCGGTGCGCGAGCTGACCGAGGGCGTCCCGGGTCTCCGGGGCGCTCGGCTCAGGTACACCGGATCGAGATCGGGAGGACAGTGATGCCTTGGGAGGATGCCCCCGAGCTGCACGGGGCCGAGCTCATCCACGACCGCCGTGCGGTCGATACGGCCCTCGACCGCATGGCCGCGGCTATCACCGACGACCTGGGGGGTAAGCGCCCCCTGGTCCTCGGCGTCATGATCGGCGGGATGATACCGGCCGGCCAGCTCCTGCCGCGCCTGGCCTTCGCCCTGGAGGTGGACTACGTGCACGCCACCCGCTACCGCAACGAGGTCAGCGGCCAGGAGCTGGTCTGGCACGCGCTGCCGAGCACGCCCATCGAGGACCGGGACCTGCTGGTCATCGACGACATCCTCGATGAGGGCCACACCCTGGCCGCCATCCTCGACGCCTTCCGCCAGGGCGGGGCGCGCTCGGTGCGCAGCGCCGTCCTGGTCGAGAAGCGCCACGACCGCCGCTGCCCCGGCATGGCCGCCGACTACGTGGGCCTGGAGACGCCGGACCGCTACCTCTTTGGCGCGGGGATGGACTGCCGGGGCCTCGGGCGCAACGCCGACGGCATCTACGCCATCGACGTCTGAGCCGGGCGGCGGCGCGGATACAGCAAGCGGAGACGGAGGACGAGCATGAGCGTCGGCATTATCGGCGGGACCGGCCTGACCGCACTGGACGGGCTGGAGATTAACCACCGCGAGGAGGTGGACACCCCCTTCGGGGAGCCGTCGGCCCCGCTGATCCACGGCACCTTCCGGGGCCACGATGTGACCTTCCTGGCGCGCCACGGGCACGACCACACCATCCCGCCCCACCAGGTCAACTACCGCGCCAACATCTGGGCCCTGCGCCAGGCGGGCGTCGAGCGGGTGATCGCCGTGGCCGCGGTCGGGGGCGTGACCGATGCCTACGCCCCCCGGCGGCTGGCCATCCCGGACCAGATCATCGACTACACCCACGGCCGGGCCTCGACCTTCTACGAGCAGGGGTACGAGCAGGGGCTGGATCACGTCACCCACATCGACTTCACCTACCCCTACGACGCCGAGGTGCGCTCGTGGCTGCTCCAGGCCGCCCACGAGGCGCAGGTGGCGGTGATCGACGGCGGCACCTACGGCGCCACGCAGGGGCCGCGGCTGGAGACGGCGGCGGAGATCCGCCGCATGGCGCAGGAAGGCTGCGACCTGGTCGGCATGACCGGTATGCCCGAGGCGGCGCTCGCCCGCGAGGCAGGGCTGCGCTACGCCCACTGCGCCGTGGTAGCCAACTGGGCCGCGGGGCTGGGCAGTGGCGAGGAGCTGTCCATGGACGAGATCCGGGACCACTTGACCTACGGCATGGAGGCGGTCCGCAGCATCATCGCCCGGCTGCCGTAGGCCGTGCGCGCGGGCCCGGGCGCCGTCCGCCAGGGCCCTAGTCGCCGCGGGGGTCGCTCACGGAGCGGACCGTGATCAGCACCCCCATGGCGGGGTGGTCCAGGTAGTGGAGCTCACCGCTGCGCAGCTGCCGATCCTGGACCAGGCGGTGCAGGGGGGCGCGGACCAGCGCCTCGGCACGGGGAGCGCCCCCTGCCGCCCAGCGCGTCAGGCGCAGGTCGGCTACCGCGTGGAGGTGGCGGGCCTCGTAGATGCGGAGGAGCCCGTAGACGGGCGGGCGGTAGCGCGGCGGCTGGGCCTCCTGCCCGGTGACCGCTGCCTCGGTGGGGGGGCGCCAGCTGTAGGGCACCGGGACGGCCACCGACGCCTCGCGGCCGAGCGCCGGCTGGACCCAGGCCAGGTGGTACAGCGGCTCGTAGGCGTCGGAGCGGCTCAGCGCCTGCCAGTGCGGGGCCAGCTGCCGGCGATCGGCGCCCAGGCAGCGGAGGGACGGGCTGTCGGCGTTCCTGGCCACGCCCTCGTCGCCGCAGCCGGCGGGGACCTGCCAGGCAGGGTAGTGGGGCTCGTCCGCGCGCGTGGGCCAGCGCTCGGCGTGGCGGCCGCCCTGCTCCCACTGCCGGAAGACGATCGCCTCGACCTCGTACCAGCCGTCGGCCTGGGCGCCTGCCTCGGCCTCTTCCTGGGCCGCGGCCGGCAGCAGGGCCGCCGCGGCCGCGACGGCCGCCGCGAGCCGCCACGCGAGCCTCACCCCGCGGCTCATGGGGTCGCCTCCTCGGCGGCGGCGAGCCTGTCGAGCAGCGCCTCCACGGCCTGGAAGCGGGCCTCCGCCTCGCCGAGATCGGCGCTGAAGTGCAGCCGCTGCTGGTTGTCCAGCCGGTATTTCTGCGGCTCCTGCTGGACCATGAGCACCAGCTGCCCCGGGTCGATCTGCGGCTGCGTCCCGAAGTGGACGGTGCCGCCGCTCGGGCCGGCCTCGACCTTGCGGATGCCCAGCCCGGAGGCGCGCAGCTTCAGCGCGGCGAGGCGGAAGAGGTTGCGTGCGGCGTCGGGCAGCAGGCCGAAGCGGTCGACCATCTCCACCTGCAGCTCCTCGAGCTCGGCCTCGCTCCTGGCGCTGCTGATGCGCTTGTACTGCACCAGCCGGGTGTGCACATCCGGCAGGAAGTCGCTCGGCAGCAGGGCGCTCAGGCGCAGGTCCACCTCGACCCCGGTCTCGAGCTCCGCCTCCGGCTCCGGCTCGTGGCCGGCCTTGAGGTCCCTCACGGCGCGCTCGAGGAGCTGGCTGTAGAGGGTGAAGCCGACCTCCTGGATCTGCCCGCTCTGCTCGTCGCCGAGGAGCTCGCCGGCGCCGCGGATCTCCAGGTCGTGGGAGGCGAGGGCGAAGCCCACGCCCAGATCCTCGAGCTGGGAGATCGCCTCCAGGCGCTTGACCGCGTCGGCGGTCATGGCGTTGTGCGGCGGGGCCAGCAGGTAGGCGTAGGCCCGGTGGTGGGAGCGGCCCACGCGCCCGCGCAGCTGGTGGAGCTGCGCCAGGCCGAAGCGGTCCGCCCGGTCGATGACGATGGTGTTGGCGGTGGGGATATCGATCCCCGACTCGATGATCGTCGTGCACACCAGGACATCGAAGCGCTGGTGGTAGAAGTCGAGCATGGTCTGCTCGAGCTCGCGCTCGCGCATCTGGCCGTGGGCGATGCCGATCCGCGCCTCGGGCAGCAGGTCGCGCAGGTGGTTGGCGGTGCGCTCGATGGTCTGGACGTCGTTGTAGAGGAAGTAGACCTGCCCGCCGCGCTGGAACTCGCGCTGGCAGGCCTCGCGGATCAGCCCGTCGCTCCACTCGTGGACGAAGGTCTTCACCGCCAGGCGGCGCTCCGGCGGGGTGGCGATGATCGACAGGTCCCGGATCCCGGCGAGGGACATGTTCAGCGTCCGCGGGATCGGCGTGGCCGTGAGGGTGAGCACGTCCACCTCGGCGCGCAGGCGCTTGAGCCGCTCCTTCTGCCGGACGCCGAAGCGCTGCTCCTCGTCGATGATGACCAGCCCCAGGTTCTTGAACTGCACGTCGCTGCTGATCAGCTTGTGGGTGCCGATAACGATGTCCACCTGCCCCTCGGCGATGCGCTGCAGGGCCTGCTCGTTGCCCTTGCGGCCGCTGAAGCGCGACAGCGCCTCGATGCGCACCGGCCACTCGGCGAAGCGGTCGGCGAAGTTCTGGTAGTGCTGCTGCGCGAGCAGGGTGGTCGGCACCAGCATGGCCACCTGCCGGCCGGCCTGGACCCCGGCGAAGGCGGCGCGCATGGCCACCTCGGTCTTGCCGAAGCCGACGTCGCCGCAGACGACCCGGTCCATGGGCTGCTCCGAGCGCAGGTCCGCGAGCACCGCCTCGATGGCCGCCTGCTGGTCCGGCGTCTCCTCGAAGGGGAAGCCGGCGGCGAAGGCCTCGTAGGCCGGCTCATCGAACTGGCAGGCATCGCCGGAGCGCGCCTGGCGCCGGGCGTAGAGCTCGAGCAGCTCGGCGGCCACGTCGCGGGCACGCTTGGCGGCGCGCCGGCGCGCCTTCTCCCACTGGTCGCTGCCGAGCCGATGCTGCGGGGCCTCGTCGGCGTCGGCGCCGGTATAGCGCGAGATCCGGTCCAGCGCCGAGACGGGCACGTAGAGCTTGTCGCCGCCGGCGTA
>CAJXLI010000032.1 GCA_913055575.1 uncultured Ectothiorhodospiraceae bacterium
TCGCTGGCCTCGCGGACCAGCTCGATCTGCTCCCGCCACTCGTCCACCTCCCCGGGGAAGAGCTCGTCGAGGCGCGGGTTGTCGAGGCCTTGGATCACCTCGCCGTCGGTGAACAGCCGTACCCGGTCCAGACCGATGTGGTAGACGCCGCGGAAGGCGCCTCCCATGCCTAACGGCCAGGTAACCGGCGCGCAGCGGATGCGCAGCACGGACTCGACCTCGTCCATCACCTCCACCGGGTCCCGGCCCTCACGGTCGAGCTTGTTGATGAAGGTCGTGATCGGGGTGGCGCGCATGCGGCAGACATCCATGAGCTGCACGGTGCGCTCCTCCACGCCCTTGGCGATGTCGATGACCATCAGTGCCGAGTCCACGGCGGTCAGCGTCCGGTAGGTATCCTCGGAGAAGTCGCCGTGGCCGGGCGTGTCGAGGAGGTTCAGGATCCTATCGCGGTACGGGAACTGCATCACCGAGGAGGTCACGGAGATGCCTCGCTCCTGCTCCATGGCCATCCAGTCCGCCGTGGCGTGGACCTTCGACTTCCGCCCCTTGACGGTACCCGCCATCTGGATGGCGCCACCGTAGTAGAGCAGCTTCTCCGTCAGGGTCGTCTTGCCGGCGTCGGGGTGCGAGATGATCGCGAAGGTCCGGCGCTTGGCCGCCTCGGTTGACACGTCGTCCTGCATCGAAGCTCCTCAAGAGGGGATGAACTACAAGGTGGATAAATCGTAGGATTCTAACCCAATGGACCGGCGACGTCCCCCGCACTGCTCGGGGAGGCAGCGGGAACCTCCCCTGCCCTGGCGGTGTCGCACCGGTCAGCTGGTGGTACGCCGGCGTGCCGCCACCGACGGATCAAGGCACTACGAACGCGACAGGAGAGGAGGCATGAGGATGCCGAGACAAGGGTGGATCAAGCTGTTCGCGACTGCTGCCCCGCTCGCGCTACTGGCCAGCGCCGCTCACGCCCAGCAGGAGCCAGGTATGCCGCAGGATCCCATGGGGCAGCAATCCCCGGGCGCAAGCCAGCAACAGCCTGGCGCGCAGCAGCAGGGCCCCGACATGCCGCAGCCCCGGCCCGATCAGCCCACCTTCAGCGGTGAGCAGATCGATAGCTTCGTGGACGCCTACCTCGACATCATCGACATCCAGGAGGAATATACCGCCGAGATCGAGGACACCGAGGGTACCGAGAAGGCGCGCGAGCTCCAGGAGCAGGCGAACGACGAGATGGTCGCCGCTATCGAGGATAACGGGCTGAGCGTGCCGGAGTACTCGGAGATCGCCAACGCCATGGACATGAACCCCGAGCTGCGGGATGAGATCTCCTCCAAGATCCGCGAGCGCAAGCGGCAGTAGCCGGGCACCAACGGCGCAATCGTAGCAACCGCTGCCATCGGGCCCCGGCCTTCGCGCGAAGGCCGGGGTTTTTTTGTCACGGTGACCGGGTGGGTACGTAGCTAGCGTCCGGTGGAGTGTGTAGCATGTCGACCGCGCCGGCTCATGTCGCCCCTGGTTCGATGCTAAGCCGATAAGAAGGTCGCATGGTTAAGCAGCATAGTTACAACCGAGACGAGCTCCTGCTAAGCGGTCACGGGCGGCTCTTCGGCCCGGGCAACCCGCAGCTGCCAGCCCCGAACATGCTGATGTTCGACCGCATCACGCGCATCAACGATGATGGCGGGGAGCACGGCAAGGGCGAGGTCGTTGCCGAGCTCGATGTCCGTCCCGACCTCTGGTTCTTTCGCTGCCACTTCCAGGGGGATCCGGTCATGCCCGGGTGCCTGGGCTTGGACGCCCTCTGGCAGATGGTAGGCTTCTATCTGGGATGGATCGGAGGCAACGGCGCCGGGCGAGCGCTCGGTTGCGGTGAGGTGAAGTTCGCCGGGCAAATCCTCCCGGAGAACCGGCTCGTTACGTACAATGTTGATCTCAAGCGGGTAATCAACCGGCGATTGGTCATGGGGATCGCCGACGGTGCCGTATCCGTCGATGGGGAGCAGATCTACGAGGCTGCCGACCTGAAGGTCGGCCTGTTCCAGGATACTGGAGAGCTGAACGGCCTTTGACGGATACGGCGCGACGCTCAGGAGTGACAGGAGGAATATCGTGCGTCGAGTGGTGATCACCGGGTTGGGGATCGTCTCCTGTATCGGCAACAGCCGCGAGGAGGTCACCGCCTCCCTCCGCGCTGGGCGGTCCGGGATCCAGTACCAGCCCGAGTACGAGGAAGTCGGCCTGCGCAGCCTGGTCGCAGGCAGCTGCGACATCGACCTCCAGGCGCATGTACCCCGCAAGGCCTTACGCTTTATGGGGGATGCTGCCGCGTACAGCTATGTCGCCATGGATCAGGCCATCGCCGATGCCGGGCTCGACTACGACAGCATCTCGGATACGCGGGTCGGGCTGATCGCTGGCTCCGGTGGCGCCTCCACCGCCAATATCGTAGCGGCTACGGACACCCTGCGCAGCCGCGGCGTGCGCAAGATCGGCCCCTACGGCGTAACCCGGACCATGGGCAGCACGGTCTCCGCCTGCCTGGCTACCCCGTTCCGGATCCGGGGCCTGAACTACTCCATTACCTCGGCCTGTGCCACGAGCGCCCACTGCATCGGATCTGCCATGGAGCAGATCCAGCTGGGCCGGCAGGATGTGGTATTCGCCGGGGGCGGTGAGGAGGAGCATTGGAGCCTGACCCAGCTCTTCGACGGCATGGGCGCGCTGACCACGAAGTACAACGATACGCCTGAGCGCGCCTCGCGTCCGTACGATGCCAACCGCGACGGCTTTGTCATCGCCGGCGGCGGGGGCATGGTTGCCGTCGAGGCGCTGGAGCACGCCCAGGCCCGTGGGGCACCGATCCTGGCGGAGATTGTCGGCTTCGGCTCGTCCTCAGACGGCTACGACATGGTCGTGCCATCCGGCGAGGGCGCGGCACGCTGCATGCGGGATGCCCTCGAGGGCGTTGAGGGGCCGGTGGACTACATCAACACCCACGGCACGAGCACGCCAGCCGGGGACATCGCCGAGATCGAGGCAACGCGCGAGATCTTCGGGCAGGATATGCCGCCGATGTCCTCCACCAAGTCCTTGACCGGGCACTCGCTAGGCGCGACCGGGGTCCAGGAGGTCATCTACTCGTTGCTGATGATGGAGCACGGCTTTATCTCGCCGTCGATCAACCTCGAGGAGCGGGACGCGAGTGCCGCCGACGCCCCCATTGTCACCGAGACCCGGGAGGGGGTCACCCTGGACACGGTGCTGACGAACAGCTTCGGCTTCGGCGGGACGAATGCGACACTGGCGCTCCGCCGTTTCCATGGCTGATTGGGGCGGCGCCCTAGCAGCGCCGCAGGCTACTCAGCGATAAGGTCGTAAGGGTCACTTATGGAACAGCGTCTACAATTCGACCGCGACCTGCTGCGCCGCTACGACGTCAGCGGGCCTCGCTACACCTCTTACCCCACGGCCCCCCAGTTCCACGAGGGGTTCGGGCCGGAGGCCTACGCGGCTGCGGCGCGGGCGACCAATGAACCCGCACGCCCCAGCCCCCTATCCGTCTACGTGCATATCCCGTTCTGCCGGAATACCTGCCTGTACTGCGCCTGCAACAAGATCGTTACGGCGAAGTACAGCCGGGCGCAGACGTACCTGGAGCACGTATTCCAGGAAATCGAGATGCAGGCCCAGCTCTTCGATGAGGGCCGGACGGTGGAGCAGCTGCATCTCGGCGGCGGCACGCCGAACTACCTGCATCCGGATGACCTGGCTCGCCTCGTCAACAAGCTGGGTGAGCACTTCAATCTCGATCTTACCGAGAATCGCGAGTTCTCCATCGAGATCGACCCGCGAAGCATCGAGCTCGAGCACATCCCTCAGCTCGCCGAGATGGGCTTCAACCGGATGAGCGTGGGCATCCAGGACCTCAACGAGGAGGTCCAGCAGGCCGTGCACCGGGTGCAGAGTCCCGAGCTGTGCCGTGCCATCATCGAGGAGGGGCGCCGCTACGGCTTCCGCTCTACGAATGTGGACCTGATCTACGGTCTGCCCAAGCAGACGGCGGACTCGTTCGAGCGGACGGTGGACGAGATCATCCAGCTACGACCGGAGCGGCTGGCGATCTACAACTACGCCCATCTGCCGCACCTATTCAAGATCCAGCGCCAGATCAATGAGGCGGACCTCCCCGGCCCCGAGGAGAAGCTCTCCATCTTCGGGCGCACGATCGAGAAGCTAACCGAGGCTGGCTACATCTTCATCGGCATGGATCATTTCGCCCTGCCTGATGACGAGCTGGCCGTAGCGCAGAAGCAAGGGACCCTGCACCGGAACTTCCAGGGATACTCCACGCGGGCGGACTGTGACCTGATCGCTCTCGGGTCCACGGCTATTGGCAAGGTCGGCAACACCTATAGCCAGAACCTGCGTGAGCCGGAGGAGTATAAGGAGCGGATCGCGAACGGTGAGCTCGCCGTCTTCCGTGGCTTTGAGCTCAGTGAGGAGGATAAGCTGCGCCGGGAGGTGATCATCGAGGTGATGTGCCACTCGCAGCTTGATTTCGCCGCTATCGAGGAACGGTACGGCATCGACTTCAATAGCTACTTCGCCGAGGAGCTTGAGCGCCTGGAGCCACTGGCTGAGGACGGCCTGATCGAGAAGAATGACCGCTTTCTGCAGGTGCTCCCGCGTGGCCGGCTAATGCTCCGGCACGTAGCCATGGCCTTCGATGCGTACCTTGAGCGCGAGGCGACCGAGGGCAAGCGCTATAGTCGGGTCCTATAGGATGCTACGCAAGCAGGGACGCTTGGCCCTGCCTGAGCCCTGCCCTAGCAGCAGCGGTCGAGATGTGCAGTAGGGCCTTGTCCTGTAGGGTAATTGCTCGTTAGAATCATCATCGATGGCTAGGTGGCAGAGTGGTGATGCAGCGGCCTGCAAAGCCGTGAACGTGGGTTCGATTCCCGCCCTAGCCTCCATTTTGGTTATTTAATAGCGATAGTCTTTAAAGTCGTGGGTTTGGGTTAATTTTTCTCTTTTTATGAAAAGGGACTGAATTATGGGACAATAATTGCAGCCTGGACATACCTCGATCTTCCCGATTAGAGTGCACCTTCATCTACGCTGGCCTGGGTGACGGAACTGGTAGACGTACGGCACTTAAAATGCCGGGGCCTTTGGCCGTGTGGGTTCGAGCCCCACCCCAGGCACCAGTCATGGTAATACCGGCAATCCGGCTAGAGGGCCGGATCGGCGCTTTTCGGTGCCCCATCGAGAGCCCCCTTGCCTCCTCGAGCCAGAGAGGCTACCTCCCGCACTGCCAGAGCCGTGGTAGCCATCGACTCTCCCCTGCCCGGAAGCCGGAATAGCGATCATCGGTGCCGGCGCTGGCACAGCTATCGGCCTGCCCTCCCTTCCAACCACAGCCAGACGGCTGCATAGCCAAGAGCCACCGCCAGCAGGCACAGCACGGTAGTACTGGCAAGGTTGAGCATGCCCAGCGCTGGCGTCCGCTCGAGTAGCTGCAGGCTCTCCAGGCTGAGCACCGAGAAGGTGGTGAAGCCGCCGCAGAAGCCGTTGACTGCGAACTGCCGCCAGTGGGTAGGCAATGCGGCCTCCCCGCGGGCGTTGGCCCAGGCGGCTACCAGGCCGATGAGCAGCGAGCCACCGACATTCACGAGCAGTGTCCCCCACGGGAAGGCGGCCGCGTGGGGTCGCGGGAGCAGGCCGCCGACCCCGTAGCGCAGTGCGCCCCCCAGGGCGCTGCCAGCGGCAATCCAGGCCGTGAGCCTCACGTCGCTAACCCTCCGCCGGCGAGTCCCTCACCGAGACACAGTCCCAGCCAGGCGGCGGCAAGACTCAGGGCCAGGGAGGCAAGGACATTCCCGATCGCAGCCGGCCACCGCCGCTCGTAGACGAGGGTGAAGGTCTGCAAGGCGAAGGAGGAAACCGTAGTGTAGCTGCCGCACAGCCCCACGAGCAGGAAGAAGTGGACGGCTGAGGCCTGCCCTGGCGGGCTGATGGCCGGCAGGCCCGCTACTACGGCACCAGCGAGCAAGGCGCCAGTAGCGTTGACAGCCAGCGTCCCCCACGGAAAGCCCGCCCCCAGACAGCGGGTCACGGCCGCCGAGGCCCAGAAGCGTGCCACCCCACCAAGTCCGCTGCCGATGGCGACGGCTACCGGGGCCAGCCACGTGGGGTCCGTCACGTCGCCCTCGGTCTCCAGGTTTCGGAAGTGCTGAGCGCGACGGGTATTCGTTCGGGGGGTATTTCCATGAGAGTCGATCTAGAGAATCTTTATTTGATCTGGGGTCTATTAGTAGGGATACGCAACTATTGTGTAGCGTACTGCTCTAGTGTGTAAATTTTGTTGAGTTGAAGGGAATATGAATTATGAGACAATTTTTGGTCTCACTCAGCCCGGCTCCTCACCCGCCGGACCAGGGGACCTCCTGCTCAGAGCTGCCTACCGATCGGCTAGCTGAGGGTCCCGATGCCTGGTGACCGGCGGGTGAGCCAATCTCTACGCCTCGGGGACGACCCGACCCCCTTGGGGCTTCATGCCTTCAGGGAGGCGATGGCCAGCGCAGTAGCGGCGATAGAGCTCATGCTCGATCCGGACCCGGTCACGCGAGCGTACCTTCGGGTACCTCTCCGCGAGGGCCTCGGGGGAGTACTGAGGCAGACGCTCGGTCCGTGCGCCGGCGCTACGTGTACCGATCTTGATGGACATAGGTGCACCTCACCTTCTTCGTGACGCTGCGGGTTAAGCCATTGGAGTGCGTAATTTGCGGATCAGCGCGGGGTGTTTCAAGGGGCCCTCCCCCACCCCACGGCACGCGACGGCGTCGCTGGCGCCGAGGTAGCTCCGGCACCACCCCCAAGAAGCCGGGCAACGGCTAGTCGAGCACCCGCAAGGCGGCGCGCACGTAGACGTAGGCCGAGTACAGGGTCAGGAGCGCCGAGAGCCACAGCAGGGTGAAGCCGATCTGAGGGAAGGGAATGCCCACCAGCGGCTCCCGGTAGAGCAGCATGGCTATCGCTACCATTTGCGCCACGGTCTTGAACTTACCGAGCTGGTTGACCGCCACGCTGGCCCGCTTACCGATCTCCGCCATCCACTCGCGCAGAGCGGATACGGCGATCTCCCGCCCGACGATCACCGCCGCCGGCATGGCCATCCACACCCCCGGGTACACCGAGACCAGGGCGATCAGCGCCACGGCCACCATGAGCTTATCCGCGACCGGGTCGAGGAAGGCGCCGAAATCCGATGACTGGTTGAGGCGTCGGGCCAGGTAGCCATCCAGCCAGTCAGTCACGGCGGCCAGGAGGAAGACTGCCACGGTCAGGATGTTGGTCCACGGCGGCGACAGCAGGAAGCAGAGCCCGAAGACCGGGATCAGCAGGATGCGGAACAACGTCAGCGCAGTGGGCAGTGTCAGTGTCATAGGGTTCCCTAGCCGTGAAAGGTGTCGTAGATCCGTTGCGCAAGTGGATGGCTGATGCCAGGCACTCGCGCCAGGTCTTCCACCCCAGCCTGGCGGACCCCCTGCACACCCCCGAAGTGCTTGAGCAGGCGCTGCCGCCGCTTGGGGCCGAGCCCGGGGACCTCCTCGAGGACCGACTCCCGGCGCGCCTTGCTCCGCCGCTGCCGGTGGCCGCTCACCGCGAAACGATGGGCCTCGTCCCGCACCTGTTGCAATAAGTGGAGCGCCGGGGAGTCCGCCGGCAACTCGATCTCCCGCTCGCCGTCATCGAGCAGCAAGGTCTCCTCGCCGGGTCGCCGCTCCGGCCCCTTGGCGATCCCCATCAGCGCCACCCCGCTGATGCCCAGCCCGTCGAGGACATCCCGGGCCTGCTTAACCTGCCCCTTCCCGCCGTCGATGAGCAAGAGGTCCGGGAGCGGCGCCTCGCCGCTCTGGACCCGGCGGTAGCGCCGGGTCAGGGCCTGGTGCATGGCTGCGTAGTCGTCCCCGGCGGCCACCTCACGGATGTTGAACCGCCGGTAATCGCTCTTGACCGGACCCTCCTCGTTGAAGACCACGCAGGCGGCCACGGTTGCCTCCCCGGCAGTGTGGCTGATGTCGAAGCACTCGATCCGTGCGGGCGGCGTATCGCTGTCGAGGACCGCCGCCAGCGCCTGATAGCGCCGCTGCTGGCTGGCGCTCGAGGCTTGCCGCGCCGACAGGGCGTAGCGCGCATTCTCCTCAGCCATCTGCAGCCAGCGACGACGATCGCCGCGGACCCGATAGCGGATGCTCACCGGGGCGCCCGAGCCGGTACGCAGTGCGCCCTCGAGCAGCCTGTGCTCCCGGATCGGCAGGTTGACCACCACCTCGGGCGGCGCCGCGCGCCCCAGGTAGTACTGCGCCAGGAAGCTGGCGAGGATGTCCGAGGTCCGGCTCATCGCCGGGACGCTGGGGAAGTACGACTGATTCCCCAGGCTGTCACCGGCCCGGATGTAGAACACCTGGATGCAGGCGGTATCCCCCTCGGCGATGCAGGCGATCACGTCCAGGTCGTCCTCGCGTTCCTGGGCCACGTACTGCCGCTGCTGGATCTGGCGCAGGGTGGCGATGCGGTCACGCAGGCGCGCCGCCTCCTCGAAGTCCAGGTCCTCCGCGGCCCGCTCCATGCGCCCGACAAGCTCGTCGATGACCTCGCCGGAGCGCCCCTCCAGGAAGAGCTCCACGTGGCGGACATCCGCCGCGTAGTCGGATTCGCTGATATAGCCTACGCAGGGTGCTGTGCAGCGGCCGATCTGGTACTGCAGGCAGGGCCTGGAGCGGTTACGGAAGAAGGTGTCCCGGCACTGCCGTATGGGGAAGACCCGCTGCAGATGATTGAGCGTCTCGCGCACCGCGCTGGAGTTGGGGTACGGGCCGAAGAACCGCCCCGGACCGCTCCGCGCTCCGCGGTGATACATCAGGCGCGGGAACTGCTGCTGCGTTGAGAGGTGGATGTACGGGTACGACTTGTCGTCGCGTAGCAGGACGTTGTAGCGGGGCCGGTGCTCCTTGATCAGGTTGTTCTCGAGGATCAGGGCCTCGGCCTCGGTATGGGTCACCGTGATCCGGATATCGGCGATGAGCTTAACCAGGCGCTCGGTCTTCGGCGTCTTCCGGGCGCGCGTGAAGTAGCTGGAGACCCGGCGACGGAGGTTGCGCGCCTTGCCGACATAGATGATGGTCCCGTCGGCGCTGAGCATGCGATAGACGCCCGGACGCTCGGGAAGGCTGCGGACCTGCTCGCGCAAGGTCTCCCGCGGCTGGGTTGTCTCCTCCTCCGGCGCCTCGCTCATGCGGTCTCTGCCCTAAAGCCGCGCACTGAGTTGCTACCCCTAGAAGACCTGAGGGGCATGATGCCCGGCGTATCGCCGGCCTACAAAGCCGTCACGACCCTTGCAAGGGCCCGATCAGGCCGTAATCCACGGCGACGCGGGCGAGCTCGGCGTCGTTCCGTACACCGAGACGCTCGTAGAGGCGGATCCGGTAGGTGCTCACCGTCTTGGGACTCAGGCACAGCTCCTGGGCGATACGCGAGCCACGCTGGCCATCCAGCACCCGCGTCAGGACCTCGAGCTCGCGCTGGGTCAGCTCGTCAAAAGGGTCCCGTCCCTTGCCGTCAAGGCTCATCAAGGCCACATGCCGGGCAACATCGGCGCAGATATAGCGCCGACCCAGGTACGTGGTGCGGATCGCCTCGATCAGCTCGTCCCGATCCGCTCCCTTGTGGACGTACCCCTTGGCGCCAGCACGCAGGGCGTGCGCGGGGTACGGGCCGGAGCCGTGGGCAGTGACCATGACGACTGCCATCCTCGGATCGCTGCGCAGGATCCGCCGCGTAGCCTCGACACCCCCGATACCGGGCATCTGGATGTCCATGAGGATAACATCCGGCGCGTGCTCCCGGGCTGCCCGCAAAGCCTCCTCCCCCGTGCCCACCAGCTCGACGACCTGGATATCCGGGGTATCCCTGAGGAGGCCTTCCATGGCTTGGCGCACCAGGCGATGATCATCGGCCACGACTATCCGTATCATTCGGCAACCTCGAGCCTGTTCGCGATCCGCAGTTATTCTGTAGAGCGAATCGTAGGGCCGACAACCCGAGCCGACCGAGTCTCCACGCCTATGAATGCCCTGGACAAGCCACTTCTCGAGCGACTTTACCCTGCAGATTCAAGGGGCTACGAGCCCGTTGCAGGCCTCTATCTCAACACGCCTCTCCCCGAAGGGGGGGACGGGCTGCCGTGGTGCTACGCCAACTTCGTGACCAGCCTGGATGGCCGCATCAGCCTCGACAGCGGCGGCGGCTGCCGCGTGCCCGGCGAGATCGCCAACCCCCGCGACTGGCGGCTCTTCCAGGAGCTGGCCGCCCGGGCGGACTGCCTGCTCACCAGCGGCCGCTACCTGCGCGAGCTCGCTGCTGGCTGCGCCCAGGACATCCTCCCGCTCGGGGCCGAGTTCCCAGATCTGCAGCAATGGCGCCAGGCAAGCGGCCTGCCCGCCCAGCCCGACGTCGCCGTCGTCTCCGGCTCCCTGGACTTCGAGCTACCGCCCACCCTCGTCGAGCAGGGGCGGCGGATATGGCTCTTCGCACCGCAGGACGCGGATCCCGCCCGGGTCGAGCGCCACCGCCGGGCCGGCGCCGAGATCGCAGCCCGTACCGCCAGCGCGCAGGCCCGAGGCCACGAGATCCGCCGGGCCCTCGGCGCCCTTGGCTATCGGCGGGTCTACTCGGTAGCCGGTCCGCAGATCGCGCGTACCCTGATGGCTGATGACGGTCTCGACGCCCTGTTCCAGACGGTCCGCCACCGCGCTCTCGGCGGCAGCCCAGGATCGTTCGAGACGATGGTGGAGGGGCCGGCGCTGACCCCGCCGGTGGACTTCAGGCTCGCTGGCCTCTACCTCGACCCGGGAGATCGCCCCGGCGCGTCCCAGCACTTCCTGCGCCTGGAGCGAGCGCGGGGCAGGGCTTGCCCCAGCCTCGGTGCGTAGAGGCCGCGAGGGCGGGTGGCGCGCGCCCGCCGCCCGTGCCGGCCGAGCGGCCTACACCCCGTCGTCGGCGCTACCACCGCGGGCGAGGTTGCGGGGGTCGAGGAGACGCTGCAGCTCCGCCTCCGAGAGCTCGGTCATCTCCCGGGCGACCTCGATCACGGGCCGCCCCTCCTGGTAGGCCCGCTTCGCGACCTGGGCCCCCTTCTCGTAGCCGATCACCGGATTGAGGGCGGTGACCAGGATGGGATTGCGGTCGAGGGCGGCGCGCAGGTTGCCCTCATTGACCGTGAAGCCGGCAATGGCGTCCCGCCCGAGGATGGTCGCGGTATTGCCCAGCAGCTTGATGCTCTCCAGCAGGTTGGCCGCGACGACGGGCAGCATCACGTTGAGCTGGAAGTTCCCCGACTGGCCGGCTACGGAGATGGTGGCGTCATTGCCCATGACCTGGGCGCTGGCCATGGCGGCCGACTCCGGGACCACCGGGTTGACCTTGCCCGGCATGATGCTGGAGCCCGGCTGGAGCGCGGGCAGGGAGATCTCCCCCAGGCCCGCCAGCGGGCCGCTGTTCATCCAGCGCAGGTCATTGGCGAGCTTCATCATCGAGACCGCCACCGTGCGCAGCTGGCCGGAGAGCTCCACGGCGGCATCCTGGCTGGACAGGGCCTCGAAGCGGCTCGGCGCCGGCTCGAAGGGGATGCCCGTAGCCCGGGCCAAGAACTGACAGGCCCGCTCGCCGAGCTCCGGGTGGGCATTGATGCCCGTGCCCACCGCCGTCCCCCCCAGCGCCAGGGCGTGGATCCGCGGCAGGCTCGCCTCCAGCCGGAGCACACCATTGCGCACCTGGGCGGCCCAGCCGGAGAGCTCCTGGCCGAGAGTGACCGGCATGGCGTCCATCAGGTGGGTCCGCCCCGTCGTGGTCACGTCCTCGAGCTCGGTGGCCCGCCGGTCGATGGTATCGGCCAGGCGGCGCAGGGCGGGGAGCAGATGGTCGTGGGCCTCCAGGGCAGCGCTGACGTGGATGGCCGTGGGGATCACGTCGTTGGAGCTCTGCCCCATGTTGACGTGGTCGTTGGGGTGGACGTCACAGCCGGCCTGCCGGCTGGCCAGCCGCGCGATGACCTCGTTGGCGTTCATATTGCTCGAGGTCCCGGAGCCGGTCTGGAAGACATCCACCGGGAAGTGCGCATCGTACTCGCCGCGGGCGACCGCCTCGGCGGCCTCGGCGATGGCGTCGGCCACGGCCGGATCCAGGTTGGACAGATCCCGGTTGGCCCGGGCACAGGCCGACTTGACCAGGCCCAGCGCCTGGATGAAGGGCCGGGGCATGCCCTGCCCGCTCACGGGGAAGTTCTGCACCGCCCGCTGGGTCTGCGCCCCGTAGAGCGCATCCACGGGGACGTGCAGCTCGCCCATGCTGTCGTGCTCGGTCCGGTAACCGTCTTGACTCATAGCCTGGCCTTTCCTTCTTTGGGTGGCTGCGGCCCTGGCAGGGGCCCCAAAAACGATCGCACATTGTAGAATACGCGCCTGGAATTGGCAGCGGAGCGTCTACCTTGGAGCTGGATACCCTCACCGCCCTCGCCCCCGTGGACGGGCGCTACGCCGACAAGACGGAGGCCCTCCGCCCCCTGCTCAGCGAGTATGGCCTCATCCGCCACCGCGTCGTGGTGGAGGTGCGCTGGCTCCAGGCCCTCGCGTCGGAGCCGGGCATCGCCGAGGTGCCGCCGCTGACGGAGGACGCCGACGCCTTCCTGCAGGGCCTGCTCGACGGCTTCGACACCGAGCAGGCGCAGCGGATCAAAGCCATCGAGGCGAGCACCAACCACGACGTCAAGGCCGTGGAGTACTACCTCAAGGAGCGCCTCGCCGAGCATGCGGAGCTCGCCGAGCGCGCCGAGTTCGTCCACTTCGCCTGCACCTCGGAGGATATCAACAACCTCGCCTGGGCCTGCATGCTACGGGCGGCACGCGACGAGGTCCTGCTCCCGGCCATCGACAGCGGCATCGAGCAGCTTCGGGAGCTGGCCCACGCCCACGCGGAGCTGCCCATGCTCTCGCGTACCCACGGCCAGACCGCCTCGCCGACGACCCTGGGCAAGGAGATCGCCAACGTCGTCCACCGCCTCCGCGAGCAGCGCCAGCGCCTCGCCGCCGTGCAGCCGCTGGGCAAGATCAACGGCGCCGTGGGCAACTTCAATGCCCACCTGGTCGCCTACCCGGAGGTGGACTGGCCGGCCCTCGGGCGCCGCTACGTCGAGGGCCTGGGCCTGGGCTGGAACCCCTACACCACGCAGATCGAGCCCCACGACTGGATCGCCGAGTACTTCGATGCCCTGGGGCGGCTCAACACCGTGTTCCTCGACCTGAGCCGCGACATGTGGGGCTACATCGCCCTCGGCTATTTCGGCCAGCGCGTGGTCGCCGGCGAGGTGGGCTCCTCGACCATGCCGCACAAGGTCAATCCGATCGACTTCGAGAATGCCGAGGGCAATCTCGGCGTGGCGACCGCCCTACTCGACCACCTCGGCCGCAAGCTGCCGGTCTCGCGCTGGCAGCGCGATCTGAGCGACTCCACCGCCCTGCGCAGCGCGGCCCCGGGCCTGGCGCACGTCCTGATCGCCCTGAAATCGCTGGAAAAAGGGCTGGGCAAGCTGGAAGTGAGCCCGCAGCGGCTGGGCGAGGACCTGGAGGGGGCTTGGGAGGTGCTCGCCGAGGCGATCCAGACCGTCATGCGCCGCTACGGTACCGAGGCGCCCTACGAGCAGCTCAAGGCGCTGACGCGGGGCCAGCACGTCGACGAGGCGGCCCTCCAGGCCTTCATCGAGGGGCTAGAGCTGCCGGAGGCGGCCAAGGCGCAGCTGCGCGGCCTCACCCCGCAGCGCTACATCGGCAACGCGGCGGCCCAGGCCCGGGCGGTCTGAGCCACGCCGCCGGCCGCGGGCTGCCAAGGGGTTGTCAGGACCGGCCCTCGCCGAGTCCGTCATCGGTATCCACGGCCCAGAGGGCCTCCGGCCAGCCGCCGCCGCCCGTCCACTCCTCGCGCAGCCGCTGGCGATTCAGGACGAGCCACTGCAGGGCGATGATCGGCATGGCCGCCCGGTAGTGGCCGCCGGCGACCTGATCGATGGCCTCTTCCGCCGGTACCACGTGGGCCCAGATGTCCTCATGCTCCTCGTCGAGGCCGTGGATACCGCCGGCGCCCTCGGTATCGCAGCGGGCGCAGTAGAGCACGACCCGCTCCGTGCTCCCGCCGGGGCTCGGCAGGTAATCGGCAACCAATCGCAGGTCATCGACCCGGATCCCGGCCTCCTCCCACGCCTCGCGAGCGGCCACCTCCCGGGGCTCCTCGCCGGGCTCGGCGATCCCGGCGATGGTCTCGGTGATCCAGGCGCCCCGCTGATCGTCGATGGCGCCAACCCGGAACTGCTCCACCAGCACCACCTCGTCGCGCACAGGATCGTAGGGCAGGACGGTCACTGCCAGCCCGCGGACGAGGCACTCCCGGGTCAGCTCCGGCGTCATGCCGCCCTCGAACAGCGCGTGCCGCAGGCGCACCCGGTCGAGGCGCAGGAAGCCGTCGTGGCAGCTCTCCCGAGCGAGGATCTCGAAGCGGTGGGCCATTCCTCCTCCTCCCTTTCAGTCGCGGTCGAGGACCGCGAAGCTCTCCACGTGGGCGGTGTGCGGGAACATGTCCATGATCCCCGCCGCGTTCAGGCGAAAGCCGTGCCGCGCCACCAGGATACCGGCATCCCGGGCCAGCGTGGCGGGGCCGCAGGAGCAGTAGACAACGCGCCGCGCGCCGGTGGCGGCCACCGCATCGAGCACCTCCTGGGCGCCGGACCGGGGCGGATCGAGGAGCACCGCATCGTAGCCGCCGGCGACCCGCTGGATGCCGGCCTCGGTGGTCAGGTCCGCCACCTCGAAGCCCGCCGCCACCCCGTTGGCGGCGGCGTTGGCGCGGGCCCGCTCCACCAGTCCCGTCTCGCCCTCGATGCCCGTGACCGCTGCACCCTGCTGCGCCAGCGGCAGCGAGAAATTGCCGACACCGCAGAACAGGTCGAGGATGCGCCGGCCCGGGACCGGGCCCAGCCACTCCACCGCCCGGTGGACCATGGCCTCGTTGACGGCCGCATTGATCTGGATGAAGTCCGCCGGCTGGAAGGCCACCTCGACGCCGTAGGGCTGCAGCCGGTAGCTCAGCTGCGGTGCCGGATCCGGCGCCACCGGCGTGATGGTGGACTCGTCCCCCGGCTGGCGCAGCACGGCCAGCCCGGTCTCCTCGGCGAAGGCGGCAAGGCGCGCCTGATCCGCCTCGCTGAGCGGATCCAGGTGGCGGAAGACCAGGGCTGCCGCATCATCGCCGCAGGCCACCTCGATCTGCGGGATACGGTCCGGGATGGAGAGCGTCCCGATCAGCTCGGCGATGGCCTCGATCCGCTCGCCGACACGGGGATCGAGGACGGGGCAGTAGTCCACCGGTGCCACCAGGGGGCTGTGCTTCTCGCGGAAGCCGACCAGCGCGCCCCCCTTCTTGGGGACGTAGCGGACCGCCAGCCGCGCCTTGCGCCGATACCCCCAGAGCGGCCCCGTCAGCGGCGCCAGCTGCTGCTCCGGCGCCACGCCGCCGAGGTGCCGGAGCTGCTCGAGGAGCACCGCCTCCTTGTGGCGCAGCTGCGCCTCGGACGGCAGGTGCTGGAGGGCGCAGCCGCCGCAGTAGCCGAAGTGGGGGCAGCCGGGGGCGATACGCTCGTCCGCCGGCTCGAGGATCGCCTCCGCGATCCCCTCGGCCCGCTGGCGGCGCAGCTTGGTGTAGCGGAAGCGCACCCGCTCGCCGGGGAGCGCGAAGTCGATGAACACCGGACGGCCCTGCTCGTCGTGGGCGATGCCCCGCCCCTCGTGGGCCATGCCCTCGATGCGCGCCTCCGCGGGCTCCTTGGGGATACGTCGCTTACGCGCCACGCCAGGCCTCCAGGAAGCTGCGCAGGTGGCTACGGTCGGAGGCGTGCAGCGACGCCGCCACCCGGTCGGCCTCGCGGTCATGCTCCGCGGCATCGATCACGCCGCGGAAGTGCTGGAAGCGCAGGTAGAGGAGATAGGTATTCAGCACATCGATCTCGCAGTAGTCGCGGACCGCCCCGGTATCGCCGCGGGACACGGCATCCTCCACCGACCCTCCGCTCATGCCCATCTTGCCGGGCAGGCCGCAGAGCGTGGCGATCTCATCGAGCGGGGCGGCACCGCGCATCTGGAACGAGGCGAGCACGTCCATCAGGTCGGTATGGCGGTCGTGGTAGCGGTTGAGGTAGTTGTTGAATCGGAAGGCCCGGTCGTTCTCCCCGGTCTCCCAGTAGCGCGGGGCACTGACGCCGTTGATCAGCGAGCGGTGGTGCAGGACCGGGATGTCGAAGCCGTTGCCGTTCCAGGAGACGAGGTCGGGGACGTAGCGATCCAGCCCCTCGAAGAAGCGCTCCAGCAGGACGCGCTCGGGATCCTCCGGGGCGCCCAGGGACCAGACGCGGAAGCGCCCCTCCACCAGGCCCGCCAGGGAGATGGCTACCACGCGGTGCAGGTGCAGACGCGGGAACTCGCTGCCCACCTCCTGGCGCCGCCGCGCCGCCATGGCGCGCGAGACGTCCGCATCGCCGAGGTCGCCGAGGCCGTAGACCAGCCGTCCCCCATCCAGATCGGGCACGGTCTCGATATCGAAAGCGAGCACGTTCATGACTCCTCCCTAGCCAGCTACCCGGCTACCATCACCACGAAGGCCACGGCGTAGGCCCGCTCATCACTGAGGCTGAGCTCGACCTGGGCCACGCCGAGCGCTGCGGCCCGCGCCTCGGCCTGCCGGTGGAGGCGCAGCCCTGGCTTCCCCCAGGCGTCGTGCCAGACCTCCAGATCGCGGAGCGTTACGCCGCGGCCCAGGCCCGTGCCGAGCGCCTTGGCAGCAGCCTCCTTGGCCGCGAAGCGCCGCGCCAGGAAGGCCGCGGTGCCGCCGGCGGCGCGGAAGGCCTCGCGCTCCGTGGCCGCGAGCACACGGCGGGCCAGGCGCTCGCCGTGGCAGGCCAAGGCACGCTCGAGCCGCGCCACCTCGACGATGTCGGTACCGACCCCGGCGATCAAGCCGCAGACCGCGCCAGCCGCTTCATCGCCGCCACGGCCGGAGCGAGGCCCTCGAAGACCGCACGGGCGACGATGGCGTGGCCGATGTTGAGCTCCGCCATCCCCGGTAGCCCGGCGACCACCTCGACGTTGTGGTAGTGCAGCCCGTGCCCGGCGTTGACCTGTAGCCCGGCTTCCCGGGCCCGCACGGCGGCGATGCGCAGACGCTCGAGCTCCCGGTCCCGCTCCGCTGCCGTAGGGGCGTCGGCGTAGGCGCCGGTATGCAGCTCGATCACCGGGACGCCGGCGGCCGCGGCGGCATCGACCTGCCCCGGCTCCGGGTCGATGAACAGCGACACCCGGGTCCCGGCCGCACCCAGCCGCCGGCAGGCCTCACCGATCCGGCGCGGCTCACCGGCAACGTCCAGGCCACCCTCCGTGGTCAGCTCGGCGCGGCGCTCGGGGACCAGGCAGCAGTCGGCAGGGGCCAGCCGAGCGGCGATGCCCACCATCTCCTCGGTGACCGCCATCTCCAGATTGACCCGGGTCTGCACGTGCCGCTGCAGCGCCTCGACATCGCCGTCCTGGATATGGCGCCGATCCTCGCGCAGGTGGACCGTAATCCCGTCGGCGCCGCCACGCTCGGCCTCGGCAGCGGCGTGCAGGATGTCGGGGTAGCGCGTCCCCCGCGACTGCCGCAGGGCGGCGATGTGATCGATATTGACACCGAGCTGGATGGGTCCTGCCGCCATGGCTACTCCTCAGGGTCGTCGATTCAGTATCCGCGCAGCGAGCGGAACATCTCGCGGCTGCGCAGGCGCCGTCCGCCGAGGTGCCCGTGGAGGACGGCCCGCATCAGCTGCCGCGCCTCGCTGCGCACCGGCTCCTCACTAAGCGCGTCACCCTCCGTGGCCGCCAGGGCGAGCAGGGTGTCCCCGCCAACCACGACGCCCTCCTCGCCCGCGGGCGCCGGGACGGCGCCCTGCTCCGGGGTATAGCCGTAGCGCTGCGCCCCGCGTACCGGATCGCCGTACCGATCCACCTCGAGCTGCAGGCCGTAGCCGCTGTCCGCCAGCAGGGCCAGCTCGAAGCGGCGCAGTGCCGGCTCGGCGTCACCGCCCTCGGCGAGGCAGTCCACAGCCACGGCGTAGCGCTCCCAGGCCTGCGGGTGCGGGTCTTCCCGCCGGGTCAGGGCGAGCAGCAGCTCCGCCATGTAGAAGCCGCAGGCCACAGACCCGCCGCGCAGGGCATAGCCGCGGCCGGGCTGCTCGACCCCGGTGAGGGTCTTCAGGTCCCCGCGGCCGCGCCAGTCGACCTGCAGGGGGGTGAACGGCTCCAGGAGCCCGCTCCACCCCCGGCGGCGCACCCCGCGGGCGACGGCCCCGATCCGGCCGTGCTCGCGGGTGAACAGCTCCACCAGGGTGCTCGTCTCCCGGAAGGGGCGGCGGTGGAGGACCCAGGCCGGCTGCCCCTCGGCGGCGCTCAATCCGTATACCCGAGCTCACGCAGGGCCTGGCGGTCGTTCGTCCAGCGCTCCTTCACCTTGGTCCACAGCTCGAGGTGGACGCGCTCGCCGAGCATATGCTCCATCTGCAGGCGGGCGCTACGGCCGATCTTCTTCAGCCGCTCGCCGCCCTGGCCGATCACGATGGGCTTCTGCCCCTCGCTCTCCACCCAGACCACCGCGGCCACCCGGGTCATCCCCGCCTCACGCTCGAGCCGCTCCAGCTGGACGGACGTCGTATACGGAAGCTCCTCGCCGAGGTTGAGCATCAGCTGCTCGCGCACCAGCTCACCAAGGCGGAAACCGAGATCCCGATCGGTCATCTGCTCCGCCGGGAACAGGGGCGGCCCGGCCGGCAGGCGCTGGACCACCTCCTGCTCCAGGGCCTCGAGGTTCTCGCCGCGGGTGGCGGACAGGGGCACTACGGCGTCGAACTCGCGCAGGCTGGTGAGCCACTCCATATGCGGCAGCAGCTGCCGCTTGTCCGGGACCCGGTCCACCTGACTGATGGCCAGGATCACCGGCGCCTCGACCCCCTCGAGATGCTCCAGCACGCGCTGGTCGGCATCCTGCCACTCCGTGCCCCGGACCACGAAGACCACCACATCGATATCTTCCAGGGCGCCGAGTGCAGCGCGGTTGAGCTGCCGATTGAGGGCGCTCTTACCCGTCTCGTGCAACCCCGGCGTATCCACCAGAACGGCCTGCGCATCGGCCCGGTTCAGGACCCCGAGGATGCGGTGACGGGTCGTCTGCGGCTTGCGGGTGACGATGCTGACCTTCTCGCCCATGAGGGCGTTGAGCAGCGTCGACTTGCCCACGTTGGGCCGGCCCACCAGCGCGCACAGGCCGCTGTGGGCCAGCTCTCCGCCCCCCTCGGCCGTGATCGTCGGCTCCTCGTCCGCCTCAGCCATCGGCATCTCCCGGTCTCTCGGCCTCGATCTCGAGCAGCATCGCCTGCGCCGCCCGTTGCTCGGCCTGGCGGCGGCTGCCCGCCTCGCCGACCGTCGCCTGGTCGCTGTCGCGGAGCCGGCACTCCACGCGGAACTTCTGGTGGTGGGCCCGTCCGCGCACATCGAGGACCTGGTAGCCCGGCAAGGGCCGCCGGGTAGACTGCAGCGCCTCCTGGAGCCGGGTCTTCGGGTCCTTGAGCACCACCTCCTCCGGCAGCGACTCCAGCCGCGGGCGGTACAGGCCGGTGATCACCTGCGCCGCGGTATCGAAGTCGCTGTCGAGGTAGACAGCCCCGAAGACCGCCTCCATGGCGTCGGCGAGGATGGAGTCACGGCGGTGGCCACCGCTCTTGAGCTCGCCGCCGCCGAGGCGCAGGTGGCTGCCGAGATCGATCTCCCGGGCGATGGCGGCGAGGCTGGAGCGGTTGACCAGGTTCGCCCGCAGCCTCGAGAGGGTGCCCTCGCTATCCCGGAGCCTGCGGTGGAAGACCTCATGGGCGATGACGAAGTTGAGCACGGAGTCGCCGAGGAACTCCAGCCGCTCGTTGTGCCGGGCGCCGGCGCTACGGTGGGTCATCGCCTCCTGGAGCCGCTCCACCTCCCGGAAGCGGTAGCCGATCTGCTCCTGGAACGCCTCAAGGTCCGACATGGTCACTCGATCCACTGCCCGATACGTTGCCAGGCGATACCGCCGTTATCAGCGTCCCAGCTCATCCAGACCAGGAACGCCTCGCCGACCAGGTAGTCGTCGTCGACGGGCCCCCAGATGCGGCTGTCCGCGCTGCGGTCCCGATTATCCCCCACCGCGAAGTAGCTACCCTCGGGGACGGTGTAGGTGAACTCGCTGGCGCGCGATCCCGGGTGGAGGAGGATCGGGTGCGTGTGGCCCGCGATGTGCTCACGGCGCAGCAGCGCCAGCTCGCCGCTATTTACGCCGTACCCGTTGTAGGGCCGCTCGCCGCCCTGCTCGAGCCGCTCGCCATTGACGTAGAAGGTGCGATCCTCGTAGCGGATCTCATCGCCGGGCAGGCCGATGATGCGCTTGATGTAGTCCTGGCTCGGATCCTCCGGATAGCGGAAGACCGCCACATCGCCGCGCTCCGGCTCGCCGTCGCCGAGCATGCGGGTACCCAGCACCGGCAGGCGCAGGCCGTAGGCGGCCTTGTTGACCAGGATGAAGTCGCCCGTCTGCAGCGTCGGCAGCATGGATCCGGAGGGGATGCGGAACGGCTCGGCCACGAAGGCGCGCACCAGCAGCACGGCCAGGATGACCGGGAACAGGGAGCGCGGCAGATCGATATACCACGGGTCACGGTCCCGATCGATCCCCTCGCGACGGCGCAGCCAGCGGTCCCAGCCCCAGACCAGGCCGGTGAGCAGGGTCAGGAGGACGAGGAGGAGCTCGAAGTCCATAGCTGCCGGTCAGCCCTTGTCGTCGTCGTCCACGCGGAGCACCGCGAGGAAGGCGTCCTGCGGGATGTCCACCTTGCCGACCTGCTTCATGCGCTTCTTGCCCTCCTTCTGCTTCTCGAGGAGCTTGCGCTTGCGGGTCGCGTCGCCGCCGTAGCACTTGGCGGTGACGTTCTTGCGCATGGCCTTGACCGTGCTGCGGGCGATGATGTGGCTGCCGATGGCGGCCTGGATGGGGATCTCGAACATCTGCCGCGGGATGATCTCCTT
>CAJXLI010000033.1 GCA_913055575.1 uncultured Ectothiorhodospiraceae bacterium
TGCGCTCGGCGGTCTGCAGGCACCAGGCGGCCATGGCGTTGGTGTAGGCGTTGTTGGCCAGCCCCGGCTCGTCGCTGTCCGGGTGGCGGGTGTGGAACTCGTCCGGACCGACGACGCCGCGGATCTCGTAGCGGCCCCGTTCCGTGTTGTACGTAGCGAGGCTCGCCCAGAAGCGGGCGATGCTCAGGATCATCTCGGCGCCGGCGAAGGCCAGGAAGTCGCTATCGCCGGTGATCTCGTAGTAGCGCCAGGTGTTGTAGACGATGGCGGCGTTGACGTGGCGCTGCCGGCTGCTCTCGTCCGGCAGCCAGCGCCCGGACTGGGGGTTGAGGTGCAGGCTCTGGGTCTCCTCGCGCCCGCTGCTGCCGCTCTGCCAGGGGAACATGGCGCCGCGCAGGCCGGCGTCCGCGGCGGCCCGGCGCGCCTCGCGCAGGCGGCGGTAGCGGTACATCAGCAGCCCCCGGGTGATCTCCGGGGAGTGGCAGTTGAGCAGGGGCAGGATGAAGAGCTCGTCCCAGAAGATGTGGCCCCGGTACGCCTCGCCGTGCAGCCCCCGCGCCGGTACGCCCACGTCCATCTCCGTGGTGTGCAGGGAGGTGGTCTGCAGCAGGTGGAAGATGTGCAGGCGCAGGACCGTCTGCTCCTCGGTATCTCCGTTGTCGTCCGTATGCAGGCCTATGTCCCAGCCGCGCCAGTAGCGCGCCCAGGCCTTGGCGTGGGTGCGCAGCAGCTCGTCGAAGCCGGGCGCCCGCTCGACCGCCGCCCGGGCATCGAGCCCGGGCTCGCAGACGGGGCGGTCGCGGCCGCTGTAGAAGGCGGCCACCTTCTCGACGGTGATCGGCTGCCCGGCCTGCGCCGCCAGGTAGCACTCGTGGCCGATGTAGCCGCCGTCGCGGACGGGCTCGCGCGCCTGCTCGCCGGCGCCGTCGGCCCGCCAGGCCCGGGTGCGGGCGGCGTGGGCCAGGTCGATGCGCGACTGGCTGGTGGCACTGCGCAGGAGGACGGTGTCGTCGCCGCACGGCTCGGCGGCGAGGCCGTCCAGGTGCCGCGTCTCGAGGTCCCGGTAGCGGGGCACGCCCCGGTTCTCCACGCCGCCGTCGATGCCGGAGCGGATGGCCACCGTGCCGGACCAGTTCACCGGCTCCAGCTGCCACTGGATGGCGGCGAGGTGGCTATCGGCCATATGCACGATCCGCCGGCTGGTCAGCCGCGTCTCCCGGCCGTCGGCATCGCGGAAGTGCAGGGCGTAGGTCAGGACTCCCTGGCGGATGTCCAGGCTCTGGCGGTAGGCCAGCCACGTCACGGCGTCGAGGTCCAGCCAGTCGCCCTCGAGCGGGCGGAAGTTGAGGCAGAGCCAGTTGGGCAGGTTGACCAGGTCCTCGTTCTCGACCTCACGGCCGGCGACAACGCTGGTGCGGCGGTTGTAGCCGCCGGCCATGTAGGTGCCGGGGTAGTGGGTGTCGCCGGCGACGGCCCCCTCGAAGGCGCCGCGGGTGGCGAAGCGGCCGTTGCCCAGGGTGCAGATCGCCTCGCGGTGCTGCTGCTGCTCCGGGTCCCAGCCCCGGTAGGTCAGCCGCCAGCTCTCGGTCTCGGGGAGCGTCATCAGTGGGCACCCTCCAGGATCAGCTCGAAGAGCTGCCGGACCTCGTCGATATCGGCCACGCGGTAGTCCGCCTCGGTGGCGCGCCCTGGCTCGCCGACGAAGATCCCGATGCCGCGGCCCTCCAGGGCGCGGAAGGCGTGCTCGTCGGTCCAGTCGTCACCGATATACAGGGGCAGGGCGTCGCCGCGGCTCAGGGCCAGGGCGTCGAGCAGCCACAGCACCGCACGGCCCTTGTCCCAGTCCACGTCCGGCTGCAGCTCGTAGACCATCTTGCCGGCGCCGTAGCGCAGCTCCGGGTAGCGGCTGGTGACGGCCTCGACGGCCGCCGTGACCCGGGGTACGGCCGCCTCCGGGGTGTTGCGGTAGTGCGCCGCCACGGCGTAGCGCTTGCGCTCCAGGGCGGCGCCGGGGATGTCGGCCAGCTCCGCCTCCAGATCCTGGGCCGCGGCGCCGAGCGCCTCGATACAGGCCTCGGCCTCCGCGTTGGCCTCGTGGACGCCGCCCGGCCCGGTGATCTCGAAGCCGTGGCTGCCGGCGTAGTAGACGTTGTCCAGGCCCACGAACTGCTGCAGGGCCGCCAGGTCGCGGCCGCTGACCACGGCCACCGTGTGCCGGGCGGCCAGCCGCTCCAGCGCCGTGCGCATGGCCGGCGCCATGCGCGCCTGCTCCGGGTCATCGACGATGGGCGCGAGGGTGCCGTCGTAGTCGAGGAACAGCGGCGTGGTGTGCCGCTCCAGGCGCGCTAGCAGCGCCTCGAGGGCCTGGGTGTCGAAGAGGTATTGCGGGGGGCGCATCGGCTCGGGCCTCCTGGCGCTCAGCCCAGCTCGGTCAGGCGCGCCACGGTAACATCGGCGCCGTGCGCGCTCAGGCCCTCGTGGTCACCGTGGCGGGCGACCCCGACGACGAGGCCAAAGGGGGCGGCAGCGCCGGCCTCGACGCCGGAGACCGCGTCCTCGAAGACCACGCTCTGCTCGGGGGACACGCCCAGCCGCTCGGCGGCGGCCAGGAACAGGTCCGGGGCCGGCTTGCCGCGCAGGCCCAGCTCGCGGGCGGTCTCGCCGTCGACGCGGGTGTCGAAGAGCGCCTCGATGCCGGCGGCGGCGATGACCCGCTGGCAGTTGCGGCTCGAGGAGACAACGGCGGTCCGGAGCCCGTCCCCGCGCCAGGCCCGGACGCACGCCAGCCAGTCCGGGAAGACGTCGACCCCGTCGCGCTCGAGGATCTCCTGGACCAGCGCATCCTTGCGGCTGCCGAGGCCGTGGACGCTATCCCGCTCCGGCGGGTCGTCCTCCGCGCCCTCCGGGAGCTCGATCCCGCGCGTGGCGAGGAAGGACCGTACCCCGTCCTGCCGGGGCAGGCCGTCGACATGGGCCAGGTAGTCGGCCTCGGCGTCGAAGGGGATGAACGGCTCGCCGCTCGCCTGGGCGCGGGCGGCCAGGAAGGCGTCGAACGTCTCCTTCCAGGCGCGCGCGTGGATGGTGGCGGTCTGGGTGACGACGCCGTCCATGTCGAAGATGGCGGCGCGGTAGCGGCGGATGTTGACGGGCAGCCTGTCCATGGGCGCGAGCCTGGCGCATCTTCCCTGGATCACTCAAGCGCTTATGCGCGGCATAAGGCGTAGCTGCAGGCCGGCGCTGGTGTCCCTGCTCAGCCCGGTGACTGGCGGCCCTGCGCCAGGGCCGAGAGCGGAGCCGGACGGGCGAAGAGGAAGCCCTGGCCCTGCTCGTAGCCGGCCCGCTCCAGCTCCCCGCGTTGCACCTCGAGCTCGACCCCCTCGGCGATGACCTCGAGCCCCAGGCTGTGGCCGAGGGCCAGGATGGCCCGGGTGATGGTCGTGTTCCGCGGCTCCTGCCCCACCCCGTCGACGAAGGAGCGGTCGATCTTGAGCCGGTCGACGGGCAAGTCCTTGAGGTAGCTCAGCGCCGAGTAGCCGGTGCCGAAATCGTCCACTGCCACGCGCACCCCGTGGCCGCGCAGGGCCTCCAGGCGGTTGATGATCTCGGTGTCGGTATCTACCAGGAGGCTCTCGGTGATCTCGAGCTCCAGCCGCTCCGCCGGGAGGCCGGTGCGCGTCAGGGTCTCCACGACCCGGTCGACGAATGCCGGATCCGCCAGCTCGGGGGCCGTGATGTTCACCGCCAGCAGCCCCAGGTCCTGGCCCTCGGCCAGGTACGCCTGGTACGCCGCGCAGGCGTTGTCCAGGACCCAGGTGCCGAGCTGCATCATCAGCCCGCTGCGCTCGGCTATCGGGATGAAGCGCGCCGGCGTGATCCAGCCGCGGGTGGGGTGCGGCCAGCGCAGCAGCGCCTCCATCCCCTGCCAGGCGCCGGTGCGCAGGTCCACCTGGGGCTGGTAGTGGATGGCCAGGTCGCCGTTGTTGAGGGCCTGGCGCAGCTCGGCGCCGAGCTGGATGCGCTCGCGGGCGCGCTCGGTGAGCTCCTCGCTGAAGAAGCGGTAGCCGATCCCCTCGTCTTTGGCCTCGTACATGGCGGCATCGGCCTGCTCGAGCAGCAGGTTGGCCGTGCCGGCCTGGTCCGGGTAGGTGCTGAGCCCCAGGCGCAAGAGGATGGGGATCTGGTGGCCCTCGATCTCCAGCTCGGCCTGGGCGGCCTGGATGAGCCGCTCGGCGGCGCCGGCGGCGTCCTCGGCGCTGTCGAGCTGGGGCAGCAGCACGCCGAACTCGTCGCCGCTGAGCCGGGCCACGGTGGCGGTGCTATCCACCGCGGCGCTGAGCCGCTCCCCGATGGTGTGCAGGGTCCGGTCGCCGACGGCGTGGCCGAGGCTGTCGTTGATGGCGCGGAAGTCGTTCAGGTCCATGACCAGCACGGCCACCACCTCCTGATCGGCCTGCCGCAGGGCCTGCTCAAGGCGGTCGTGGAACAGCAGCCGGTTGGGCAGCTCGGTGAGCGGGTCGTTGTGCATGACCTGCTCGATCTGGCTCTGGTACTCCTTGATCCGCGACATGTCCGAGAAGACCCCGATGTAGTGGGTCCGTTGCCCGGTCTCGTTGCGAAGCTCGCGGATGGTCGCCAGCTGGGCGTAGGTGGTGCCATCGCGGCGCCGGTTCCAGATCTCGCCGGTCCAGTAGCCGCGCTTCTCGATGGCCTGCCACATGGCCGCGTAGAAGGCCTGGCTGTGGAAGCCGGAGGCCAGGAACCGCGGGTTGCGGCCTAGGGCCTCCGCCTCGCTGTAGCCCGTGATCTCGGTGAACGCCCGGTTGACGGCGGTGATGTTGGCGTCGGCGTCGGTGACGATAATCCCCTCGCGCGCCTCCTCGAAGACGATGGCCGATTGCCGCAGCTTCTGCTCGATTTGCTTGCGATCCGTGACATCGTGGAGGTTGAGCACGTACGCGGACTCGCCCTCCCAGCGCATGCTCCGCGAGCGCATCTCCACGATGCGCGTCTCCTGGTCCTGGCTGAGGAGCTCGATCTCCTGCGGGTTCTCGGAGGCGACGGGGAAGCCGAAGGAGGCGCCCATCAGCTCGGGGAGGTCGCGGTCGGTGATTTGCCGCGCCGTGTTGTTGGCGTAGACAATGTCTCCCTGGGGGTCGACGACCAGGATGCCCTCGGCGGTGTTGTTCAGGACCTGGTCGAGCTGGTGCTGGCGCTCGCGGGCGCGCGCCTCCGCGGTGGCGAGCTCTGCCTCGTGGCGGCGCTGGGCCGTGACATCCGCCAGGATGTGGACGGACTCCTTGTATTCGCCCGTCTCATCGGGGATGGAGAACGACCGGGAGCGGAAGGTCCGCCCGTCCGCCAGGGTGAACTCTTCGAGGAGCTCACCGGACTCGGTGCGGTGCGGGCCGTCCTCGCCCTCGGGGCCATTCTCGGCCATGGCGTCCGCGCATTCCGGCAGCGGGCCCTGCCGGCGGGGGAAGACCTCCCAGTAGAGGCGGCCGCTGAACGCCTCCGGCCCCATCTCCGCGAGATCGGCGTAGGCGCGGTTGGCGGCCAGGATGCGGCACTCGCGGTCGTGGATGAAGACCGGCTCGCTGATGGCATCCAGGGCGCGTAGCCAATCGTAGGTTACGGCGCCTTGTGCTGCGATGAGCTCCTGGTCGGACAGGCGGGCCTGGTGTTGTGATTGATTGTCCGAGCGCGACACCGTACTCCCCTCGCAGCCATCGGATCGGCCCGCAGAATAGCAGGATTCACCCCCAATCTTACCACGCCGGGTTGCGGGGTGTCCTACCCAGGAGGCAGCGTACGGTCCGCCGAGCGGGTGGGGGCAATTCACCAACAGGCCGGCCCTCCCGGCACGCCTGCCGCGGGGGCGGCGCAGGAGGTCTCGATGAGCGGAACGGAGCGCAGCGTCTACGTCTGGGATCTACCGGTACGCCTGGTCCACTGGGGTCTGGTCGTGGCGGTGGCGGTCTCCTGGTACAGCGCCGAGCAGGGGCTCTCGGGCTGGGATGTCCACCGCTGGAGCGGCTACGCCCTGCTGACCCTGATCCTCTTCCGGCTGCTGTGGGGGCTCTGGGGCAGCGAGACCGCCCGCTTCAGCGACTTCCTGGTCGGGCCGCGCGCCGTGGCGCGCTATCTGCGGGGCTGGTGGCATGCGTCGCCGAGCCGCGGCCACAACCCGATCGGCGGCTGGGCGGTGGTGGTGCTGCTGCTGGCGCTGCTGGTGCAGGGGGTGTCCGGCCTGTTCGCCACCGACGACATCCTCCTCACCGGCCCGCTGGCCGGCTGGGTAAGCAGCGATCTGCAGGGGCGCCTGAGCAGCCTGCACACGAGCCTGTTCAACGTGATCACGGTCCTGGTGGCGCTGCACGTGCTGGCCATCGCCGTCTACCGCCTGGTGCGCGGGGAGCGGCTGGTGCGGGCCATGGTCACCGGGCGCAAGTACGACGGCTGGCGCGCGCCCTGGATCGCCCCCCTGTCCCGGGCGGCCCTGCTCGCCGCCGCGGCCGCAGCGCTGCTGGCGGGGGCGATCCTCACCGCGCCCTGAGCCATGCAGATCCAGCAGACGATCCTGACCCTCAACACCCGCGGCCGCGGTACCCAGGAGATCAGCCGCCAGGTCGCCGAGGCGGTGCGCGAGCACGGCCTCGGTACCGGTCTGGTGCACGCCTTCTGCCACCACACCAGCGCCTCGCTGATCATCACCGAGAACGCCGATCCCACCGTGCGCAGTGACCTGGAGGGCTACATGGCCCGCACCGTGCCGGACGGCGACCCGAGCTACGACCACGACATGGAGGGGCCGGACGACATGCCCGCCCACATCCGCAGCGTCCTGACGGGTAGCGGGGTTACGGTGCCCATCACCGGCGGGCGTCCGGCGCTGGGGACCTGGCAGGGCATTTACTTGTGGGAGCACCGCAGCGGCGGGCACGTGCGCAAGGTGACGCTCACCTTGCTCGGCCAGTAGCGGCTGGAAGTCGGCGTAGGCGGAGCGGCTGCGCCGCCGGGGCAGGGTAGGCTATCGGGGCTGCTTATCGGAGGTGCCAGGCCCCGTCGCAGGCGGGCGCGGCCCCCGGGGGGACCGCACCACGGCTGCGGCGCCGGGGCTAGTCCGCCCGGAAGTTGTCGTGGCAGTTCTTGCAGGCGCGGGCCACGTCCATGAACTTGCCCTGCACGTCGCCGAGGGCAGCGTCGCCGCCGGCGGTGGCCTCGGCCAGCTCGCCCGAGGCGTCCTGGAGCTTCTGCATCCCCTGCTCGAACTGGTCCCACTGCTCCCAGATGGCGTCCTTGGCGTGGGTATCGCCCTCATGGGGGCCGCCCCGGAAGCCCTCCAGGGCCATCTGGCTCATATAGGCCACCCGGTCGGCGTTACGGGCGAAGCGCTCGGCGTCGTAGTCGATCTTGCCCTCGACCATCTTGCCCATGGGGCCGAAGTTGCCGCCGATGACGGTGAACACCGCCTCCCGGTACTCGATCTTGTCCTCGTCGGACTGGGCGGCAGCAGTGCCGGCCATCAGGCAGGTGGCCGTGACGGCGACACTGGTAGCGATCCACTTGCGCATGGTGCTCGTTCCCTCGTTGCTTGGGGTCAATACCTGTCGGCGCGGCTCGGTCCGCGCCCTGCGGAGAGTGTGGCACTGCACGCGGCGGTGTGTGAATCCGCCTCATCTGGTCCGGCTCACCCGGCGCCGGCGGTCGCGTCGCTGCAGCGGCGCGTGCAGCCCCGCCACGCGGCGCGTTACGCTAGGAGATGAGGCAATATGAGGAGCCGACGATGCGACACCGTTCCCGCCGGTGGCTGCCCGGCCTCCTGGCCGGCGCTGCGGCCGCCCTGCTGGCCGGATCCGTAGTCCCGGCCAGCGGTGCCGACGAGCGCCAGGTCATCGAGCTGGAGCCCGCGGACCGCGCGCACTGCCTGGCGCGCATGCGCATGTACCTGGAGGTGAACAACGCCATCCTCCGCGCCACGCTGGCGGGCGATATGGAGGCGGTGCGCCGGGCGGCGCTGAGCGCGGTGCCCCCGCCCCACCGCGACCCCGACCTGCGCGGCGAGGTGCCTGCCCGGGCTACCAGGGCGCGCCGTGGTCCGGGCCAGGGCGCCGGGTCCGCCTCGAGGTGGGGGCCCGGCGCTGGGCGCAACCCTGGAGAAGGCCCGGCCGCGGGTGCCGGGCAGGGTCGTCGCGGCTCCGGCGGCGGCCCGCCGCGCCAGGGCCGCATGCAGGCCCTCCTGCCGGCAGCGTACCAGGATATGATCCACAGCCAGCACCAGGCCTACCAGGAGATTGCCCGCGACGCCGAGGCGGTCGGCGACCCGGAGCACACCCAGCAGCAGCTCACGCGCATCCAGCAGACCTGCGTGGCCTGCCACAGCGCCTACCGCTTCAGCCGCTGACACCGCCCGCCACCGGGCGCCCGGGCAGGGCACTGCTGCCTACCGCATGGGCTTCGGTTCCTATCGCCCGCCGCCGGGCGCCCGGGCAGGTTATCGCGGGGTATCTCCGGTGCCTGCCACGTACCTGTCCCGGCGTCTGCGGCGGCTTACCCGACCCACGCGCTGGCTTGAACGCGCCCGGCCAGAGGCGTAAGGTCCAACGCTCTTTTCCGAGCGGCTGCCCCGCGAGGGCGTCTCCCGAGCCTGCGCCCCGGCGGGTGTACGAGGCCGGGGCCTGGACGGCGCCCGAGCCGTGCCCTCCCATCCGTGCGGGCCGGCAGCCGTGGCCCTTGGTGCGATGCAACGGAGCCCGAGCCCCCATGGCCGATACCCCCCAGCCGGCTGACCGCCAGCACGTGCCCGAGCGCCAGGTCCGCGGCAACGAGCGCGCCGTGATGGTGCTCTCCGGCAGCTTCGTCCTCGTCTTCATCGGCCTGGCAATGCTGGACCTGGACGCGCTGAGCCGGATCGTCGACACCAGCTTCGACTACGCCACGCAGTACTTCGGCGCCTACTGGCAGCTGCTGATGCTGGCGACCTTCCTCGTCGCCCTGGTGATGGCCTTCAGCCCCCTCGGCCGCCTGCGGGTGGGCAGCAGCACGCCGGACTACGGCAACTTCTCCTGGCTGGCCATGATCATGGCCACGCTGCTCGCCGGCGGCGGCGTCTTCTGGGCGGCCGCCGAGCCCATCGCCCACTTCGTGGACACGCCGCCGCTGTTCGCCGCCAAGCTGGGCATCGAGGGCGGCGAGGCGGGCGCCGCGGTGCCGGCGCTGGCGCAGAGCTTCATGCACTGGGGATTCCTGGCCTGGTCCATCCTCGGCGCGCTCACCGGCGGCATGCTCATGCAGCTGCACTACCACCGCGGCTGGCCCCTGAAGCCGCGCACGCTGGTCTATCCGGTCCTCGGCGAGCGCGTCATGCACGGCCTGCCCGGCGCGCTCGTCGACACCTTCTGCATCATCGCGGTGGTGGCCGGCACGGTGGGGCCGCTGGGCTTCCTCGGCTTCCAGGTCGCCTACGGGCTCACCGAGCTCTTCGGCATCCCCGATACCACCTGGCTGCCGGCGGCGGTGCTGCTCGGGGTGATCCCCATCTACCTCTTCTCGGCGATCACCGGGCTGGACCGCGGCATCCGGATGCTCAGCCGCTTCAACGTCGTGCTGGCGCTGTTCCTGGCCGCCTTCATCCTGGTCCTCGGCCCCACGGCGTTCATCGTCGACGGCTTCGTCCAGGGCATGGGTACCTACGTCGACAACCTCCTGCCCATGGCCACCTTCCGCGAGGATAAGGCCTGGCTGGACTGGTGGACGGTCTTCTTCTGGGGGTGGTTCATCGGCTACGGACCGCTCATGGCGATCTTCGTGGCGCGCATCTCCCGCGGCCGCACCATCCGGCAGATCGTGCTGGCCATGTCGGTGCTCGCGCCGGTGGCCACCTGCTTCTGGTTCGCCATCGTCGGCGGCTCCGGGATCGCCCTCGAGCTGGCCGATGCCGGGGCCGTCTCCGGGCCGTACAACGACGCCGGCCTGCCGGCGGCGATGATGGCCATCGCGCAGCAGCTGCCCATGGGCTCCGTCATCGCGGTGCTGTTCCTGGTTCTGACCACCATCTTCGTGGCCACCACCTCGGACTCGATGACCTACACCATCTCGCTGACCATGAGCGAGGGCGACGAGCCGCCCACCTGGCTGCGGGTCTCCTGGGGCCTGGTCCTGGGCGTGATGGCGATGATCCTCATGCTCATGGGCGAGGGCAGCATCAGCGCCCTGCAGTCGTTCATCGTGGTCACCGCCGTGCCGGTCTCGCTCATCCTCCTGCCGTCGCTGTGGTACGCGCCGCGCATGGCCATGCATCTGGCCGACGGCGACGAGCCGGCCATCGACGGCGAGGCCGGCGCGGCCCCGCCGCGGCGCTGAGCGCCGGGGGCCGGCTCGACAGCGGTCCCTCGCCCCGGGCAGCCGGGGTGTTATTGGACCGTGGGAGCGGTAGGTGCCATCATCATCAGACTAGTGGGGTCCGTGGCGGCGGCCGCCGGGCTGAGGAGCGGCCCCCTGTGCTGATGGATGGACGATGAGCGGATCCTGGTTTGCCGAGCTGATGGGCCGGCTCCCCCGGCTGCGCGCGCGCCAGGCCGCGCAGGCGCGGGTCGGGGTCTTCCTGGGCGCGGACTACGTAGCCCTGGCCGCCACCTCGTCCGACGGGGATCAGCTGCTCACCTGCGATTACCGGGATCTCGGGCGCCGGGGTCAGGCGGAGACCCTCCGGGAGCTCGTAGAGGCCCACAGCCTCGGCGGGAGCCCGGCGAACATCGTCCTCGACGGCGACGACTACGAGACCCAGCAGGTGGATATCCCTGGCGTCTCCGACGCGGAGCTCAGCGCCGCCTTGCCGTTCCGGCTCAAGGATACGCTGAGCATGCCCATGGGCGAGGCCGCCGCTGCCGGGCACCGGCAGCGCTCGGACCGCCGCCGGGCGGAGCAGAGCCTCGTCCTGGCGTCTGTCGCACGCCGGAGCCGGGTCGAGGAGCTGGTGCAGCACGTCGAGACGGCCAAGTTGCGGCCGAGCGCCGTCGTCTCCCGGGAGACCGCCATGCACGAGCTCGCCACCCAGAGCCCGGGCGCGGAGTCCGGGGTGGCCCTGGTACTGCTCGGCAGCGGCCCCGGGGCGATGACCGTCAGCCGGGGCGACGATCTCTACCTCGCCCGGGCGCACGGGGTGAGCCTGGAGATGCTCCAGAGCGAGGAGGGCGTGACCAAGCTCGCCTCGGAGATCCAGCGGACGGTGGACTACCACGATAGCCAGCTGGCAACACAGCCCGTCTCCCGTGTCTTGCTGCTGCCCGCGCCTGTCGAGACCCGGCAGATGCTCGACAGCCTCGCCGAGAACGTGCGGGTGCCTATCGCGGCCCTGGATGCGACGCAGCTCCTGGAGCTGCCCGAGGGCGCCACCGCGCCGGACACCGAGACCCAGACGCGGTGCATGCTAGCCCTGGCCGGCGCCATGCCGGGCTGCTTCGGCCATCCGGCCTCCCTCTACCACCCGCCGGAGCGCCACCTGCGCTACGATGCGCCCATCGCCATGGCCGGCTACGTGGTCGCCGGGGTCGCCCTCCTGGGCGCGGTCTCCCTCGTGCAGGGCCAGCGCCTGGGTGGCCTCGAGGCGGAGCTCGAGGCGCTCGAGGCGGAGCGCGACGGCCTGCAGGAGGAGGTGAGCGCCCTGCATTCGAAGCTCGACGAGCGAACGCCGTCCGAGGCGCTCGCGGCCCGGCGCGACCGGCTCGAGCGCCAGGTCCAGCAGATGCGGGAGCTCCAGGGGCGGATCGAGGCCGTGAAAGACCAGGCGCTGGCGGGGTTCGCCCGGCCCATGAGCGCCCTCGCCAGCGAGGAGCTGGAGCCGGTCTGGCTCACCAGCCTGGAATTGGGGGTGGCGAGCGGCGGCAGCCTCGAGGGCTACGCGCTGGAGGCCGGCGACGTTGTCCGCTTCATCGAGCAGCTGGCCGAGACGGCGGTCTTCCGGGGGGCGAGCTTCGGCGAGCTGGAGATCCGCCTTGAGGGGGGGACCGGCTCGGACGGCTCGGCCCCGGACGCTGGCGGTCAAGGGGCGGGGCGATACTACTTCCGCGCTAACCTGCCGAAGGTCCCCGGGCTCGACGGCGAGGCGCCGGAGCGGGCGTGGCGAGACGGCCCGGCCCCGGCCGTCCTGGACGCCGGCGAGGAGGCGCAGGACTAGCTGTGGCGAGCTTGCGCTTCTACAACTTCCTGGCGCCTGTCAATCGTGCCCTGTGGCAGCGCCAGCCTCGGGAGCGGGTCCTCCTGGCCGTGGTCGTCCTGGCGGTGCTGGCAGCGCTATGGTATTACCAGCTCTTCCAGCCGCAGCAGCAGGCCATCCAGCAGGCGGCCGCCGAGATCGAGCGGGTCGAGGCGGAGATCCCCGGGCTCCGTGTCGAGCGCGATGAGCTCACCGAGGAGCTCGAGTCGGATCCGGAGGAGGCCATCCGCGAGCGGATCGCGGAGCTCGAGGCCGAGCTCGAGCGGCTGCGGACGGGGCTCTCGGCGGAGATCCCGGATTTCATCGACCCGGGGCGGATGCGCAAGGTGCTCAGGGCGCTGCTGACCGAGCGCGACGGCGTGCGCGTGGTAGCGTTCGAGCGGCTGCCCGCCGAGCTGCTGATAGCGAGCGGTGGTGCGCAGAGTGCCGAGACCGATGGCGGCAACGGGCAGGACGCGGAGCCCGACGGCAGCAATGGGCAGAGCGCGGACGCGGAGGGTGCCGCCGGGGCCGAAGAGGGTCTCGAGATCTACCGCCATCCGGTGCGGCTAGAGCTCGAGGCGGACTACCCATCCACCGTGCGGTTCCTGGAGGCCGTCGAGGGCCGGCCCTGGGAGCTGGCCTGGGAGGAGCTGGACTATGAGGTCACCGAGCATCCGCAAGCGCAGATCCAGATCCGGTTCTACACCATCAGCAGCCACGAGGCCTGGCTGGGGCTCTAGCCGCCGCGCGGTAGCGGCCCTGGCGCTGCTCGGGCTGCTCGGCGCGGGTCCCGCGGCGGCCGAGGCGCCCTACGACCCCACTGCGCCGCCCTCGGCGCTCACGCCCGAGACCGAGGCGGACGCCGCGCAGGGGGCCGCCGCCGGCCTGCAGATGGTCCTGCACCGCAGCGCCACCTCGTACCGCGGCGAGCGGCGGGCGCTCATCAACGGCGAGCAGCGCGTGGTGGGCGATTCGTGGGCGGCGGCGCGCATCAGCCGCATCCGGCGCTACGGCATCGACCTGCAGCACGAGGACAGCACCGAGTACGTGCCCGTCGTCCGCCACGGGGTGGAGAAGACGCGGCGGCGACCCGAGGAGCCACCGAGAGTGAAGGGGCAATGACAGCAAGGGGACGCTTCCTAGACGTCGGCCTGGCAGCCGCGATGGCCCTGCTGCTGAGCGCCTGCGCCGCCGTGGACCGTCAGACCGACGAGCAGCGTGCCGAGCAGGCCCGGGAGCAGGTCACCGGTGGCCAGAGGGCGCCCACCGAGGGCGACGGGCAGGACGGGCCGCAGGCGGAGCCGCTGGAGCCCCCGGCGGCGCTCGAGGAGGCGCTCTCCGCCGCGCCCCCCATCGACCCCCTGGCCCTCGACGCCGAGCAGCCGCGCTTCGACATCTCCGCGGACGCGGTGCCGGCCTCGGATTTCTTCCACGGCCTGGTGGAGGGCACCCCCTACAACGTGGTGGTGCACCCGGACGTCGAGGGCAAGATCTCCCTGAGCCTGGATGACGTCACCGTGCCCGAGGTCATGGCCACCGTCCGGGACACCTACGGCTACGAGTACCAGCGTACGGACGTCGCCTACCAGATCCTGCCGCTGGAGCGGCTGGAGTCGCGGCTCTTCGACCTGGACTACCTGGATATCGACCGCACCGGCGAGTCCGGTACCCGCATCTCGGCGGGTGGCGTGACCGCCAACGAGGGTGGTGGTGGAGGTGGAGGTGGGGGCGGGACGACCGGCAGCCGGCTGAGCACCGAGTCGCAGTCCCAGCTCTGGTCCGATATCGAGGGGATCGTGCGCCGCATTGTTGGCGCCGACGGTGCCGCCGGTGCGGAGGCGGAGACCGCAGGGGGCGCCTCGGTGGTGGCCAGCCCGGCGGCGGGCACGGTAGCCGTGCGCGCCACCCCCTCGGCGCTGGCGCGGGTCGAGCAGTTCATGGACCGGCTGCAGCGCAACCTGAACCGCCAGGTGATCCTGGAGGCGCGGATCGTCGAGGTGGAGCTCAACGACGATTTCAAGGCGGGCATCCAGTGGCAGGCCATCGGCACCGAGAGCGGCCGGGGGCTGCGCACGGAGCTCGACCCCGGCAGCGGGGTCAGCCTGGATAGCGCGGACACCTTCGGCCTGGGCGTGATCAGCGACGGATCCTTCAATGCCACGCTGAACGCCCTGGAGCGCCAGGGCGATGTCCAGGTCCTCTCGGCGCCCCGCGTGTCGACGCTGAACAACCAGAAGGCGCTGATCAAGGTGGGCACCGACGCCTACTTCCAGACCGACGTGAGTGTCGACACCCAGCTCCAGGACCAACAGACCTTGACCGAGGTCGACCCCACGTTCGAGCCCTTCTTCTCCGGGATCGCCCTGGACGTGACGCCGAGCATCAATGAGGATGGGCGGATCACCCTGCACGTCCAGCCCTCGGTGACCAAGGTGACCCGGGCGCCGCGCCAGGTCCAGCAACCGGGCGGTGCCGTCGATTTCTACCTGGCCAAGAGCAATATCCGGCAAACTGACTCCATCGTCCGGGCCCGCGACGACGAGATCATCGTCATCGGCGGCCTGATCGAGGAGCGAAGCGAGCAGGTGATCCAGCGCGTCCCCCTGCTCGGCCGGATCCCGCTGCTCGGCTGGCTCTTCAGCAACGAGCGCCAGGAGACGAACCAGGTCGAGCTGGCCATCCTCCTGCGGCCGCGGGTGGTCCAGGAGGGCACCTGGCAGGAGGAGGTCGATGAGCAGCTCGAGCGCATCGATGAGCTCTACGAGCAGGGCTGAGGCGGCCGTGGCGCCACGTAGCCGGAGCGCCCGCCCTCCGCACCGAGCCGCCGGGCGGCCGCCCCGCCGCCTGCGGGCCGTGGCGGTGGCGGCGCTCATCGCCCTCGGCGCGGGCGCGGCCTCGCCCGGCCTGGCGCAGGGCGACGGCCCGGCGGGGACGAGCCGCACGGCACCGGAGGCCCCGGCCGGCGGCGAGCTCCAGCGCAGCGCGAGCCGTACTGACCCGGTGGAGCGGGCCCGGGCCCTCATGGCCCAGGCCCAGAGCCACCTCCAGGCCGGCGAGGTGGGCGATGCGGCCCAGCGCCTGCGCCAGGCCGTGGGCCTGGATCCGGGACTGCATACGGCGCGCTACCAGTATGCGCGCATCATGGTGGCCAGTGGCCGGCGCGGGTACGCGCGCGAGATCCTGCGCGCCGGCCTGGAGCGTGCCCCCGGGCACGTCCGGATGGCGCGGCTCTATGCGGCGCTGGCCGCGGAGGCCGAGGACTGGGGCACCGCCGCCGCGGCCCTCCAGCAGGCGCGCGACAGGGCCGGCGACGCGGCATCGGCCCAGCTCACCGCACAGCTAGCGGGCGTCTACCGCGGCGCCGGGCAGTACGCGCAGGCCATCGAGCTCTACCGCGAGCTGTCGGCCGCGCAGCCGCAGGCGGCGGGGCGCTGGCGGATGGGGCAGGCCCTCGCCGCCGAGCGCGCCGGCGACGACCAGGCGGCCCTGGCGGCCTGGCGCGCGGCGCGGGCGGCGGGCGGCCTGTCCGAGGCGCTCACCAGCTACGCCGAGGCCCGCATCGAGGCCCTGGAGCAGGAGGCGGAGTGACGGTTCCGCCCGGAGGTTCGTGACCATGCTGCGCAAGAAGATCCGGCTCGGTGACCTGCTGCTCGAGCGGGGGCTGATCACCGACGAGCAGATGCAGACCGCCCTGCAGACCCAGAAGGATACCGGCTACAAGCTGGGCCAGCAGCTCGTCGAGCTCGGCTACGTCACCGAGGACGCCATCCTCCGGGAGCTCTCCGAGCAGCTCCAGGTCCCGTGGGTGGACCCCAACGATTACGACGTCGATCCCGACGTGGCCGAGAAGCTGCCCGAGAACTACGCCCGCCGCTTCCAGGCCCTGGTGCTCGAGGAGACGAAAGACGACTACCTGGTGGCCATGGCGGACCCGAGCGATCTCATCGCCTACGACGAGATCAACCGCCTGCTGCCCAAGCCCGTGCGGGTGGCGGTGGCCCGCGAGGCCGTCCTCCGCGAGCTGATCAACCTCACCTACCGCCGCAGCGAGGAGATCCAAAGCATCGCCGAGGAGATCGGCCAGGAGATCGACACTGAGGATGACATCGATATCTCTACCCTGCCGGTGGGCGAGGGAGGGGCCAATGCTCCCGTGGTGCGCCTGCTGCAGTCGCTGTTCGAGGACGCCGTGCAGGTCGGCGCCTCGGATATCCATATCGAGCCGGAGGAGAAGGCGCTGCGCATCCGCTTCCGCCGGGACGGCATCCTCCAGGAGCAGATCATCCGTCAGCGCAGCATCCACTCGGCCATGGTCTCGCTGCTCAAGATCATGGCCGGGCTGAATATCACCGAGCGCCGCCTGCCCCAGGACGGGCGCTTCCAGGCGCGGGTGCAGGAGCGCAGCATCGACGTCCGCCTCTCTACCCTGCCCCTGCAGGCCGGCGAGGGCATCGTCATGCGCCTGCTCGACCAGACCGAGGGGGTGACCAACCTCGACGGCACGGGCATGCCGGCGGAGATGCTCCAGCGCTTCCGCAAGCTCATCCACATGCCGTACGGCATGGTCCTCGTTACCGGTCCCACCGGCTCGGGCAAGTCCACCACTCTCTACGGAGCGCTCTCCGAGCTCAACAGCTCCGAGGTGAAGATCATCACCGCCGAGGATCCGGTGGAGTACCGCCTGTCGCGGGTCAACCAGATCCAGATCCACGAGGATATCGGCCTGACCTTCGCCCGGATCCTGCGCACGGCGCTGCGCCAGGACCCCGACATCGTCATGGTCGGCGAGATGCGCGACGAGGAGACGGCCGACATGGGCATGCGCGCCGCCATCACCGGCCACCTCGTCTTCTCCACGCTGCACACCAACGACGCCGTCTCCAGCGCCAACCGCCTCATCGACATGGGCGTGAAGCCGTACATGCTCGCCGCGGCGCTGCGCGCCGTCATCGCCCAGCGCCTGCTGCGCCGCATCTGCCCGTACTGCCGCGAGGCGTACACCCCCGATGAGCACGAGCGGGCGTGGTTCGGCTCGGTGCTCAAGGAGGATCTGGACAGCCTGCAGCTCTACCGCGGGCGCGGCTGCGCTAGCTGCAGCCAGACGGGCTACAGCGGCCGGATCGGCGTCTTCGAGCTCCTCGAGCTCAACGCCGAGATGGTCAGCGCCCTGGGGCGGGGCGATCAGTCCGGCTTCATCGCCGCCTGCCACGCCGAGCCGAGCTACGAGCCCATGAGCCAGGTGGCGCTGCGCTACGCCCGCGAGGGGATCACCACGCTGGCGGAGGTCTTCCGCGTCCTCGGCGAGCCCGATGAGAGCCTGGAGGCCTCGACCCCGCAAGCGGACGAGGCGGCGAGCGCCTCGCCGGAGCCCGCGGTGGGGGCGGACGATACCGAGCAGGTCGAAGGCAACAGCGAGGAGGACGACGACGGGCTCGCCGAGCCCGAGGAACCCTCCGAGCGCGCGCAATAGCAAGGTGGTGCCATGCCCAACTACCGCTATCGGGCCCGGGACGCGAGCGGCCAGGCGTTCGATGGCGTCGTCGAGGCCAACACCTACGACGCCGCCGTTGAGCAGATCCTGAACCAGGGCGCGACCCCGCTCACCGTCGAGGCGGGCGACGAGCAGCGCGGCCTCGCCGACCGGGACCTCACCGAGCTGCTGCGCCGGTACCTCGAGCCCAAGGTCACACTCGACGACCTGGTGATGTTCACGCGGCAGCTGGAGACGCTGCTGCGCGCCGGCGTCTCCATTATCCGGACCCTGCGCGGGCTCAGCGAGAACGCCAAGAACCCGCGGCTGGCCCGTGCCCTGGATCAGAGCGCCACCGGCCTGGAGCGTGGCGAGGGGCTCAGCGAGGCCATGGGCCACCACCCGAACGTCTTCCCGCGGCTGCTCATCGCCATGGTCGAGGTGGGCGAGGAGACCGGCCAGCTCGAGGCGGCCCTCGGCCGCGTGGCCGGTAACCTGGACCAGGAGCGCCAGACCCGGCAGACCATCCGCCAGGCCCTGCGCTACCCGAGCTTCGTCATGGTGGCCATCACCATCGGCATCGCCGTGATCAATATCTTCGTCATCCCCGCCTTCGCCGATATCTTCGAGCAGCTCGGTGCCGATCTCCCCATCTTCACGGTCATCCTGATCAATACCTCGGACTTCTTCGTCGCGTACTGGCCCTACATGCTCGGCGCCCTGGCGGCGGCGTTGCTCGGTGTGCGCGCCTACGTGCGCAGCGAGGCCGGGCGGCTGCGCTGGGATCGGCTCAAGCTGCGCCTGCCCATCGTCGGCAAGATCCTGCTGCAGGCCCTGCTGGCGCGCTTCGCCCGGACCTTCTCCATGGCCATGCGCTCCGGTGTCCCGCCCCTGCAGAGCCTGCGCTCGGTTTCGGGGGCTACGGACAACGCCTACATCGCCCGGGGCATCGAGGAGATGCGCAACGGCATCGAGCAGGGCCAGAGCCTCTACCAGGTGGCCGAGGAGAGCGGGCTCTTCACCCCGCTGGTGCTGCAGATGCTCGCCGTCGGCGAGGAGACCGGGCAGGTGGCGGAGATGATGGACCAGGTCGCCGGGTTCTACGAAGGCGAGGTGGAGGCCAGCCTGGACCAGCTCTCCTCGTCCATCGAGCCTATTCTCATCGGCGTGATTGGCGCCCTGGTGCTGGTCCTCGCCCTAGGTGTCTTCTTGCCCATGTGGCAGATGGGCCAGGCGGCCCTGTAGGGGGAGGCGGCGTGCGCCAGCGCTGGGCATTTGCCCTGGGGGTGCTGCTCTTCGCCGTCGTGGTGCTCGGCTAGCTCCACGCCAACCAGCGCCTCGTCGACGCCGCCGGGCGCTTTTCGCCTTGCGCTCGGAGTGAGATGATGCGATTGTCGAAGAACCATAAGGCCTATCCAGAGAGAGAAACGAGCTATGCGCGCCCAACAAGGCTTCACCCTGATCGAGCTGGTGATCGTCCTGGTCATCCTCGGCATCCTGGCGGCCATCGCCGCGCCGCAGTTCGGGGACCTGATCTCGCAGGCCGATCAGTCGGCTACCAACGCCCAGGCGAATTCCCTTACCTCCGCCAACTCCTTGAATGTGGCGAATTGTAAGCTGGATGGTGGAGGGAAGTGCAAGGAGATAACTGGCAGCGGCGGCGTTTGCGCTGAAGATGGGAATTCGGCAGGCCAGTTGTTTGAGCTCCTGCAAACTACCGACGCTGTCAGCAGTAAATACACCATTAACTCCGACGGCTTTGATAGTACATCTGCCATCTCTAGTGGGGAATCCACGCAATGCAACCTGGAGCTCGATAGCGATGCCAGCATTTCATCTCCGTTCACAGTGACCGCTACATCGTCGGGCTAACGGCTGAACAGCCGGCAGGCCCCCAGAAGGGCCAGATGCGGGCTTGCTGCCTCGGGGCCCGGCGCTACAGCGCCGGGCCCCGAAGTCGCCCGGGGTAACGGGCTGGTTCTGGGCCTGCTCCGCCTCGCCCTCGGGCTGGGCGGGGCCAACGCCCACTGCGGCTTTACCCTCCTGGCGCTCGCCGTCCGTTTTGTTCACCAGAGGCCGGACCTGGCCCGTTCAGCAGGGGAGTGTAGCGGCTTGACTGGTTAGTGACGCCCCAGTCGGGTTTTGCGCCGCGGTTCGTCGGTCGCTAGGCGTGGCACCATGACGAGACCCTCACCTCTCCTGCAAGGCAAGGGCCCCTCGGAGAATCAGGCAGCTATCGGCCAAGAGGCCCATGCGCCTGCGCCTCCAAATCAGGGCGTCAAAACCTCTACCGAGCCGTCGTTATCATCGTTGTAGCGTAGAAGCTTTTGCTTTTCTCCGCTGACGAAGTAGGCCCAACAATAAGTGAAGCTATCGCTAGTGTCGTTAGGGCAATTGTTCGCCAGGGTTTCATACCAGCCGTTGGTTTGCTGGTCATCATCCTGAAGCGGCGGCGATTTGATCATCAGTTCCCAAAGCTGACGACTTCGCGTGGGATGGCCGCTGCTGATCCCGGTCGTTGCCACGGGCACGCCGGCCATATCGGGGTGCATGCAGACTTCGCCTCCTCGAAAGGCGAAGCTGTCGTCAGTCCGGTAGCAACCCCCCAGGTTTTCGGATACCCGGGCTTCGGCCCGAACTATGGCCAGGGAGGTTCGAAGCGAGTCCGCCGTGCGCTGGACCACAACCCCGTGCATCCCTTCTGAAGACAAAAAAGAGGTAAAACGCGGTATCGCTACTGCGGCTAGAATGCCCAGCACGACGAGAACCGCTACCAACTCAATAAGGGTGAAGCCTTGAGCCGGATGCTCTGGTCCCATTTTCCGACTATGTGGGCCGCCCTTTGCCACCTGGTCCGCCATTTCATGGCCCTCCCCTCCACCCACCTAGCATCCCGTAAGGCCACCGCCCTTAGCAACCCGGGGCGTTCACGACAGGTGGGCCAATAGGTTGGCTTGGCGCCTGAATCTTTGGAAAATCCTGCCTGCCGGGGCGCCGCTGCTGGCCCTGCTGGCCTGGAGCGCCCTGGCGTTCCTCTGGAGCCGGGCCCCCTTCCCCTGTCGTATTCACGAGAAAGCCGTGAGAGCCAAGGTGCCGCCTTGTTGATGTCGGTGATTGAGCAGTTCGTAACC
>CAJXLI010000034.1 GCA_913055575.1 uncultured Ectothiorhodospiraceae bacterium
CGGATGCGCCAGACCACGTGCGCGGTCTGCTCGCTCACCCACTCCGCGCCGAGGGGCCGGGCGAGCACGGCCTGGACCACCTCGGTGAGCGGGATCCCCAGCGGCCCGAGGCTCAGCCCGACCAGGCAGACGCCGAGCAGCGCCACCGCCAGGGCGAGGAGCACCATCCCCTTGCGCCGGACGGCGCGGGCGTACGCCGCCGTGACGGCCGGCGCCCCGGCCTCCTCCGGGGCGCCGGCGGAGCCGGCCGCCCCCATCTACTCGCGGCCCTCGAGCCCGCTCTGCTCGGCCAGGTGCTCGTAGAGCCCCGTCTCGCCGTAGAAGAAGCGCAGGATCGCCTCGCCGCGCTCGGCGCGGTCGACCCCGGCCATGGCCTGCGGGTAGAGGATCTTGGCCATGTGGACCAGGTCGACCAGGCCGGTGGCCAGGTCCCAGCCCATGTAGAAGCCCTTGAAGCGGTAAACGCGCCCCTGCTCGACGGCCTCGACCCCGGCCAGGCGCGCGTCCTCGAGGACCGCCTCGCGGCTCACCCGGCTCGCCCTGGAGGGGGTGTGCAGGAAGATGTACCCCGGATCCCACTTGATCAGCTCCTCGGCGCTGACCTCGCCGTCGCCGCCCGGGCGCCCGGCGGTGACCAGCTCGGCGCCGAGCTGCTCGGCCGGCAGGTAGAAGGCGATGTGGTTGTAGAGGTTGCGCCGGTGCGCCAGGTAGATCCGCGGTGCCGGCTCCGCGGGGAGCCGCGACTGCACCTGTGCCACGCCGTCGCGGTAGTACTCGAGGAGCGCCTCGGCCCGCTCCTGCCGACCCGTCAGCTCGCCCACCAGGCGGTAGGCGGTCTCGATCTCCTCGAGGGCCGCCTCGGCCGAGCCCCAGTCGCTGCCGATGGTGCTAACGGCCACCACCGGCACGCCCAGCTGGCGCTCGAGGCGCGCCACCCGCTCGGCGAGCGCGCCGGGCTTGTCCCTGCGGGTGAAGGCCCAGTAGAGGAAGACGTCGGGATCGGTGGCCAGCACCCGCTCGAGGTTGATCTCGGAGCCGGGGGGTCCGCCGCCGACCCGCGGCGTCTCCCCCAGGTCCTCGAAGGCCCGCGCCTCGACCGTCCTCGCCTCGGAGAAGCGCGAGCCGAACATGTTGCTCGGGATGCCGACCAGCCGCTCGTCGGCGCCGAGGTGCAGGAGCATGCGGAAGGCGTCGACGTTGACCGTGGCGATGCGCTCGATCTCCCGGGGTACCTCGACGCTGCGGCCGAGCATGTCCTCGACGGTCCGGGTCGGCTCCGCGGCAGGGGCGGCGCCCTCCTCCGCCTCGACGGTACAGGCAGCGACCAGCATCACGGCCGCGACGAGCAGGCGGGCGATCGGGTACGGCATGGGTAGCTCCAGGCTTGGCGCGATCCCCCGTCGCGCGGTGTCCTTGCCTCCAGGCCGGTCTCCGGGCTCGCGAGCGGCGCCCTGCGCCTGGCGCGGCGCCTTCCCGCACCGGGTGCCGGGGACACCCGGGTGCAGTGGCTCGTGCCGCGCCTTGGCTCGCCTACCGTTGCGGGGACAGCGCCGGACTTGCCCACGCCCTGCGGCAGTGGGCGCACCGGCTTCCCGATCCCGCGGCGTCGCGGCCGCGGGATCCCGGCGGCTTCCCGCCGGGGCACCTGGAGAGCGAGTGACCCTAAGAGGACAGCGTGGAGGTGTCAATCGTGCCCGCTCACGGCCGGCGCTCCCGGGAAGCGGGCTCTGGCTTGCAACACGCGGCCGTGTCCATCTACGATCCGCCGCCCTGATGTGGGTGCCCCCAGGCGGGCTCGCACCGCCTGGCGGGTTGAACGGGAAGTCCGGTCCAGCTGCCCCGCTGCAGTGAAGCCGGCGCTGCCCCCGCAACGGTAGGTGGGTCCTGCGGATCACGGGCCACTGCGAGATAGCCGTCAGCCGGCGGCCCTCGTGGGAAGGCGATCCGCAGCGGCGCGTCCAGTGCCACCCACGAGCCCGGAGACCGGCCCACAGCAACCCACAGCACGGCGTGCGGGCGGCGCGCCTGGGGGAAACGGTCGGTCTTGCTTGCCTACCTCCTGGCCCGGCGGCGCGCTCGCCGTCGGCCTCCCCCAGCACGAGTCGCCAGCGCCCGTCACAGGACGAGGAGCGCTGAAGATGTTGCATCCCATGACCGGGCGCCTGACGGGTGCCCTGCTTGCTGCGGCAGTCACCGTGCCCGCCACGGCCGCCGACGACGATCGGGGCTCGTCCGCCACCGGCCTGTCGCCGGTGCGCGTCGAGGCCGGCGGCGACCCCCTCGAGCGCGGCGTAGAGCGGGAAGGCCTCCAGCGCCGGCAAGCCTCCAGCAGTGCCGAGATCTTTCGCGGCGAGGCCTCGGCGGAGGTCGGCGGCGGCAGCCGCAACGCCCAGCGGCTCTACCTGCGCGGCGTGGAGTCCAGCAACCTGAACGTCACCGTGGACGGGGCGCGCCAGGGGCGTAACCTCCACCAGCACCGCGGCGGCCTGACCGGCATCGACCCGGACCTGCTGAAGGCCGTGGAGATCGACCCGCGGCCGGCGGCGGACCAGGGGCCTGGCGCGCTAGGCGGCGCGGTCCGCTTCAGGACCGTCGATGCCCAGGACCTGCTCGCCCCCGGTGAGGACACGGGCGCGCGGCTGCGCGCCGGCTACGCCAGCGCCGACGATGCCGAGCGCGGCTCGACGATCCTCTTCGGGCGCCTGGGCAACGACTGGGGGGCGCTGGCGCATATCGGCGCAGCCAACCGGGACGACTATCGAGTCGGGGGCGGCGGGACCATGCCGTACTCCGGCGGCCGCGACCGTGACTACCTGGTGCGCCTCAGCCGGGCGCCATCCACGGGCCACCAGCTGCGGCTCGGGGTACAGCGCAATACCTTCGAGGGGGACCACCCGTACGGCTCCTGGGGCAGCGACTTCGGCGATCCGCGCGAGACCATCCGGCTGGAGCCGATAGGCCAGGAGATGCGCCGCGATACCTGGACCGCCGAGCACCGCTACAGCCCCGCGGATCCGCTCGTCGACTGGCGGACCCGGCTCTACCGCAACGACAAGCGCCTGGAGCGCCAGGACGAGCATACCGCCATCAGCGCCGTCGAGTACGGCGGCGACGTGCGTAACACCTTCACCCTGGAGACGGGAGCGGCCCGCCACCGGCTCACTGCCGGCGTCGACTACTACACCGAGGACGGCCGTATCGAGCAAGCCGACGGCCCGCGGCTGAGCCACCAGTCCCGGAACCTCGGCGCCTTCCTGCAGGACCGCGTGCAGTGGCAGCGGCTGCGCCTCTCGGCAGGGGTGCGCCTCGACGACTACAGCACCGACCTGGTGGAGCAGGACCTGGACGGCGAGGCCGTCTCCCCCAACCTCAGCGCGGAGCTAGACCTGACCGCGGGCTGGACCGCCTTCGCCGGCTACGGCGAGGCCGTCAACGGCGCCGGCACGCTGCCCATCGGCTGGCTACAGTTCATCGACGCGGAGAACACCAACCTCAACGACGGCGAGCCGTTCCAGGCCGAGGCGTCCCAGCGCCGCGAGGGCGGCCTGCGCTACCAGGGGCGGCATCTCGTTACCGCCGGCGACCGCTTCGATTTCGAGGCGACGGTCTTCGATACGCGCATCGAGCACAGCATCGAGCGCAACGACCCTTGGGGGAGCCCGCTGAGCCCCAGGGCCCGGAGCGAGAACGACGGCGACCCCCTCATCGGCGAGATCCGCAACCGCCCCGAGCCGGTCCACCTGCGCGGCTACGAGCTGCGCGCCGCCTGGGGGGTAGGCGCCTACGATACCCGGGCCTCGTTCATAAGCACCGACGCTGTCGACGACGACGGTGACCCGGTGGGCGTGACGCGGCGCCTGGGCGGAGGCGGCGGTGATCGCCTGGTCTGGGATCAGCGCTGGGCCGTCCACGAGACCCTGACACTGGGCTACACCCTCACCTGGGTCGGCGACTATACGGAGGTGCCCGACGACGAGCCCGAGCGCGACGGCTACCAGCTCCACGACGTGCAAGCGCAGTGGCGCCCCTGGGCCGACGAGCGCCTGACCCTGGCGCTGGCCGTGAACAACCTCTTCGACGAGGCGTACGTCACGCATACCTCCCTGGCGGTTGAGGATGCGGACGGGGTGTTCCACCTCCGCGAGGAACCCGGCCGGGACGTGCGGCTGACCGGGACCCTGCGCTTCTGAGCCACCCGGCCCTCGGCCGGCTGCAGGGAGGGGAGGCCGTTGCGCCTGGCCGCGACGAGCAGCCTGCCGATTCTCACTGGTGATCGGGGCCGTCGCTCCCCCCTGGCCAGGCCAGCACCTCCTCGATGGGATCCTGGAGCGGGCGGGGCAGGATGATGGTCCCGAGCCCATCGCCCCCTCCGACGGCGCACCCCCTGCCGAGCTCGTACTCCCGGGCCGTCAGGGCGGCGACGTAGGCGTCCAGCATGTCCTTGGGGCCGGCACCGAAGGCGCCGAGCGCGACCTCGATCTTCGCCTCGGTATCCCGGAGCTGCCGATAGCTGGCGCTGGGGAAGGCCTCGTAGGTACGCCCGAGAGGGGCCAGGGACTCGTACAGCTGAAAGCCGTGCTGCATCCACTCGGGCGCCTCGCCCGCCAGCGGAGACCACTGGGGATGGGCCAGGCGGTGGGCACTGATCGCGACCTCGCAGTGCCGGCCGAGCCCGCGCTGCTTGCCGCCCCGGGGACGCCACCTACGGGCGGCCCCCGACCAGCAGTAGGGGCGCGGCTGCGGCAGGGGCATACGGGGGGCATCGATCCCGATGGCGACCCTCGAGGGCGCGATGCCCTCACGGTCCAGGACCTCGCCGAGCAGCGAGCCGGCCGCCTCCGGATGCTCGGCCCACAGGGCTGCCACGCTGGAGCCGTCCGGCCCGAGGACGGCGATGGGGCAGCCTCGGCGGACCTGGACATCGATCCCTACGGCGAGGCTATCCACCTCCCCGGGCCTCCTCGGCACCCTCAGCCACGCGTGAAGGCAGCGACTCGCCACCGGTACGGCTGGCGCGCGGGCACTTGCCGCAGTGCTCCATCCGGCGCTGCTTGCCGTGCCCGTCCTGCTTGCCGAGATTGAGAGGCCGCATAGCCGTTATAGTATCCCGGAGCCGCCGCAAGACGAGCCATGACCCCATGAACGACTGCCTCGCTTCTGGCGGGATCTCCGGCTGGATCCCCGCCGTACTGGGACTCTTGATCCTTGGATGCAACTGGATCCTCAGCAGGCTACAAGCCAACGAAGGGCCTGCCTGGGGGATGCGGGCCGTCCAAGCCGTATTGGCCCTGCTATCGGTCCTGATGATCTACGCTGTCTATCTGCAGCTTACGGGGTGAACGATACCCGGGGGCCATTCGGGAGCGAGCGAAGCGTGGGGCAGCACGGCCACAGGAGCGCCATCCCCGGCTAGCGCCTCGGCGGGCCACGCCGACCGGTCATGAGCTGCGGGGCCTCTTCCACCAGATCGATGAGCTGCTCACGATCCTGCTCCGCCTGGCGCTGCTCCGTGACGTCGATGAGCACACTGCGGTAGCGAGGCTCCGCGGCGGTGCTGCCCCACTCCGGCAGCGTCTCCATGCGCACTGTGCGGGTCGGCGGATCCTGCTCGCCGCGCAACCCTAGCTCCACAACCCACCGATCTCCGCCCGGCGTCCAGGCACGCCGGTGCAGGAACCACTGATCCTGCGACGCGGGGGCGACGAAATCGGCCATGGAGCGCCCCTCCAGGTCGCTCCCCTGCCCGAGCCCGAGCAGGTTCGCCGCCGTCTCGTTGGCCTCGCAGATGGTGCCTCCACCGTCGAGGACCAGGTATCCTACCGGCGCGCGCTCGAACAGGTCCCGATAGCGATCGCGCGCTGCCGCGAGCTCGTTGCGGGCCGTCTGCAGCTCCTCATTCTGGATGGTGAGCTCCACCTGGTGCAGCAGCAGCTCCTCATAGAGGGACTGGGCGTCCGCCGGGGTCAACCGCGCGAAGTCCACGTCCATATCGCTGTCCTGCATACGCGCCCGGGCCTGCTCACGGAGCCGGCGGGTATCGCGATCCCCCTGTCGACTCCCTACATCGTCGCTCATCGGCCGATCGTACCTATCCCGCGGCGGATTCATCCGGCTCCATGGCCAGCAGGATCATGCCTGGCCGCTCGCCCTCACCGTCCAACTGGCGCCCATTCAGCCTAAGGGGCTGCTCGGCGTCGCCGAGGCGGACAGCCAGATACACGCCCTCGAACGCCCGCTCGGCGGGCAGGACCTCCTGGAGCAGCTGCCGGAGCTGTGGGTCGTTCCACGCCCCCTGGTTCAGCGCCAGGAACTCGGCGCCCTCGACGTCTTCGGCATCCAGGCCACTCAGAGTATAGAACCCCCTATTGGCGGAGACCACAAAGAGGTCCTCGTCCAGGACCACGAGCGGATCCGGCACGGCCTGCACGATATCCCGGAAGTAATCGGCCCGCTCCTCCATGCCTTTCGCCTGCTCGTGGTCCCGGAAGGTACAGACCAGGCCGCGGATGACGTTCTGGGTAGTGCGGTACGGCATGATCCGGAGGATGTACCAGTGCCCTTGCGTAGTGCGGACCTCGACCTCCTTCGGCGTCAGGCTCTCCAGGACCTCCTCGGCATCATCGGCCAGGTTGTCGTACGCCAGGTTCGTCGCCAGCTCACTGAGCGGGCGCCCGACGTCCGACGAGCGCAGGGCCACCAAACGCCGGGCGGCAGCGGTGAAGCGCTTGATGGACAGGTCCTCCCCGAGGAAGAGGGTGGCGACATCGGTGCTGTCGAGGAGGTTTTTCATGTTGTCGTTGGCCTCGGAGAGCTCGCTGACCTTCGCCTCCAGCTCGGCGTTGACCGTGCGCAGCTCCTCGTTCAGCGACTCGACCTCCTCCTTGGCGACCTCCAACTCCTCATTGCTGCTCTGCAGCTCCTCGTTCATGGACTGCAGCTCCTCGTTCATGGACTGCAGCTCCTCATTGGAGGCGTGGAGCTCCTCGACGGTGACCTGCTTGTCCTGGTGGACCGCCTCCAGCTCCTGCCACAGGCGCTGCTGGCCGCTCTCCGGGGCGTGCTCGATCTGGATGGTGCCGGCCTCAGGGGCGTCCGTTACACCCGGGGGGCCCTCGCCCTGCTCCCGGCTACGGAAGCTGACCAGGCGCAGTCCCTGGAGGGCTTGCGGCACGTGCAGGCGCACGGCAGCGATCTCCACCGCCTCGCTGCTATCCCCGTCCTGCAGGCGCGCCCATTGGGCCACCTGCTCGCCGTCGCGCTTGGTCGCATCGGCCAGGACCCGATGGAGATAGCCCCGGAGCCCGTGGCGCGCCATATCCAGGATCTGGCTCTGCGCCGGCCCCGGCGCGGGCTCGAGGTAGCGCCCGGTGCTGCCGTGGATATAGACGACGTCTCCGCGGTCATTAACCAGCACGCTCGGCGGGGCGTGTCGGTTTGCGAGCAAGCGCTCTACCGCCCGCGTCAGCTCGGCGGTGCTGCCGCTCGTGCCCGTCTCGACCGGCGGCCTATTCGGCGCTCCGGCGGTATGGGTGCGCGCCGGCAGGCTCGGCAAGCGGCTGAACTTGGGCGCCTCGGTGCTCCGGTACAGCCGTGCCTGCTGGTCTACCTCCTCCATGGCATCGTCAGCGGATTCCGAGGGGCCGAGCAGCAGGAGGCCACGGTTGACCAGGCTGTACTGGAGCAGCGGGAAGACCTGGTCCTGCAGGTCCTTGCTCAGATAGATGAGCAGATTCCGGCAGGTAATCAAGTCGATCCGCGTGAAGGGGGAGTCGTGCAGGATGTTGTGCTCGGCGAAGACAATATCATCGCGCAGCTCCTTGCGGATCCGGTAGCCGTTCTCCTCAACCAGGAAGTACCGCGATAGATAGGCCGCCGGCACGTCCTCCTGGATACCGGCCGGATAACGCCCGGCGCGGGCCACCTCCAGCGCGGCGCGGTCCACATCGGAGGCGAATATCTGCAACGGCACCGAGCGATCCATCTCGGCGAGGCACTCGTGGAGGATGATGGCCAGGGTGTACGCCTCCTCGCCGGTAGCGCAGCCCACGACCCAGGCGCGGAAGCTGCGCCCCTCGGGGACCTGACTCAGCAGCTCCTGCAGCGGGCCATCCCGCAGCGCCTGCCACGCCACCGGATTGCGGAAGAACTGCGTGACGCTGATCAGTACCTCCTGGAAGAGCAGATCGACCTCGTTCGGCGTCTCTTGCAGGAGGGTGAGGTAGGCCTCCGGGTCCTCGACCTGGTGCAGGTTCATGCGCCGCTGCAGCCGGCGCAGGAGGGTGCTGCGCTTGTAGCCGGTGAGATCGTGGCCCGTCCGGTCCTTGACCAGCCCGAGGATGCGCTGGAGGGTCAGCTCAGCGATCTCCACGGGCTCGCCGGCGGTGCCGGCGTGGCGCTGGCAGGCGCTCACATAGCCCGCCAGGGTCGCTGGCATGGCCTCGGGCTCGAGGATAAAGTCCACCTGGCCATCCTCGATGGCGCTGCTCGGCATGCCGTCGAATCCCGCCGAGGCCGGCGCCTGGGCCATCGCCATCCCGCCGCAGCGCTTGATCTCCCGCAGGCCGAGCGTCCCGTCGCTGCCCGTACCGGAGAGGACGATGCCCACCGCTGACGGCCCGAGCCGCTCGGCCATCGTCCGGAAGAACAGATCCACCGGGTGCCGCGGCACTCCAGAGCTGGTCGGCTCCTGATCCTCGTGCGGGCGCAGGCGCAGTGCCCCCTTCTCCACGACCCAATCCTGGCCGCTGCTCGGCATGACCACGTAGACCCGGTCCGGGCGGAGGAGATCGCCGTCCTGGGCCTCGACCACGGAGATCGTGCCGGCATGGGAGAGGAGCTCGGAGAGCATACTGGTTCGGTCGGAGGGGTGGTGCGTCACGACCACGAAGGCCACGCCGGTCTGCTCGGTAATGGCCTGCAGGAAGGCCTGCAAGGCCTCCAAGGAGCCGGCCGAGCCGCCGATCCCGACGACGTAATCCGCGCCCTCGCCGCTGGCGGGCTGTTCTAGCTGTGTCGTCATCCGGGGTATCCCTCAAGGTCCGACTGCGCCCGGTGGGGATGACCCCACCATCCCGGGCACCCTATCAGCTGCGAGGCGATGCTGCCCGCCTACATCCCCTGATAGCCGGGCCCATCCCCGCCCTGCGGGACGGTCCAGCGGATGTTCTGGGCCGGGTCCTTGATCTCGCAGGCCTTGCAGTGCAGGCAGTTGATGGCCTCGATCCGCAACCGCTGCTGCCCCTGCGCATCCGGCTCGTAGTCGTAGACCGCGGCCGGGCAGTAGCGCGTCTCCGGGCCGTGGTAGATGGCCCAGTTCACCCGGGTCGGGATCTCCGGATCGTCCAGGACCAGGTGGCAGGGCTGCCCTTCCTCGTGGTTGGTGTTGGCGAGGAACAGCGAGGTCGTCCGGTCGAAGGTCAGCCGCCCGTCCGGCTTCGGGTAGGTAATGGGCCGGCAGCGCGCCGCCGGCTTCAGCTGCCGGTGATCGGGCTCGTGCCCCAGGGTCCACGGTGCCCGCCCCCGGAGCAGGTAGGTCTCCGCCGCGGCATAGGCCAGCCCCGGCAGCAGCCCCCAGCGGAAGGCCGGGCGGATGTTGCGCACGGGGCGCAGCTCTGCACGCAGCCAGCTCTGCTCGACGCGCTGGCCCAGGTCAGCCGCCTCGCCCTGGCCCTCGGTGAGGGCCGCCTGCACCGCCTCGGCCGCCAGCAGGCCCGACTTCACGGCCGTGTGAATGCCCTTGATGCGGGGGACATCGACGAAGCCGGCCGCATCCCCGACGAGGACGCCGCCGGGGAAGCTCAACTGCGGCAGGCTCTGCCAGCCGCCCTCGGGGAGGACCCGCGCCCCGTAGCCGACCCGCCGGCCCCCCTCGAGCAGCGGCCGGATGGCCGGGTGGGTCTTCAGGCGCTGGAGCTCCTCGAACGGCGACAGGTACGGATTCTCGTAGTCGAGGCCGACCACCAGGCCGACGGCTACGCGGCGCTCGTCGAGGTGGTAGCAAAAGCCGCCGCCGTAGGTGAACGTATCCAGCGGCCAGCCGACGGTGTGCTCGACGCGGCCGGGGTCGTGGCGCTCCGGCGCCACCTCCCAGAGCTCCTTGATCCCGAGGCCGTAGATCTGCGGCTGGGCCTCGCGGCGCAGGCCGAAGCGTCCGATCACCGCCTGGGTGAGCGAGCCGTGGGCGCCCTCGGCGAGGACCGTCTGCCGGGCACGGATCTCCACGCCGGGCTCGAACGCCGGCCCCGGACTGCCATCCGCCTGCCGCCCCCGATCCGGGGTCGCCACGCCGCAGACGGAACCCGCGTCGTCGTAGAGCACCTCGGCGGCGGGGAAGCCCGGGTAGATCTCCACGCCCGCGGCCTCGGCCACCTCGGCCAGCCACTGCCCCAGCTCCCCGAGGCTGCCCACGTAGTGGCCGTGGCTGTCCATCTGCGGCGGGGTGGGCAGGGTCCAGGCGCGGCGGCCGGTCAGGTAGCGGAACACCTCCTGGCCAGCCGGCACCCACACCGGCGCCTGCCGCTGCCGCCAATCCGGCAGGAGCTCGTCCAGACCACGGGGGTCCACGACGGCCCCGGATAGCAGGTGGGCGCCGATAGACGCCCCCTTCTCCAGCACGCAGACCGAAGGGGCCTCACCGCCGTCCTGCTGCACCAGATGCAGGGCGGTGGCGAGGCCCGCCGGGCCGCCGCCGACCACCACGACGTCGTAGCCTAGCGCCTCGCGCTCGGCGCCTTCAGATCCCAAGACACCCCCTACCAGTGCTCGTCATCGATCGCCTCGAGCTCGTCGCTGCCGCCGCGGATCGCGGGCGTGTAGCCGTGGGCCCGGGGCAGGACGTGGCGCATGTAGAACCGCGCCGTGTGCAGCTTGGCCGTATAGAACGCCGTATCCCCCGAGCCGGCGTCGCCCTGCTGCCGGGCCACCAGGGCCGCGCGGCCCATGAGCCAGCCACCGAGGACCAGCCCGGCCTGGGCCAGGTACGGGGTGGCGGCGGTCAGGGGCACCAGCGCGTCGTCGGCGCCGTCGCGCAGCAGCCGCTGGGTACTCCCGCGCAGGGCCGCCAGCGCCTCCGCCAGCCCGTCGCCGAGGCCGGCCAGGGCGCTGTCGGCACGTAGGGCCTCGACCACACCGTCGGCCTCGGCGAGCACGCCCTCCAGGGTCTCACCGCCGTCCTTGAGCACCTTGCGCAGGGTGAAGTCCTGGGCCTGGATCCCGTTGGTGCCCTCGTAGATCGGCGCGATGCGCACATCGCGCAGCAGCTGCGGGACCCCCAGCTCCTCGACGTAGCCCATGCCGCCGTGGACCTGGATGCCCAGGGAGGCCGTCTCCACCGCCTGATCGGTGGCCACGGCCTTGACCACCGGCGTGAGCAGGTCCACCCGCCGCTGCGCCGCGGCCCGGGCAGTCTCGTCCGGACTGTGCTCAGCTACATCCATCTCCGCGGCGGCGAGCAGGGCCAGGGCCCGCATGGCCTCGGTCTGCGCGCGCATGGTCATGAGCATGCGCCGCACATCCGGGTGGTGGAGGATGGGCACCGCCGCCTCACCGCCCGGACGCCGGCCCTGGATGCGCTCGCGGGCGAAGGCCACCGCCTGCTGGTAGGCCCGCTCCGCCACGCCCACGCCCTGGAGGCCGACCTTGTGGCGGGCCTCGTTCATCATGGTGAACATGTACTTGAGCCCGCGGTGCGCCTCGCCCACCAGGTACCCCACGGCGCCCTCGCGGTCCCCGTAGGCGATGGTGCAGGTCGGCGAGCCGTGGATACCGAGCTTGTCCTCGAGCGCGGTGCAGTGGACATCGTTGCGCGCGCCCAGCGAGCCGTCCGCCTCGACCAGGTACTTCGGCACCAGGAACAGGGAGATGCCGCGGTGACCGGCCGGCGCGTCCGGGGTCCGGGCCAGGACCAGGTGGATGATGTTCTCGGCGGCCTCGTGCTCGCCCCAGGTGATATAGATCTTCTCGCCGTGGAGCCGGTAGGCGTCGCCGTCGGGGACGGCGCGGCACGCCACCTGGCCGAGGTCGGAGCCGGCCTGGGGCTCGCTCAGATCCATGGTGCCGGTCCACTCGCCGCTGACCAGCTTGCCCAGGAACCGCTCCCGCAGGCTCGCGTCGCCGTGGCGCTGGAGCAGCGTCGTAGCCCCGGCGGAGAGCATGGGCGCCAGGGCCAGGGCCATGTTGGCGCCGTGCCACATCTCTTGCGTGGCGCTGGCCACGACTGCGGGCAGCCCCTGCCCGCCGTGCTCCGGAGGGGCGTTGATGCCGTTCCAGCCGCCCTCGACGAAGGCGCGGTAGGCATCGGCGAAGCCTTCCGGCAGCGCCACGGCACCGTCCGTCAAGCTACAGCCCTGCTGGTCCCCGGTGACGTTCAGCGGCGCCCAGACCTCGTCGGCCAGACGGCCGGCCTCCGCCAGCACCGCCTCCAGCAGCTCCGGCGTCACCGCCTCCAGGTCCGCGAGCCCTGCCAGGCGCTCCAGGCCGATGAGCTCCTCGATAACGAAACGCAGGTCCCGTGTCGGTGCGCGATAGGTCGTCATGACGGCTCCAGCGCCTCGAGCAGTTGCGGCAGCGCCTCCCTGAGGTCCGCCACCAGGCCGTAGTCCGCCACATCGAAGATGGGCGCCTCCGGGTCCTTGTTGATGGCCACGATGACGCCGCTGTCCTTCATCCCGGAGACGTGGTAGATGGAGCCCGAGATCCCGGCAGCGATGTAGAGATCCGGCGCGACCACCTTGGCGGTCAGCCCCACCTGGGCGTCATTGGGCAGCAGCCCGGCCTCCACGGCGCCCCGCGAGGCGCCGATGGCGGCGCCGAGCCGATCGGCCAGCGCCTCCAGCTCGCCGACGCCGACGTCCGCCACGCCGCGGCCACCGGCCACGACCACCCGCGCCGAGGCGAGCTCGGGGCGGCTCGAGTCGGTCCGCTGCACCTCGAGCAGACGGGACAGGCCCGGATCCGTGCCCGGCTCCAGGCGCGCCACGGCCGGCGATGTGCCGTCGGCGGCCGGCGGCGCGAAGTTGGTGGCGCGCACGGTGAGCACCTGCACCGCCTCCCGGCAACGCAGCCGGGCGAGGACGCTGCCGGTATAGTTGGGCCGCACGAAGGTCTCGGTGTCCTCGATGGCGGTCACGTCGGTGAGCATCTGCACATCCAGCCCGGCTGCCACACGCGGCAGCAGATCCCGGGCCTGGGTGCTGGTAGCCGCTACCACGGCCTCGTAGCCCTCGGCCCGGACCAGCGCCACCAGGCGCTCGGCCAGCGGCTCGGGGAGCTGATCGGCGTACGGCGCCCCCTGGCAGAGCCAGGCCCGGCCCACACCCGTACCCGCCAGTGATGCCGCCACATCCTCGGCCTCATCGCCGCCGGCGACGACGGCATCTACCGGCGCGCCGAGCGCGCTGGCAGCAGACACCGCCCGCCGGGTGGCCTCGGTCACGGCGGCGCCGTCGTGCTCCGCGAAGACCAGTACGCCCATATCAGATCACCTGCGCCTCGTTCTTCAGTCGATCGACGAGCGCCGCCGCGCTGTCCACCTGCTCGCCGGCCTCCCGCGGCGGGGGCTCGCTGACCCCGAGCAGCTCCAGCCGCGGGCTGCCGTCCACAGCGATCTCGGCAAGCCCCAGGCGCTCGATAGCCTGCTTCTTCGCCTTCATGATGCTCGGCAGCTTGATGTAGCGCGGCTCGTTGAGCTCCAGCTCCGTGGTAACCACCGCAGGCAATGCCACGGCCACGGTGCGCTGGCCGCCGTCCACCTCGCGGACCACGTGCAGCTCGTCGTCAGCCGGGGTTACGGCGCAGGCGAAGGTCGCCTGCGCCCACCCAAGGTGGCAGGCGAGCATCTGGCCCACCTGGTTGCTGTCGTCGTCGATGGCCTGCTTGCCCATGAGCACCAGGTCCGGCTGCTCACGGTCGGCCACCGCGGCCAGGGCCTTGCTCACAGCCAGGGGCTCGAGCGGCGCGTCGCTCTCCACCCGCAGCGCGCGATCGGCGCCGAAGGCCAGCGCCGTGCGCAGGACCTCCTCGCTGCCGGCATCGCCTACGGTAACGGCCACCACCTCGCTGGCCGTGCCCGCCTCCCGCAGGCGCACGGCCTCCTCGATGGCGGTCTCGTCGAAGGGGTTCATGGCCATGCGGGTGTTGGCGGTATCCACGCCGGAGCCATCGGCGCGGACACGCACCCGGACGTTGTAGTCGACGACCCGCTTGACTGCGGCAAGGACCTTCATGCTCGGCTCCTCTCCTACCTGGGCTCGTAGAGGACGCCTCCGCGGCAGCGCAGCATCCTGGCACCGAGCGTGCGACCTCCCGCACGCAGCGTCAACGCCTCCCCGCGGGGCCGCCACCAGCCGATGGGGCTCCTCCCCCATTGCGGCTGCGCGCGTCACCGCTCCCTTTGAGCTATAATAGCTATTTCCCCTCGGGCCCGTACCGATCTATGCGATGCGCCCTGAGGCCCGGGCTGCTGCTCGACGAATACCGCCACCGCCTGATCTCGACCAAGCAAGTGCCCCTGCTCGACCGCTTCCGCAAGACCCCTGCGCCTTCCGAGACCACCGAGCGCCCCGGCGGGGTATCGCTAGACCGCGAATCTACCGAGCACCGCGAGCAGTGGTCCCGGGCCGTCCGCCAGGCCCGGGTCTCCCAATCGCTGCTGAGCCTGGCCTGGACCGCCGGGCCGGCTACGGGCCTCGGCCTGACCGGCGGCTACGTGGTCGCCTACGGCAGGCTACCGGGCCCCGAGCTGCTGCTCTACTTCATCACCTTCACCATCGTCTCGGGCCTGATGGGCCTGGTGGCCAAGATCATCTACAGCCGCACGTGGGGCTCGGCCGAGGAGCAGGCCGAGACCGAGGTGCTCAACGCCATCGACCACCTCGGCGACCTGATCCTCGCCACCCGAGACCTCCACGTCGAGAGCCTGGAGGGCCAGGCCCGGCGCAGCGAGGGCGCCCGGCAGCTGCTGCGCCGGGTCGACCTGTCGCCCCAGGGGATCGCGCTCGCCTGCCAGGACCTGACCGGCGATCCGGAGCTCGGGGACGTCCTGGGACGCATCGAGAACTATCGGCGCTCGGGGCTATTCAGCCGCATCCGCGACGTCAACGACCGGTACGAGGAGACCTTCCTGGCGACCTTCGAGCAGCTCCGGGAGGAGGCCCCTATGGCCGCCAGCGCCCTCCGTGAGCGCTTCTACGGCGATGTCCCCCAGCTGCGTGCCGGCATCCACCGCAATGAGGCGTTCATTGAGCGCATCCTGGCGAGCTACGAGGAGGACAACCCGCTGCTGATCACCATGGGCGACGTCGAGGATATGCTCGGCCTCGCCTTCGAGCTGATCAACGGCCGCGAGATCCCCATCCTCACCTTCACCTACCGCGGGCGCTGGCGCCTGGTCCAGGCCCTGAGCGCCCTGGAGACCGCCCGAAGCCGATACCGGCTCGCCCAGGCAGCCAGCGACAACCGTATCCGTGCCCTCGCCGCCTGGCTTGTCGAGGCCAACGCCCTCGCCTACGAGACGGCGCCAGAGGAGCTGGCTACGGCCACGCTGCTCGAGCGGATCGTAGCGGCGCTGGATGAGCTGCAGATGCGCATCGACCGCCTCCAGGCCCTGGAGCAGCGCCGCGCCCTGGACCGCGCCAGCCGGGAGCGGCTACGGCGCCATGCCGATACCCTGGCCAACGCCCTGTCCCTCTACCGCTCCGCACGCGCGGCGCTGGTCACCCTCGGCGACGCCCACGCCAATCTGCTCAAGGCCGCCGAGCGCTGGAACGATCTCACCGCGCGCCTGCCCAGCGACGCCCAGCGCCTGCGCCCCGGCCCGCGGGGCCGGGGCCTCCGGCTCATCGAGCGCACCATCTACCTCGACGAGGAGGCGCGCCGGTCCGTCGCGCAACAGCTCATGCACCACCTGCGCAGCGAGGGGCTGGAGCGGCGACGCCAGGACCCTGGCACCGGCTGGCGGAGCGGCGAGCATCCGCGCCGCCTGCCGCCGGGCCGGGCTCGCCACCTCGCGGTGGAGACCGCGCTTGCGCTCGAGCCGCACATCCACCTCTCCAGGCCGGAGGTCCAGCGCGGCCTCGGGGCGACGAACGCCAGCTACCTCGGCGGCCTGGAGCCGGGGATGAGCGCCAAGGAGAAGCGCAGCTTCGGTGAGGCCATGGCGGACAGTGTCGAGGAGGACCTGAGCCGCTCCGCTGAGCATCTGGCCGTGGCCCTAGTCCGCCACTACCAGGTAGAGCTCACCGAGGAGGCGCGCACCTTCCTGGCGGAGACCTACGGGGCCCGCCCGCAGGTGCTGGAGACGATCTCACGCGGTCAGCAAGTGGGCGAGCAGGCCGCCCCGATCAGCCTGCTCAGCCAACGCCCGACACCGATCCCCCTGCCCCGGCGGGACTGGTACCGCAGCCTGGTGCGCGCGCGGCGCACCCTGCGCTAGCAGGCGTGCCTGCGTCAGGGCGCCCGATACACGAGCCCTGCGCTTGACGCCAAAATGAGGTAGGACTATGTGTCTAGGGCCTTACGCCCCTATCGAGCAAGCTACCAGGAGTTGGACGGCATGAACTGGCTGGAGAAGCGCCTCGCACAGCAGATCCGCTACGGCACCCTGGAGCTGCAGTTCGACGACGGCGGGCATAGGATCCTGGGCACGGGCGAGCCGCCCCGGGGCGTCATGCGCATCCACCGCCGCCGCATGCTCCTGCGGACCATGCTGGATCCAGAGTTCATGCTGGGCCAGACCTACATGGACGGCGACTGGAGCGCGGGGGAAGGTGGGCTCCTGGCTGTGCTCGAGGTCCTGCTGACCAACTTCCCCCCGTCGAGCCGGAGCGGGCTCAAGAAATCGCTACTCTGGCTCTGGCGCCCCTTCCAGCAGTGGAACCGCTCCAGCGCTGCCCACCGGAATATCGCCTCCCACTACGACCTGGATGACTGGCTCTTCCATGGGTTCCTCGACGCCGACATGCACTACTCCTGCGCCTACTTCCGAGAGCCCGGCATGGACCTGGAGGCGGCGCAGCGGGCCAAGGCGGAGCACCTCCGGCGCAAGCTGCTCCTCCGTCCCGGCGACCGGGTGCTGGATATCGGTTGCGGCTGGGGCTCCATGGCCATCTATCTGGCCCAGCACGATCGAGTCCATGTAGTCGGGCTGACCCTGTCCCAGGAGCAGCAGCGCCTCGCCCAGGAACGGGTCCGCCAGGCGGGGGTCGAGGACCGGGTGGAGATCCGGCTCCAAGACTACCGCGAGATCCAGGGCCCCTTCGACCGGGTGGTCAGCGTGGGCATGTTCGAGCACGTTGGCGTGCCCTTCTACGACACCTACTTCGATACCATCCGGCGGCTGCTGACCGATGATGGCGTCGCCCTCGTCCACACCATCGGCCGATTCTATCCACCGGGGATCACCAACTCATGGCTCCGCCGCTACATCTTCCCCGGCGGCTACATCCCATCGACCTCGGAGGTTACGGCGTCGCTGGAGCGGACCGGTATCCGCACGACCGACATCGAGGTGCTGCGCCTACACTACGCCTATACGCTGGCCGAGTGGCAAGCGCGGTTCCAGGGGTTCCGGGATCAGGTCGCCGCGGCGAAGAGTGAATCTTTCTGCCGCATGTGGGAATTCTACCTCGCGACCAGCGAGGCAGCCTTCTACTGGCGTGGGATGATGGTCCTGCAGCTGCAGCTGGCGCGGCAGCAGGACGCAGTGCCTCTGACGCGCGACTACCTTTATAGTGGATCGAGTGGGGAGGAGTCGCCACGGCAGGAACAGCCTCAACGCCGCGCAAGCTGAAGGCGCGCTCGCCGCTGATCGCGGGATGGCGCTGCGCAGGCCCCGAGACTGCCCCGCTCCCTCCGAAGGAGAGACACCATGCCCGCATCTATCGCGGACACCCTGGCCAATCAAGAGCTCTTCGAGGGGCTAGAGTGGGGCGACCTCGAGTTCTTGGCCGAGTGCGCCAGCCAGGAGTCGCGCCAGCGTAATGGGCTCCTGTTCCGCCACGGCGACCCCGCGCGCGGCTTCTACCTGATCCAGGAGGGCAGCGTCGTACTGGAGATCCCCGCCATCAGCGGGCCTGCCCTGGAAGTGCAGCGGCTGGAGGCGGATCAGGTCCTCGGCTGGTCGTGGCTGATCCCACCCTACCGGTGGAGCTTCAACGGCCGGGCCGAGACCGACGTGCAACTGCTGGTCTTCGACGGGGAGCCGATATTCGACCGCTGCGAGGCGGAACCAGCCTTCGGCTATGCGCTCCTCAAGCGCTTCTCGGGGCTAATGTCGAAAAGACTGGATGCGGCAAGGGAGCGCATGATCGATTACTGGAATCCACCCGGTTTCGCCTAGGCACGGTTTCTAGCATCCAGCGATTGGCATTCCCAGGCTATTCCGGGCCTTAACCGGGCTGGGGAGTGCGGTTTACGGCAGTAATAAATCCTCGGTATCGTGACAATGAGCCGGGGGAAGATTCGCCCTGAGTGGGGCTTTTAATACGGAGGTGTCCATAATGAGCGAGGACATGAACGACAAATCGAGCAAGAAAACCTCGGGAACGAGCAAGAGCAGCACCAGCAAGGCCGAGGGGAGCAGCAGCAAGGCTGCTAGCAGCAAGACCGAGAGCACCCAGTCGGGCACGGTAGAGACCGCTGCTGAGCAGGGCAGCACCAGCAAGGGCAAGAGCAGCAGCAGCTCCAGCTCCGCTACTGCCAGCAGTGCCTCGAGCACCAGCTCCAGCAGCGCCGCCTCTTCCAGCCCCGACGCCGACCAGGGCAGCACCCAGGACAGCGGTGAGGTGTTCATCGGCAACTCCGGGCTTCCGAGGCACTTCGCGGCCGGGCTTGCCTATGTCCTGGGCCCGATTACCGGTGTCATCTTCCTGCTGCTGGACCGTGCCGATCCTTTCGTGCGCTTCCACGCCGCGCAGTCACTGGCGATCTCTGCGGTTATCGCCGTCATCTGGATCGGCTTGGCCATCCTGAACGCCGTCTTCGCCGGTATGCCGCTGATATTCTGGCTCGGCTTGATCGCCCTGTTGTACATGGCGTTCAACGCGTACCAGAGCAAGGACTGGGAGGTACCGGTCGTAGGCGAGTACTCGCAGAAGCTCTCCGACAAGGTCGCCTCGGAAACCGACGCTCAGTAAAGACGGCGTCCTCTTTTTCCAGGCACCGAGGCCCGTGCCGCCGATCGTGCGACTACGCCGGCGGCGGTAACGGGCCTTTTCTTTTCAGGACTCCCCACCTCGATACGTCGTCAGCGGGGACGGCCTTGTACGGCTCATGATCTCCTGTAGCGGGCCAGCAAGCGCGATCGTGGATCGATGCCGGACGGCTCATCGGGCCGGTGGGCAGCTCCGGCCACCAGATAGCGGATGGGTCTCGGCGGGCTGGTCCCTACCACGCCCTGGACAGGAGCGAGGATAGATCGATGCGCCAGCGCTACAACCGCCCGCCACACCCGGAAGGCCCCTTCGACGCGAACCGCGTAGCGGACAGCGAGCCGCCGGACACCGACGAGCTGGGCGCCTTCCAGACGCATATGCGCCGGCGGGCCCGCGAGCGCGGCCAGCTCTTCCTGGCCGCGCTAGGGACAGCCGTCGTGCTGGTACTGGCGAACGGCAACGAGCCGCAGGTCGCGGCGTTCCTGAACGCGAGCGAGAAGGCCATCGGCGTCGGCCTCCTCGCGCTGGCCATCGCCGCCGTGGCGCTCTGGGGCTACACCCTCTACCAGCTCATGGACCCCCTCTTCGGCGACTTCCTAGGCGCCCACGGCGACCTGGAGGTCATCGATCCGGACACACCAGAGCACCGCCGTGTCATCCTCGTTGCGGCGCTGATCAATCAGTCGGCCACTGGCTATATCCGCGCCCTCGACGAGAGCTGCGACCGTGAGGTGCGACTGGGCGATCTGCGCTCTCTACGCCAGTACCTGCGCCAGGTCAAGCACCCGACCATCGGGGGAGCGGCTACGGGCCCGCCGAGGACCCCCGAGGATGACTGGGCGCGCGGCTATCTCGTCTGGTCGGAGCACAGCTACCGCTTCTTCCTCGACGAGCTGGACACCCTCGACTACATCGAGTTCATCGACGGCGATCTGCGCGGCGTAGCGATCTACCTCGGGCGGCCCGGCGAGGGGCACTTCCCGTACACCATCGTCGATTGCCCGGACACCGTCTGGGAGACGCTCGGCGACAGGCGGGAGCTGCTTGCCCGCATCGACGAGGAGCTTGAGGAGATCGTGGAGATCTTCGGCGGCTGGGGGCAGGATCTGGTCGTCTACTAGGCCCGTGCCGACCTGCAGATCGAGGCGTAGCCCAGCGACCGGGGACCACGGTGAACCGCTCTGCCCCGGACGGCTGGAGCGCCGCCGGCGGCCCCGTCAGCCGAAGATCATGGGAGGCACCAGCCGGTACCAGAAGAAGGCCACGATGGTGCTCAGCCCCACCACCAGGAAGGCGTGGAGCAGGACGCGGCGATACCCCAGGTACATCCCGAGCAGGAGGCCGAGTGCCGGCAAGGCGACGGTGCTGATGTAGGCGACCACCGTGACCCAGGTCGAGACACGCGGGGGCCGTGTTGCCGAACCCGCCATGGACACCCCTCTTCTAACGTAAGAGACCCCCGTCGGCGTACTGTAGGCACGCTGAGCGAGGGTCTGGATCTAGAGACTGGTAGCGGGGGCAGGATTTGAACCTGCGACCTTCGGGTTATGAGCCCGACGAGCTACCTGACTGCTCCACCCCGCA
>CAJXLI010000035.1 GCA_913055575.1 uncultured Ectothiorhodospiraceae bacterium
GAGTCCGCCGGCGTCAGCAAGGCGAACGTGCTGCACCACTTCGCCTCCAAGGAGGAGCTCTACCTGGAGGTCCTGCGCCGGTGCTGCGACTCGGCGCGGCGGCTGCTGGCGGCCTTCGAGACGGACGAGCGCGAGCCCGCCGAGCGGCTGCGCGCCTTCGTCCACGAGGACCTGCACCGCGCCCTCGAGGACCTGGACGGCACCCGGCTGGTGCTCGCCGAGGCCTTCGACGCCACGCCGTCGCGGGCCCGGGCGCTGGTCGAGGAGGTCTTCGGCGCCGACTTCCAGCGCATCACGGGGATCTTCGCCAGCGGGCAGCGCAGCGGCGCGTGGCGTACGGATATCGATCCGGCGTTCCTGGCCACCCTGATGATCGCCGCCAACGCCTTCTTCGTGGGCCACCGCGAGGTCCTGCGCCAGCTCCCCGGCATCGACCTGGCCGATGACCCCGACCGCTACGCCGAGCAGCTCGTCCAGGTCCTGCTCGACGGGATCCGATAGGAGGTGCCCGTGATACCTACGCCGAGCGTCCACTCCCGGCCCGCCCTCCCTGGGGGCGCGCGCGCCGCGCCGCGCAGGCTCGCCGGCGTGCTCCTCCTCGCCCTGCACCTCGCCGCCTGCGGCGGCGACGGGGCGGAGAATGGCGGCACGGCAGACGGCCGGCAGGCGTTCGCCGTAACGTGGGCGGAGGCGGAGACCCGGCAGCTGCGCGAGACGCGCCAGCTCGTCGGCAGCCTGGAGGCCCGCTCGCGGCCGCTCATCACCGCCGAGGTCGCCGGCGTCGTGGCCCAGGTCCACCACGACGAGGGCGACCGGGTGGACAGCGGCGACCTGCTCGCCGAGATCGAGGCCGGCGACTACCGCGATGAGCGGGACCGGGCCGCCGCCGAGGTCGCCCGGATGGAGGCGCGCGTCGAGGTCCAGGAGCACAGCCTCCAGCGCGCCCGCAAGCTCCGCGCCGACGACCACATCTCCGAGGACGAGCTCGACAACGCCGAGGCGGAGCTGGCCTCGCGGCAGGCGCAGCTCGACGCCGCCCGGGCGCAGCTGCGCCGGGCCGAGCGCGCCCTGGAGCGCACGCGGATACGCGCCGAGATCGACGGCGTGATCGACGCGCGCCGCATCAGCGAGGGCGACTACCTGCGCGCCGGGGACCCGACCTTCGAGCTCGTCGACAGCCGCCGGCTGCGGGCCCGCCTGTCCACCTCCCAGGCCCTCGCCCCGCGGATCGGCGAGGGCGCCGAGCTTCGCCTGTACAATCCGTCCGCAGCGCGCTCGCCGATCCAGGTCACGGTCAGCGAGCTGCGGCCGAGCATCCAGGCCTCGACGCGCTCGCTACAGGTCCTCGCCGACTTCCCGAATCCCGACGGCTGGCGCCCCGGCGCCAGCCTCGAGGGCGAGCTCCTGCTCGACCAGCGCCAGGCCATCGTGGTGCCGACCCAGAGCGTCGTGCGGCGCCCGGCCGGGGACACCGTCTTCGTCCTCGACGACAGCGGCGACCGCGTCGAGGCGCGCACCGTGGCGCTCGGCGCCCGCCAGGCCGACCGGGTCGAGATCCGCTCGGGCCTGGCGCCGGGGGAGCGCTTCATCGTCGATGGGGCCCGGTTCCTGAGCGACGGCGCACCGGTCCAGGCCACGGCCCACGAGGCGGAGGCGGAGTGACCCCATGACGCTCTCCGAGCTCTCCATCCGCCGCCACGTCCTGGCGGTCATGGTCAGCGCCCTGATTGTGCTGGTCGGCGCCATCGCCTACCAGGACATCGGCACTGATCGGATCCCGAACGTCGACTTCCCCATGGTCAGCGTCACCATCAGCCAGCCGGGCGCGGACCCGGAGCTGATCGACGCGGCTATCACCGAGGAGGTGGAGCGGGCGGTCAATACCATCTCGGGCATCGACGACATCCAGTCCACCTCGCTACCCGGGACCTCCGTGGTCTCCATCCAGTTCGACCTGGACACCGACGTCGACACGGCCTTCAACGAGGTCAACGCCAAGGTCTCCGAGATCACCCAGGAGCTGCCCGAGGACGCCGAGGCCCCGGTCGTCGACAAGGTGGAGATGGACGCCCAGCCGGTGATGTGGCTGGCCCTGCAGGGCGACCGCACGCTGCAGCAGCTGGACCGCTACGCCCGCAACGAGATCCGCCCGCAGCTGGAGAGCATCAACGACGTGGGCGAGGTGCAGATCGGCGGCAGCCGCGAGCGCACCCTGCGCATCGAGGTCGACCCGGAGCGCCTGGCCAGCTACGGCCTCGGGGTCCGGTCCCTGCTCGACGCCCTCGAGACCGAGCACGTCCAGATGCCCGGCGGCTACCTCGTCGGCGGCGACACCGAGCAGCTGCTCAAGCTCGACGTGGAGTTCCACGACGCCGAGGCCCTGGAGAACCTGATCATCGCCAGCGACGGGGACGACCAGGTCCGGCTCAAGGAGGTCGCCGAGGTCGTCGACGGCCTGGAGGACCGGCGCCAGCTGGCCCGCCACTCGGGCGAGCCCACCGTCGGCGTCGGCGTGGTCAAGATCTCCGGCGGCAACACCGTGGCGATCATCGAGGCGGTCAAGGAGCGCCTGGCGGACAGCATCCGCCCCCAGCTCCCCCCGGGGCTCGAGGTGGACATCGCCACCGACGACGCCCGGTTCATCCTCAAGCAGCTCGACGGCCTCTACTTCACCCTGGCGCTCGGCGTCTTCTTCGCCGCCCTGGTGATGTGGCTCTTCCTGGGCAACCTGCGCTCGACCGCCATCGTCACCCTGTCGATCCCCGTCTCCCTGATGGCGGCGGTCGCCGTCATCTACTTCTTCGGCTACACGCTGAACGCCATTACCATGCTCGCCATGGTGCTGCTCATCGGCGTCGTCGTGGACGACGCCATCGTGGTGCTCGAGAACATCTTCCGGCACCGCCAGCAGTACGGCGAGAGCCGCATGGCCGCGGGGGTCTCCGGCTCCAACGAGGTCTTCTTCGCGGTGGTGGCGAGCACGCTGACGCTGCTGTCGATCTTCGGCTCGGTGATCTTCATGGAGTCGATGATCGGCCGGTTCTTCGAGTCCTTCGCCGTGGTGGTGGCCTTCGGCGTGCTTGCCTCGAGCGTGGTGGCGCTCACCCTCATCCCCATGCTCGCGTCCCGGTTCCTGCACGTGCCGGAGCAGCACGGGCGCATCTACCAGTCCCTCCAGAGCGGCCTATCGGCCCTCGAGCGGGCCTACCGGACGGCGCTGGGCTACGTGCTGCGCTGGCGTTGGACGACGCTGATCGTCGGGCTCGGCCTGACCGCCGTCGTGGCGGCCGTCATCACCCCGCAGGTCGGCGGGGAGTTCATGCCCGAGGAGGACACCGGCGAGTTCCGGGTCAACTTCCAGACCCCGCTCGGCTCCGGGATCGAGTACACGGACTCACGGCTGAGGCGGATCGAGGCCATCCTCGCCGAGCAGCCGGAGATCCAGGGCTACTTCACGGCCATCGGCATCGGCGACCGCGGCCAGGTCAACCGCGGCATCGCCTTCGTCCGGCTCGTCGACCGGGCGGAGCGCGAGGCCTCGCAGCAGCAGATCATGGCCCGCATCCAGCCGGAGCTCGCCGAGATCCCCGGCGCCCGCGCCTTCGCCTCCGAGGTCTCGCCCGTGCCCGGCCAGCGCGGCGAGCCGCTGCAGTTCGTCGTCACCGGCAACGACCTCGACGAGCTGAGTGAGCACGCCCGCACGGTCCAGGACGAGATGGAGGCCATCGACGGCATGGGCGAGCTCGACATGCGCCTCGACCTCGACCTGCCTCAGCTCGAGCTGTCCGTGGACCGGGAGCGCGCCAACAGCCTGGGCCTGAGCGCCTTCCAGATCGTCCGCACGGTCAACGTCCTCGCCGGCGGCCTGGACGCGGCCCGCTTCGACGACGGCGGGCAGGGCCCCGACAACCGGCGCTACGATATGCGCATCAAGGCGCAGGCGGGCCAGATGGAGGACATCGACGATCTGCTCGCCCTGCGGCTGCGCACCCCGGAGGGCGAGATGGTGCCGCTGCGGACGGTCACCGAGGTCCACGAGACGCTCGGGCCGGCGGCGATCAGCCGCCACAACCTCGCCTACTCCGCGCAGTTCTACGCCGACCCGGAGATGCCGCTGGCGGACGCCGTGGACCACCTGCGCACCATCGCCGACACCGAGCTCCCCCTGGGCTACGAGGTCGAGCTCCTCGGCCAGGCGCGCGAGATGGGCCGCGCCCTGTCGGCCATGCTCTTCGTGCTCTTCCTGGCGGCGGCGCTGGTCTACATCGTGCTCGCCAGCCAGTTCAACTCCTTCACCCAGCCGCTGATCATCATGGCCGCGCAGCCGCTGGCGCTCATCGGCGGCGTGCTCGGCCTGTACCTCGGCGGCTTCACCCTCAACATCTACTCGATGATCGGCATGGTCCTGCTCATGGGCCTGGTCACCAAGAACGGCATCCTCCTGGTGGACCTGACGAACCAGTACCGGGAGAAGCGGGGCCTGTCGATCGACGAGGCCCTGGCCGAGGCCTGCCCCATCCGCCTGCGGCCGGTGCTGATGACGTCGCTGACGCTGATCCTGGCGCTGATCCCGGCCGCCGCCGGCCTGGGCGCAGGCTCGGAGACCAACGCCCCCATGGCAGCGGCGATCATCGGCGGTATGATCACCTCCATGGTCCTCACCCTGGCCCTGATCCCGGCCGCCTACTCCCTCCTGGAGGGCTTCCTCGCGCGGCGGGGCTGGGCCAGCCCGGGCGCGCACGCCCGGGACGAGTTCGGATAACGGCCGGGGGCTGGCGCCCCGCGGCCCGGGAGAAGGACGAACGCTCATGACGCGAGGCAAGACGATGTCGACCCTGCGAGCAGCCCCCCGGCTGACCGGCTGGACCCTGACCGCCCTCCTGGCCCTGGGCGCGGCCGGCGCCCAGGGCCAGGAGGCGCCGGCGGACGGCGCCGGCGGCGAGACCGCCGAGGCGGCCGCCACGGCCCGGGAGGAGAGCCTCGTGCCGGCCGAGACGGCGGACCGGGATCCGGAGCAGGACCTCCTGGCCATCTACCAGCTCGCCCGGGAGGCGGACCGCGGGCTCGCCGCCTCGCGCAGCCAGCGCCGCGCTGTCGAGGCGGGGGTGGATCAGGCGATCGCGCAGTTCCTGCCGCAGATCAACCTCGAGGGGGGCTACGAGGAGCAGACCACGACGTACCCAGACAGCGAAACCCGGCCCGACCAGGACACCACCGGCTGGGACGCGCGCCTGTCCCTGACCCAGCCGATCTTCCGGCGCGGCTACTTCGTCGACCTCGAGCGGGCCCGCAGCGCCACCGAGCAGGCCGACATCGAGCTCTCCCTGGCCGAGCAGCAGCTCGTCGTCGACGTCACCCAGGCCTACTTCGACGTCCTCCTCGCCCAGGACGAGCTCGCCCTGGTCGAGCGCGAGCTCGCCGCGGTGGAGAGCCAGCTGGACGAGGCCAAGCAGGCCCTGGAGGTGGGCACCGGCACCCAGACCGACGTCGACGAGGCCCGGGCCACCTACGACCAGGTCCGCTCGGAGCGGGTCGCCGCCGTCAACCAGCTCAACGTGGCGCGGGAGACCCTGCGCCGGCTCACCGGCGAGCAGCCGCAGGAGCTAGCCGGGCTGGTCGAGGACTTCGAGCCGCAGCCGGTGGAGCCGGCGGACGCGTCCCACTGGGTGGACCTGGCGAGGCGCTACAACCTCGAGGTCCAGCTCGCCGCCCAGGAGGAGCAGCTCGCCCGCCACGACGTGGACGCCAACCGCGCCGAGCGGTGGCCGCAGCTGGATCTGGAGGCTCAATACAGCTATACGGATAAGGAGCAGGATCGATTCTTCGGAACCGCCGGTGTACAGACCATCGCAGAGCCGAGTGATACGCGCTCGATCCGTCTGCAGGCCTCCATGCCGCTGTTCACCGGCGGTAAGATCAGCAGCGGCATCCGCCGGGCCGAGGCGGAGCGCACCGCCGCCGCCGAGGAGCTGGCCGACCAGCGCCGGGCCAGCGCCCTCGATGCCCGCTCCGCCTACCTGAACCTGCGCTCCGAGCGCCAGCGCGTCGAGGCCCTGGAGCAGGCCCTGGTCTCGGCGCGCAGCAACGAGGCCTCGGTCCGGCGCGGCAAGGAGGTGGGCACCCGCACCACCACCGAGGTCCTCGACGCCCAGAGCCAGCGCTTCGAGACCAAGCGCGACCTCGCGGAGGCGCGCTACAACTACCTGCTCAACTTCGTGGAGCTGCAGGCCGCCGTCGGCATGGCGGTGGACGAGGGCGTGATCCAGGAGATCAACGAGCAGCTCCAGCCCGTCGAGCCGTAGGCGCGGAGCGAGGCCGGCAGCCGGCGGGGCTGCCGGGCCCGCCTCACCGCATGCTGAGCGGCGGCTCGGCCAGCGCGGCGAGCTGCTCGCGCAGGGCCAGCAGGTGCTCCTCCCAGTAGCGGGACGCCTCGAACCACGGGAAGGCCCGCGGGAAGGCCGGGTCCGCCCAGCGCTCGGCCAGCCAGGCGGCGTGGCGCATCAGCCGGAGGGTGCGCAGCGGCTCGACCAGGTGGAGCTCGCGCGGATCGAAATCGCAGAAGGTGCGGTAGCCCGCGAGCACCGCATCCAGGTACGCCTCCCGCTCCGCCCGCTCGCCGGGCAGCAGCATCCACAGGTCCTGGATGGCCGGCCCGAAGCAGGCATCGTCGAGATCGACCAGGTGGAAGCCGTCCTCCGTCTGCAGCACGTTGCCCGGGTGGAAGTCGCTGTGCAGGCGGATCTGCGCCACCGCTCCGGCACGCTCCCAGCAGGCGCCCACCGCCTCCAGCAGGTCGTCGGTCAAGGTGGCGTACGCCTCCTCCAGGTGGGGCGGGAGCCAATTGCCCTCGAGGAGCCGGTCCCGCGCCTGGCGGCCGTGGTCGCCGGCATCGAGCGCCGGCCGGTGCTCGAAGCGGCCGGCGGCCCCCACCGCGTGGATACGGCCGATGTAGGTCCCCAGCCGCCGCAGGACCGCCTGGTCGTCGGCCTCGAGCATGCGCCCGCCGCGCATGGGGTAGAGGGCCATGCGGAAGCCGTGGCTGTACACTAGCGTCTGCCCGTGGCAGCGCTGCGGCGGCACCACGGGGATCTCCGCGGCGGCGAGCTCCTCGCTGAAGGCGTGCTCCTCGCTGATCTGCGCGTCGGACCAGCGGCCGGGGCGGTAGAACTTGGCGATCACCGCCGGGCCCTCCTCGACGCCGACCATGTAGACGCGGTTCTCGTAGCTGTTGAGCCCCAGCAGACGGCCGTCGCTGCGCACCCCGGCGGCCGCCTCCACGGCGTCGAGGACCGTGGCCGGATCCAGGGCGTCGAATGGATGCTGCGAGGCCATAGGCCGCTCCCTCGCTGCCGCCTCGTGGCAGGCGTGATCGTGTGGCTTCCGCGCGTGGGCGTCCCCGGGACAGGGTAGCCCGCGGCCGCATCAGGCGGCTATCCTTGGAGAGGACCCAAGCCACCGCAGAGAATGACGCCCATGCGCATACAGAACGTCGAGCGAGGACCTGTGGCCCGGATCGTCGGTGTCATCGGGGCGATCGCCGTCATCAGCCTGGCAGCCACGCTCGGCATCGTCGTGCTGGCCGTCATGCTCGGCCTGGCGCTCATCGGCGCCCTCGTCATCGCCGCACGGACCTGGTGGCTGCGCCGGCAGCTGCGCCGCGCCGCGGCAGCAGCGCAGCAACAGCAGCGACAGCAGCACGATACGGACGGCCGGGGCAGCGTCATCGAGGGGGAGTACAGCCGCGGCCCCCCGAACCGGCCCCGGTCGTGATCCGCGCCGCCGCGTAGGCGGCACCCCCACCTTAGCGGTGCGACCCGACGCCGCGGCATGCCCATCGCGGCGTGCCAGGGCGCACCGCCACGAGCCAGCCCCCGCATCCAGCGCAGCAGCGAGCCGACGAGCGCCGTCCCGCTCTGGCAGGCCTCGCCGGCCGAGAGGGTTCATGTGCATCTGGTGTTGCGTTGCAGCATGGCAGGTGCTATGTTGCAACGCACAAGGCATGGGAAATACCCCCCACGCCCCGGCGAACCGAAAGGAGAAGCACCATGCAAGACCAGATCAACCAGTCCATGCAGCAGATGCAGAAGATGATGGAGCCGAGCCGCAAGTTCAACGCGCTGCTCCTCAACCACGCCGAGCGCATCGCCCACCTCAACCTCGAGGCGGCCCGCTCCTACACCGAGCTCGCCACGGAGCAGATGCGCAAGATGCTGGAGATCCGCGATCCGGAGAGCTTCCAGAGCTACCTGACCGACCAGGGCAAGATCGTGCAGACGCTCAGCAACAAGATCTCCGAGGACGCCAACGCCCTGGCCGACATCGGCAAGGACATGGGCCAGGAGGTGCAGCAGATCGCCCAGGAGAACGCGTCGGTGATGACCGAGGCCGTCCAGCAGCAGAGCGAGACGGCGGCGAAGGGCTCCTCCTCCGGCAAGGGGCGCAGCAAGAGCAGCGGCAGCAGCAACACGGCCGGTGCCAGCGGCAACACGACCAGCGCCGGCGGCAACAGCGCCTCGGCCGGCTCCTCCTCGGGCGCCGGCAGCGCCAAGAGCTCCGCGTAACGCCCCGGGCTAAGCCCAGGTGAGGGAGCCGCCGCCTCCGGGACCGGAGGCGGCGGCTCTCCTGTGTCCGGGGGAAGGGTCCGCCGGTTCAGCCGCCCTCGCGGCCGAGGCTGCGGGCGCCGATATCCTGGCGGTAGAAGGCGCCCTCCCAGTGGATGCCGGCCACGCGCCGGTAGGCGGCCTGCCGGGCGTCCGCCAGCCGGTCGCCCAGCGCGCAGCAGCACAGGACCCGGCCGCCGTGGGTCACCACCTGCCCGTCGTCGTCGAGGGCAGTACCGCCGTGGAAGACCTTGGTATCGGCCGCCTCGGGCCCGTCGAGCCCCTCGATGACCGCGCCCCGCTCCACGGCCCCCGGGTAGCCGGCCGCCGCCATGACGACGCCGACCGCCGAGCGCGGCGCCCAGTCGAGGGGCGGGAGGCTGCCCAGGCGGCGCTGCAGCGCCGCCTGGCAGAGCTCGGCGAAATCCGACTGCAGGCGCATGAGCAGCGGCTGCGCCTCCGGGTCGCCGAGCCGGCAATTGTACTCCAGGACCCTGGGATCGCCGGCACCGTCGACCATGAGCCCGGCGTAGAGGAACCCCTGGTAGGGCCGCCCCTCCGCCGCCAGGCCGTGGACCGTGGGCCGGATGATCTCGTCCATGACGCGCTGGTGGAGGCGCTCATCCACCAGCGGTGCCGGCGAGTAGGCGCCCATGCCGCCGGTATTCGGCCCCTGGTCGCCGTCGTCGCGGGCCTTGTGGTCCTGGGAGCTGGCCAGGGCTACCACGTCCTCGCCGTCGACGAGGGCGATAAAGCTGAGCTCCTCGCCCTGCAGGCACGCCTCGACGACCACGCGCTGGCCGGCCTCGCCGAAGGCCTGCCCCGACAGCATGCGCTCGGCGGCGAGCAGGGCCTCGTCCTTGCTCGCCGCCACCTCGACCCCCTTGCCCGAGGCGAGGCCATCGGCCTTGATCACCAGCGGGGGCTGCTGCTCGCGGATGTACGCCGAGGCCGCCTCCAGGTCGTCGAAGCTCTGGTGGGCGGCGGTGGGGATGCCGTGGCGCGCCATGAAGGCCTTGGCGAAGGCCTTGGAGCCCTCCAGCTCCGCGGCGGCAGCGCTCGGCCCGAGGCAGGGGAGCCCGGCCTCCTCGAAGGCATCGACCACGCCGGCGACCAGCGGCGCCTCGGGGCCGACCACGGTGAAGGCGACCCCCTGCTCGCGGGCCAGCTGGACCAGCGCGGGGATGTCCCCGGCACCCACCTGGAGGTTACGGACCCGAGGCTCGCGGGCCGTCCCGGCATTGCCGGGCGCCACGAGCACCTCGTCGACCCCCTCAGAGCGGGCCAGCGACCACGCCATGGCGTGCTCCCGGCCGCCCCCGCCGATGACCAGTACCTTCATCCTCTGCCCCCTCGTGCCGGTTCAGTGGCGGAAATGGCGCATGCCGGTGAAGACCATCGCCAGGCCGTGCTCGTTGGCGGCGTCGATGACCTCCTGATCGCGCTTGGAGCCGCCGGGCTGGATGATCGCCGCGGCGCCCGCCTCGGCAGCCTGATCGACCCCGTCACGGAAGGGGAAGAAGGCGTCGGAGGCGAGCACCGAGCCCTGCAGGCTGAGGCCCGCATCGGCCGCCTTCTCGCAGGCGATGCGGGTGCTGAAGACGCGGCTCATCTGCCCGGCCCCGATGCCCAGGGTCCGCTGCCCCCCGGCGAAGACGACGGCGTTGGACTTGACGTGCCGGACCGCCTCCCAGGCGAAGCGCAGATCCGCCCACTCCGCCTCGCTCGGCTGGCGCTCGGTGGCCACCTGCAGGGCGTCCGGCGCGAGCACGGCGGTATCCCGCTCCTGGACCAGCAGCCCGCCGCGCACCCGCTTGAGGTCGATCTCGGGGCCCGGCTGCTCCGGCCAGCGCCCGGTCTCCAGGACGCGGACGTTCTGCTTGTCCCTGAAGCGCTCCGCGCCCGCCTCGGTGATCTCCGGGGCGATGACCACCTCGACGAACTGCCGGTCGAGGATGGCGCCGGCCACGTCGGCGTCGATGGTGTCGTTGAAGGCGATGATGCCGCCGAAGGCGGAGGTCGGGTCCGCCTCGAAGGCCTGCTCGTAGGCCGAGCCGAGGGTGCCGGCGCAGGCCACGCCGCAGGGGTTGGCGTGCTTGACGATGACGCAGGCCGGCGTCCGGAACGCCTTGACGCACTCCAGGGCGGCGTCGGTGTCGGCGACGTTGTTGTAGGAGAGCGCCTTGCCCTGGAGCTGCCGCGCCGTGGCGACGCTCGCCTCCCCCTGGTTGATGTCGCGGTAGAAGGCAGCGCCCTGGTGCGGGTTCTCCCCGTAGCGCATCTCCGCCGCCTTCTCCACCTGCAGGGTCCAGGTCTCCGGGAAGTCGCTGTGCTTGCCGCCCTGCGGATCGTGCTGGCCGAGGTAGCCGGCGATGGCGCCGTCGTAGCGAGCGGTGTGGGCGAAGGCCCGCGCCGCGAGGCGGTGGCGCAGGGCGCGGCTGGTGCCGCCGAGGCGCTGCAGCTCCTCGAGGACCTCCTCGTAGACCCCGGCCTCGGTGACCACCGCCACGTCGGCGTGGTTCTTGGCCGCGGCCCGGATCATCGCCGGGCCACCGATATCGATATACTCGATGGCATCGGCCAGGGCGCAGCCGTCATCGGCCACGGTCTGCTCGAAGGGGTAGAGGTTGACGCAGAGCAGGTCGATGGGGCCGATACCGTGCTCCGCCATCACCTCATCGTCCGTCCCGCGCCGGCCGAGCAGGCCGCCGTGGATGCGCGGGTGCAGGGTCTTGACCCGGCCTTCCATGATCTCCGGGAAGCCCGTCTCGGCCGAGACGCCCTTGACCGGTAGCCCGGCCTGCTCGAGCAGGCGCGCCGTCCCGCCGGTGGAGAGGAGCTCCACCCCCTGCTCGTGCAGGGCGCGGGCAAAGCCTTCCACCCCGCTCTTGTCGGATACGCTGATCAGGGCCCGCTGCACGGGCCGCACGCCGTCGTTGGTCGCCATAGTGGATCGCCCGGGTTCGGTCGTTGTCTAGTAGTGGTCGTCGATACCGTGCTCGCGCAGCTTCTTGCGCAACGTCGCCCGGTTCAGTCCGAGCAGCTGCGCCGCCCGAGTCTGATTCCCGGCGCAATAGGCCATCACGGCCTGGAGCATCGGGATCTCTACCTCGTTGAGCACCAGCCGGTAGAGCCCATTGCAGTCGTGGCCGTCGAGCTCCTTGAAGTAGTCATCCAGGGCCCGCGTCACGGCCTCGCGGATGGGGCTGCCCGCGTTGGCACGATCGCCCTGCTCAGGAGCCTGTCCAGGATCGGGCCCCTTGCTCGTCTGCATGCATGCCCCCTTTCGATCATCGGCAGAGAATACCGGGCCTCATCCCGTCCCGAAGGCAGCCTACGGCTGTGGCCGAGACGGCCTAGCCGTGCACCCCGCGCAGCTGCCAGGCACGCAGGACGAGGGGCCGAGCCGGGCCCGGGCATCGGATGTACAAGGGCTTGGCCCGCTCGTGCAGGCTGCGCGCGGGCGCTAGGCGGTCCGGGTGCCGCTGACCAGCGCCCAGTCGCCTCGAAAGCGCGGCGGGTCCCAGGCCACGTTCCCCTGGAAGGCGTCCATGACCTGCTGCTCCTGCCCCTGGAGGATCCCGGACAGGGCGACCCGCCCGCCGACGCGCACGGCGCCCCGAAGCTCCTCGGCCAGAGCCACCAGCGTAGCTGTAAGGATATTGGCGACCAGGAAGTCGGCGCAATACACCGGGCGCTCGTCGACGGCGTAGCTGGGTACCCGATCCGCGACGCCGTTGCGCTCGGCGTTCTCGCGGCTGGCGATCACGGCCTGCGGGTCGTTGTCCACCGCCGCGCAGGAGGCGGCACCCAGGCACACGGCGGCCACCGCGAGGACGCCGGAGCCGGCGCCGTAGTCGAGCCCGTGCCACCCCTCCAGGGCCTCACCGTCCAGCCACGCCAGGCACAGCGCGGTGGTCTCGTGGCTCCCGGTGCCGAAGGCCAGGCCCGGGTCGAGCCGGATGGGGACAGCCCCGTCGGGGAGGTCCGGCTCGGTGCTGCTGGGCACGATCCAGAGCCGCTCGCCGAAGGACATGGGGTGGAAGTAGTCGAGCCACGCCCGCTCCCAGGCCTGGTCCTCGAGCACCTCGGTCCGCCAGCCCTGCAGGCGGTCGCCGAGCTGGCCGGTGAGCTTGCGATGGAGCCTCTCCAGATCGGCCCCCTCGGGGAAGAGCGCCGTGACCCGGATCCGCTCCCAGAGGGGGCGCTCGCCCACGCCCGGCTCGAGGAGCGCGGTGCCGTCATCGGACTGGTAGGTCTGGGCCAGGGCGCCGGCACGCTCCAGGGCCTGATCGGCCGTATCGAGGTCGGCGGCTGCCACCTCCAGGGTAAGCTGCAGTTGCGGCACGGCTCAGACGCCTTGGCGGGGGGAGGGCGGGACCACCGAGCAGGCGGCCTGCTCCCGGGTGTAGAAGCAGCCGTCGCGCTCGAAGCCGGAGACGACCCGCTGCTTGACCGCGATCACGCGGCCCCGCTCGTCGCGCTCGCTGATGAGCTCCTCCGGCAGGCCGTCGAGGCGGTGGAAGGGAGCCGGCTGGCCGTCGCAGCTACAGGAGATATAGATGGCGCCGGTCTCCGTATCCAGGAACGCCGGCCGGAAGCCGTGGTCCCGGCTGCAGGCGCTGACGCCGCCGGTCCCCTGAAACGCGGTGTTCTCTTGTTGCAGCCGCTCTGCCGTAAGGGCGCGGGCCATCGAACCACCTCCGAACATCGACGCCACCAGGCTGCCGTCAGGCGCGCCACGGCCTGCCCGCGGCGAGCAGCGGCGCCCTGTATCAGCCCTTCTGGTAGTTGGACACCGCGTGCTCGATTTCAGCTCGCGCCGCGTCGGCCCCCTTCCAGTCCCGGATCTGGACCCACTTGCCCGGCTCCAGGTCCTTGTAGTGCTCGAAGAAGTGGCTGATCTCCTGGAGCAGGCTGGCGGGCAGGTCGTCGGGACCCTGGACGTGGGTGTAGTCCGGGGTCAGCTTCTCCACCGGGACAGCGATGAGCTTCGCGTCCTCGCCGGACTCGTCGGCCATCTCCAGCACGCCCACCGGGCGGCACGGGATCACGGAGCCGGCCATCAGCGGCAGCGGCGTGATCACCAGGGCGTCCACCGGATCGCCGTCGTCGGCGAGGGTATGCGGGATGAAGCCGTAGTTGCACGGGTAGTGCATGGCCGTCTGCATGATGCGGTCGACGGTCAGCGCCCCCGTGTCCTTGTCCACCTCGTACTTGACCGGCCCGCCGCGGAGCGGGATCTCGATCACGATATTGACGTCGTCCGGAATCGACCGGCCGGCAGGGACAGCATCCAGGTTCATGCAACCTCTCCGTTAAACAGGCACTTCGTTGATGCGCGCGGGTCAAGAATGCCGCGCACTCTAACGCCGTTGCTGCGCCGCGACAAGCGACTTGTGCCGCGGCGCGACGCCGGACCGCTGCCTATGCCAGCGCAACCCCTCGAGCCAGTCAACTGCGGCAAGCGGTAGCGGCACCGCTTGCTGTACGATAGGGGTCGCTGAGCCCGAATCCCAGGAGAGCTCATGGGTTCCCTGCTGCAGACGCTTCTCGGGATCTGCGCCCTCCGCGAGGGCCCCCAGGACCTGCCCTACGCGCCGCAACAGCTGATCGGGGTCATCGCAGGCAACGCCGTGGTGACCTACATCGCGGTCGCGAACCTGCCGGATACCGGGACGGTCGTCCCGCAGGTGGCCATGGCCGCGATCTTCGCGCTGGCGTTCCTGTACGGACTGCTCGCCCTGTACGGCCTCCAGGCCCGCTTCGTGCAGAGCGCGACGGCGCTGTTCGGCACCGACATGATCATCAACCTGCCGGTGGCCGCGCTGACCTTCCCCCTCGCCACCCACGGGACCGAGGACGCGCCGGGAGCGGCCACCGCCATCCTCTTGCTCTGGTTCTGGCAGGTCGCCATCCTCGGGCATATCTTTCGGCATGCCCTGGAGATCCGCCTGACGTGGGGCGTACTCCTGGCGCTGGCCTACAGCTTCCTGAACATCCAGGCCGTCCAGCTGGCGGCCGGCTGACCCGAACGAGCCATGAAGATCCACATCCTCGGTATATGCGGCACATTCATGGGCGGGGTCGCCCTGCTCGCCCGGGAGAGCGGCCACGCCGTCGAGGGCAGCGACACCGGTGCCTGGCCGCCCATGAGCGAGATCCTCGAGCACGCCGGCATCCCGGTGCACAGCGGCTACGAGATCGGCGCCCTGGAGCCGGCGCCGGACCGGGTGCTCATCGGTAATGCCCTCTCCCGCGGCAATCCGGCCGTGGAGTACACCCTGGACCGGGGCCTGGCCTACCGCTCCGGGCCGGGCTGGCTGGCGGAGAGCATCCTCGACGACCGCTGCGTCGTGGCCGTCGCCGGCACCCACGGTAAGACCACGACCGCCTCCATGGCCGCCTGGATCCTGGAGCGCTGCGGCCTCGACCCGGGCTTCCTCATCGGCGGGGCCCCCGGCTTCAGCGAGCGCTCGGCGCGGCTGGGGACCGGATCGCCCTTCGTCGTCGAGGCGGACGAGTACGACACCGCCTTCTTCGACAAGCGCGCCAAGGCGGTGCACTACCGCCCCCGCGTGCTGGTGCTCAACAACCTCGAGTACGACCACGCCGACATCTATCCGGACCTGGCGGCCATCGCCACGCAGCTCCACCACGCGGTGCGCACCGTCCCTGGCGGCGGCCAGGTGGTGGTCAACGGCGACGACCCGAACCTGCCCGCGGTCCTGGAGCGCGGCTGCTGGAGCCCCGTGGCCCGCGTCGGCTTCGGCGCGGACAACGACTGGCGCATCCGCTACGACGCCCGGGGCGGCGCCGAGCTGCTCCACGCAGGCGCGACCCTCGGCGCCCTGCGGCCGCCGCAGCCGGGGCGCCACAACCTGGCCAACGCCGCTGCCGCCATCGCCGCCGCCGTGTCCGCCGGCGCCGACGCGGAGCGGGCGCTGCAGGCGGCCAACGAGTTCCCCGGCGTGCACCGGCGCCAGGAGCTCCGCGGGGAGGCCGGCGGCGTCGAGGTCTTCGACGACTTCGCCCACCACCCGAGCGCCGTGGCAGCCACCCTGGAGGCGCTGGCCGAGCCCGGCCGGCGCTTGCTGGCGGTGCTCGAGCCGCGCTCGAACACCATGCGGATGGGCCTCCACCAGCACGAGCTCCGCCAGGCCCTGGAGCGCGCCGATCGCGCCTTCGTCCTCGCCCCCGGAGATCTGCCGTGGTCCGTGGCCGACGCCCTCGCCCCCCTCGGCGGGCGCGCGCACACCGCCCCGGACGTGGCCGCCCTGGCCGAGCAGGTCCTGGCCGAGGCGCACCCCGGGGATCGCCTGGTGGTCATGAGCAACGGCACCTTCGGCGGCATCCACGAGCGGCTGCTCGACGGGCTGAGGGAGCGCGGCGAGCGATGAGCGGGGTCACCGTCGCCCTCACCGGCGCCTCCGGCGTCCCCTACGGCCTGCGCCTGGTCCAGGCCCTGGCCGGGGCCGGCGAGTCGGTCCACCTGCTCACCTCCGAGGCCGGCCGCGTCGTCGCCGGGATGGAGACGGGCACCCCCCTGCCACGGTGCAGCGGCGAGCTGCACCGGCACCTGTGCCAGCGCCTGGCGCTGGCGCCGGAGCAGCTGCACGTCTACAGCGAGCAGGCGTGGACCTCGCGGCTGGCCTCCGGCTCCGCCGCGCCGCAGCGCATGGCCATCTGCCCCTGCACCACGGGCACCCTGGCGGCCGTCGCCGGGGGGCACTCCAACAGCCTGCTCGAGCGCGCCGCCGACGTGGTCCTCAAGGAGCGGGGCCGGCTGGTGCTCGTCCCCCGGGAGACGCCCCTGTCCGCCGTCCACCTGGAGCACATGCTCGCCCTCGCCCGCCTCGGCGCCGTGGTGCTGCCGGCCAATCCGGGCTTCTACCACCAGCCGCAGCGGATCGAGGACCTGATCGACTTCGTCGTCGCCCGCGTCCTCGACCACCTGGACGTGGCGCACGACCTGGGCCCCCGATGGGGGGAGGAGACGCCCACCGATGAGCGATGAGCTGCACCTGTTCCCGTTGCAGACGGTGCTCTTCCCCGGCGGGCGCATGACGCTGCGCATCTTCGAGCGCCGCTACCTGGACCTGGTCAGCCACTGCCTGCGCAACGACCGCGATTTCGGGGTCTGCCTGATCCAGGACGGCCACGAGACAGGCGAGGCGGCGCGGCCGCACAACGTCGGCACCTCGGTGCGCATCATCGACTGGGACCAGCGCCGCGACGGGCTGCTGGGGATCACCGTGGCGGGGCAGCAGCGCTTCGAGATCGTCGAGCGCGAGGCGCCGCAGGGGCAGGCGCAGCGGGCCCGGGTCCGGTGGCTGGCAGGGCCGCCGCCGGCCGCGCCCCTGGCGGCGGAGCTACAGCCGCTGGCCGATCTGCTGGCGCGGATCCTGGACCAGCTCGGCGGGGTGTACGGATCCATGCCGCGGCGGCTGGACGATGCGGACTGGGTCAGCGCCCGGCTCTCGGAGCTGCTGCCGATCCCCACGGAGGCGAAGCAGCTGCTGCTGGAGATCGACGCCCCGGCGGAGCGCCTGGAGCTGCTCCGGCAGGCGCTGGCGACGGCGTCGGGCTCGGTGCACGACGATGATGGGGACGGCGGATGAGCCCGGTGGCGCGACGCCGCCGGGGCGTCCGCTGAGCGCGGCCCCGGAGCGCCGCGCAGCCTGGCTCGCCGGGCTCACGCCCCGCCTCGCTCCCGGAGCCAGCGCGCTGGCAGGATCCGTACCGGCTGGGCCGGCATCCGGGCGCGCAGATCCGCCGGGCCGGCCAGCTCGGCGACGGCCTGGGCACGCTCGGCGGGGGTCGCCACCCGCGATCCGACCAGCGCCACCGGCCAGCTGGGCTGGACCCGCTCGACCGTCAGGCCCACCAGCCAGGGGGCGCCAGGCACGCCGGGCATCTCGACCCGCGCCGGCCACAGCCGGAGCACAAGGCGGCGCTGCCTGTCGATAGGCCGAACCCCGACCAGGGCCGGGAGCCGGCCGCGGTGCCAGCGCGGCAGCGGCGCCATGCGCGCGAGGTCCGGCTCCGGCTGCAACCAGCGCAGGGCCCCGTACAGCCCCCGCTCCGGCCGATGCCAGCCGGACGGCCCGTCGATCCGCGCCTCGAGCGCCTCCGGCGTGGCCAGCCACTGCGCGGCGACCGGCCGCCGCCCGCCATCGAGCCAGCGCAGATCCCGGCTGAGGGGATGGGCCGGGCCGACCTGGAGCCACTCGCTGACCGACAGCTCCGGCCGCTCGGCCCGGGCCACGCAGCGCTCGCCCGCCTCGGGCCAGGCCTGGACAGCGCGCCCCGCCACCGCGGCGAGCAGCACCACGGCGACGACGGCTGGCAGGGCACGCTCCCGGGGGCGCCACAGGGAGGCGCTGCGCGCCAGCACGACCAGCCCGGCCACGACCGCCCCGGCCAGCACCCCGCCGAGGGCGTCCGTGGGCCACCTCTGGCCGGCCACGACGCTGCTGGCGCCGACGAGCAGCGGGACCGCCACCCCGAGGAGCCGCACCGGCCGCCGCCACCGGCCATAGGCCACGGTGGCCAGCACGCCGGTGGCGAGGACCAGGGCCGTGAGGCCCGCCAGCGCCGCCGAGGGGAAGGCGAGGGGCGGCGCCCCGCGGTAGAGCGGCGCCGGCTCGGCCCCGTGGCCGCCGGGCCAGCCGAGCAGGAGCGCCAGCGCTACAGCGCCGGGGACGATCAAGGCCAGCACCAGCGCCACCCGCCGACGGCCGCGGCGCAGGATCCAGCCTATCGCGGCGAGCCAGGCAGGCACCCAGACCCAGGGATCGAGGAGGAGGGCCGGCACGACGAGGAGGCTGCACCCCCAGTCCGGGAGACCGGCCACCAGCAGGGCGAGGAGGGCCTCATCCAGCAGCGTCGGCCCGCCCCATGCCCATTGCCGCAAGGCCAGCAGCACCAGCACCGCCACCGCGCCCCACCAGAGCCACCCCGTCCCGTGGCTGAACGCCCGCAAGGCGTGCCGAGGCCCGCTCAGGGCGCGGCTGGCCGCCGGGTGGAGCCGCTCCCAGGCCCGCCCGCGCCAGGCGATGAGCGCCGCGGCCCGGCGCAGCCGCGGCGCGAGCAGGTACCGGGCGAACCACCACACGGCCCAGGCGCCGGCGCCTGCCACCAGCAGCAGCGCCACCAGCCGCATCGCCACCGAGGCGGCCACGGCCAGCGAGGCCCCGAAGACCAGTCCGGGCACGAGGTAGGCCGGCGCCCAGGCGAGCGCCGCGAAGAAGGTCACGGCAAGGAACGAGCGTGCCGGCATGCGCAGCGTACCGGCGATGATGGGGACGATCCCGCGGATGGGCCCGATGAAGCGACTGAGGACCAGGCCCTTGCCGCCGTGGGCGGCGAACAGGGCATCCCCCCGCGCCAGGAGATCGGGGTAGCGGCTCAGGGGCCAGTAGGTGCGCAGCCGGTGGCCGTAGCGGCAGCCGAGCCAATAGCCGAGGCTATCGCCGAGCAGGGCGCCGAGGAAGGCCGCGGCCAGGGTCGGCCACAGGGGCAGGTGGCCGGTGCCCACAAGGGCGCCGGCGACGAACAGCAGCACGGCGCCGGGGAGCAGGGTCCCCACCACCGCCATGCCCTCGCTGAAGGCCATGGCGAAGACGGCCAGCAAGGCCCAGGCGGGGTATTCAGCGAGCCACTCCAGTACCGGCTGTGCCCACGCAAGATCCATCGGCGCCTAGCCCGAGCGCTCTATCCCTCACTTCCGTGGATTCGACCGAAAAAAGAGCGAGTCGCCGGGACGCATCCCGGCGGCTCGCTCCTGGCCCCACCGACGCCGATCGGCTCGCGCTCACACCCGGGCGAAGGCGCGCTCCGCGGCGTCCAGCGTCTCCTGCACGGCGGTCTCGTCGTGGGCCAGGGAGACGAAGCCGGCCTCGAAGGCCGCCGGCGCCAGGTAGACGCCCTCCTCCAGCATGGCGTGGAAGAAGCGGTTGAACGCCTCTAGGTCGCAGTCCTTGACCTGCTCGAAGCGGGTCACCGGCGCGTCGTCGGTGAAGAACAGGCCGAACATGCTGCCCGCCTGGTTGACGGCCAGCGGCACCCCGGCGGCGTCGGCCCGCTGCTTGATGCCGTCGGCGATCTCGGCGGTGGTCCGCTCGAGGCCCTCGAAGGCGCCCGGGGCGGTGATCTTCTCCAGCGTGGCCAGGCCGGCCGCCATGGTGACCGGGTTCCCGGCGAGGGTGCCCGCCTGGTAGACGCCGCCGACGGGGGCGAGCTGCTCCATGACGTCGCGCCGGCCGCCGAAGGCGCCCACCGGCATGCCGCCGCCGATGACCTTGCCCAGGCAGGTCAGGTCCGGCGTGATGCCGTAGCGCCCCTGGGCGCCCTGCGGGCCCACGCGGAAGCCGGTCATCACCTCGTCGAAGATCAGCAGCGAGCCGTGCTGCTGCGTGACCTCCCGGAGCTTCTCCAGGAAGCCGGACTCCGGCGGGACGCAGTTCATGTTGCCGGCCACCGGCTCGACGATGAGCGCGGCGATGTCGTCGCCGTGCTCGTTGA
>CAJXLI010000036.1 GCA_913055575.1 uncultured Ectothiorhodospiraceae bacterium
AACAAGAGTGAGCTCATCGAGGCAGTCGCCGACTCCGCCGATCTTTCCAAGGCCTCTGCCTCACGCGCCGTGGACGCCGTGCTCGAGTCCGTCACCGACGCCCTGCGCGACGGGGATCAGGTCACGCTGGTCGGTTTCGGCACCTTCTCCGTCCGCGATCGCGCTGCACGTACCGGCCGCAATCCCCGCACGGGCGAGTCGATCGAGATCCCGGCATCCAAGGTCCCGGGCTTCAAGCCTGGCAAGGCGCTCAAGGATGCGATAAACTAAGGGATTAGATTACCGGGGTGGTTAGCTCAGTTGGGAGAGCGTCGCCCTTACAAGGCGAAAGTCGCAGGTTCGAGCCCTGCACCACCCACCAGGGTAGACAAGGCGAGCGGCACGTAATAGAATAATCTGCGTAATAACGGAGCGGTAGTTCAGTTGGTCAGAATGCCGGCCTGTCACGCCGGAGGTCGCGGGTTCGAGTCCCGTCCGCTCCGCCAAACCAAGCGACGGTCGATGCCCCGATCGTCACCCTAAAGGCGCCCTCCGAGGCGCCTTTTTTGTATGCGGGTGCCCCACTCATGCGGGTGCCCCACTCATGCGGGTGCCCCACTCATGCGGGTGCCCCACTCATGGCAAGAGGCAGTAGCTGAGGCATGCTTCAGGAGATTCGAGACGGCATCAAGGGCTGGATCGCATGGGTCATCATCGGCCTGATCGCCCTGCCATTCATCTTCATGGGCGGGAGCGAGTACCTGGGCGGCGGTGGCGGGGAGGCCGTCGTTGCCAAGGTCGACGGGGAGGAGATTCCCCGGGCCCGGCTCGAGCAGGCAGTGGAGCGCCAGCGCACCCGTCTGCGGGAGATGTTCGGGGGGGACCTGCCAGAGGAGGAGGCCTTCGAGGCCGCCTCCTTGCGCCGCGAGGCCCTGGAGCAGCTCATCGATGAGGCGCTGCTCAACGCCTACGTCCATGACCAGGGGCTGCGCGTCAGTGATGCGGCGGTGGCCCGGCGCATCCGCGACCAGGAGATCTTCCAGGAGGACGGGGCGTTCTCCCGGGAGCGGTATCAGACCCTGCTCGAGCGCAACCGGCTCACCCCGGCGGACTACGAGGGGCTGGTCCGGCGCGACCTGCAGACCCAGCAGCTCGAGCAGGCGGTGCTGAGCAGCAGCCTGGTTACCGACTCGCAGCTGGAGCGCCTGGTGCGGCTGAGGAACGAGACGCGCGATTTCGCCTACGTGGCGGTGCCTGCCGGCCGCTTCCGCGACGAGGTGACCGTCCAGGACGCCGCCGTCGAGGCGCGCTACGAGGCGCAGACCGAGGCGTACATGGCGCCCGAGGCGGTGCGGCTCGCCTACGTCGAGCTGGGGCTCCGCGATCTGCGCGATCAGGCGGACATCGATGAGGCCGACCTGCGCGAGCGCTACGCGGCGAAGTACGGCGATGCCGAGGACGCGCCGGCCTTCGGGCAGGTGCGCGCGGAGCTCGAGACGGCGCTGCTCGAGGAGCAGGTCGGCACGGAGCTCGCTACGCGTGGCGAGGAGCTGGGCAATCTCGCCTTCGAGCATCCCGAGAGCCTGGAGCCCGCTGCCGAGGCGCTGGGCCTGGAGGTGCAGGCCACCGGCTGGATCGACCGCGACGGGGAGGGCGCCGGGCTCGGCGGCATCCCCGAGGTGGTCGAGCAGGCCTTTAGCGAGGACGTGCTCGAGAGCGGCCACAACAGCGGCCTGATCCAGCCCGAGGAGGACCGCTACCTGGTGGTACGCGTCCGCGAGCACCGGGAGGCGGCACCGAGGCCGCTGTCGGCGGTCGAGGAGCGCATCCGCGAGACGCTGCGCAGCGAGCAGGCCGCCGAGCGGGCCCGGCAGCGGGCCGAGGCCCTCGTCGCGGCGGCGCGCGAGGGGCGCCCCCTGGCCGATATCGCGGCCGAGCTGGGCACGGAGGTGGCTACCGCCGAGGACGTCCAGCGCCGCGGTGGCGGCCATCCGGGGCCGGTGGTGCGCCGGGCCTTCGCCCTGGAGGAGGGCGGCTACGGGCTGGCTGAGCTGGGCGACGGCGCGGCGGCCCTGGTCCGCCTGGACGCGGTGGCTCGTGGTGATCCGGGAGACCTCTCGGAGCAGGAGCGGGCGCAGCTGGAGCGGCAGCTGCGGCGGGTTACCGGCGAGTCTCAGCTACAGGCCCTGATCGGGGCGCTGCGTGCGGAGGCGGAGATCGAGATCCACGAGGACCGGCTCTAAGCGTAGCGAGCCTGCGCCCGCGCCGCCCGCGCAGGGCCGAGAGCCCCTGCGGGCGTCGCGCCGTGGGGCTCTTGGTCTCTCGCGGGGCTACGGCCCGCGGCGCTACAGCTCGGCGCCTGACAGGGCGACGGCGTGGAAGCCGGCATCGGCGTGGATGATCTCGCCGGTAACGCCCGAGGCCAGATCGGAGCACAGGAAGGCGCCGACGTTGCCCACCTCGCTCGTCGAGACGTTCTTGCGCAGCGGCGAGGCCTGCTCGTTGAAGGTCATCATCTGCTTGAAGTTGTCGATGCCCGCTGCCGCCAGGGTACGGATGGGACCGGCCGAGACGGCGTTCACGCGTATGCCCTCGGGGCCCAGGTCCGCGGCCATGTAGCGGGTGCTGGACTCCAGGCTCGCCTTGGCGGCGCCCATGACGTTGTAGTTGGGCAGGGCCCGCTCGCCGCCGAGGTAGGTCAGGGTCAGCAGGGCGCCCTGGCGCTGACGGAGCATGTCGCGGCCGTGGTGGGCGAGGGCGACGAAGCTGTACGCCGAGATCTCGTGGGCGGAGCGGAAGCCCTCGCGGGTGGTGTTGTCCACGAAGGAGCCGCTGAGCTCGTCGCGCGGGGCGTAGGCGACGGCGTGGACGATGCCGTCGATCCCGTCGGTCCAGTGCTTGCCGAGCTCGGTGAACACCGACTCGATCTCCGCGTCGGAGCTGACATCGCAGGGGAAGACGAGCTCGCTGTCCACGGAGGCGGCGAGCTTGGTGACGCGGTCCTGGAGCTTCTCGTTCTGGTAGGTGAAGGCGAGCTCGGCGCCTTGCTCGTGCATGGCCTCGGCGATGCCCCACGCAATGGAGCGGTCGCTGGCCACGCCGACGATCAGGATGCGTTTGTTCTGCAGGAATCCCATATGCCCTCCCGGCCGTTGGTGCTTGGTTGCGCGTGTGCCAAGGGGATGAAGCATCCGGATCGTAACACGGCGGCCTGCACCCCGCTGACCGGTGATCCGACGAGCCTCGCACGCGCGTGCGCGCCCTGCCGTGGGCGGCGAGCGGCGGCGCCCGGGCACGGCGGCGTGGCTCGCGGGATCGGCCGGCGGTACGCTCGGCGCTGCCGCCTGGCCGCGATGGGCACCGGCTCACGGGGCGTTGCCCCTATCCGTTATAATCTCGTCCGGGCGCCGCAGGCGCGGCACCCGAATGTCCCATCTACCGCGGGGAATCCCAATGTCTTCGGTCATCGCCCTGGTCGGGCGGCCCAACGTCGGTAAATCGACCCTCTTCAACCGGCTCACCGGCAGCCGCGACGCGCTGGTGGCCGATCACCCCGGCCTGACCCGCGACCGCCAGTACGGCGTGGTCCGCCACAAGGGCGAGCACGCCGTCGTGGTGGATACGGGCGGCATGGGCGATGAGCTCGAGGGCGTCGCCGAGGGCATGCACGAGCAGGCCCGGGCGGCGATCCGCGACGCCGACGCCGTGGTGATGCTCGTGGACGGGCCTGCCGGGATTACCGCCGGCGACGCGGAGATCGCCGCTGAGCTGCGCTGCATGCAGGTCCCCGTCTTCCTGGCGGTGAACAAGACCGACGGGCTCGATCCGCATATCGCCGCCGGCGAGTTCCACGCCCTGGGCCTGGAGCGGCTCTACCCCATCGCCGCCACCCGCGGCCGCGGCGTCGGGGAGATCCTCGACGCGCTGTTCCCCCACCTGCCCCCCTCCAAGGCGGCAGGCGGCGAGGCGGACGACGACGGCATCCCGGTAGCCGTGCTGGGCCGGCCCAACGCCGGCAAGTCCACGCTCATCAACCGCCTGCTCGGGGAGCAGCGGGTGGTCGTCTACGACGAGCCCGGCACGACCCGGGACAGTGTCGCCGTCCCCTTCGAGCGCGACGGGCAGCGCTACACCCTCATCGATACCGCCGGCGTCCGGCGCCGGGCCCGGGTCAACGAGACGGTGGAGAAGTTCTCGGTGGTCAAGAGCCTGGAGGCCATCGAGCGGGCCTCGGTGGTGATGCTGGTCAGTGACGCCCAGGAGGGCATCACGGACCAGGACGCCCACCTGGCCGGCCACGTGCTCAAGGCCGGGCGGGCCCTGGTGCTGGTGATCAACAAGTGGGATAACCTGGATCCCTACCAGCGCCAGAAGGTCCGCCGTGACCTGGACCTGCGCTTCGCGTTCCTCGGCTTCGCGCGCCAGCACTTCGTATCCGCCCGCCACGGCAGCGGCGTGGGGCTGCTGCTGGACTCGGTGGAGCGGGCCCACGCCGCCGCCCACCGCGATCTGCCGACCTCGGCGCTCAACGAGGTCCTCCAGGAGGCGCTGGCCAACCACCAGCCGCCGCTGTCGCGGGGCCGCCGGATCAAGCTGCGCTACGCGCACCAGGGGGGGCACAACCCGCCGGTGGTCGTCGTCCACGGCAACCAGGTCGAGCGCCTGCCGCGGGCGTACGTCCGCTACCTGGAGAACTTCTTCCGGGAGGCGTTCGATCTCTACGGGACGCCGGTGCAGATCGAGTGCCGGTCCAGCGACAACCCCTTCGCGAACAAGCCGAACAAGCTCAACGAGCGTCAGCGCCGGCGCCGGCAGCGGGTCATCCAGCACGCCAAGAAGCAGGACAAGCGGCGCAAGCGCAGGGCGCGGCGGTAGGATCGATCCAGGGGGCGCGGCTCGCTGGTACGGGCCACGTCCCCGGATCGGCTGCAGGGCGGCTCAGGTGCGGACCAGGATGACCGAGATATTGTCGGGCCCGCCGCTGTCCAGCGCTGCGTCGACGAGCGCCCGGGCCCGCTGGGCCAGGGAGCGGTCCGTATCCGCGACAATCGCGCCGATCGCCTCGTCCGCCAGCGGCTCGGTGAGGCCGTCCGAGCAGAGCAGGAACAGATCGCCGCTCTGCCGCGGCAGCCGGCTGACGTCCGGCTCGGCACGGGTGACGGCACCGAGGGCCCGCTCCAGGACGTTGCGCTCGGGGGAGCGCCGGGCCTCGGCCTCGGTGATCTCGCCGGCGGCCAGGGCGTGCTGGACCGGGGTGTGATCCGCGGTCAGGCGCTCCAGGTGCCCTTCCCGGAGGCGGTAGATCCGGGAGTCGCCCACATGGGCGATGGCGAGCTCGTCCGGGGCGGCGCAGAGCAGGGCCAGGGTCGTGCCCATCCCCTCGTAGCGGCGGTCGCGCTCGGTGTAGGAGAGCACCGCGCGATTGGCCAGCTGGACCAGGTCCGCCGGATCGCCGCCGGACTCGAGCCAGGTGTGGTCGCTGCTGTGGTGGTTGCGGGCTATGCGGGTGACGGCCTCCACGGCCAGGCGGGCCGCCTCCTGCCCGTAGGGCAGCCCGCCCATGCCGTCGGCGAGCACGACGACCCCGGCGTTCTCGTCCCAGTCGATACGGTCCTCGTTGCGGGGGCGCACGTGGCCCCGGTGGCTCTCACCGACGATCTCCATGGTCTCGGCTCCTCCAGGCGGTCTTCTTATAGGGATCTTGCACTCAAACCCTCCATCGTAGCCCCCGCAACCGTGTCCGGGAACCGGGCTGCTCCGTCGCGGATGCGGGCAGAAGGGCGGGCGACTGGCGCGGTCAAGCGTCAGGGCCGGGGTGTGAGGCGGCGCCTGGCTCGTTACCATGAAGGGGACAGCCCCGGGCTTGGCCCCGGATGGACGGACAACTGGTTCACGGCGCCGGGATCCCCGATCCGGCGCAGATCAAGGAGTCGTTGCAGTGAGTCTAGTGATCTTCCTCGCGTACCTCGGAGCCTGCACGGCCGCGGCGGCCACCGGGGCCCTGTTCGGTCCGGGCGCCTGGTACGACCGGCTGGACAAGCCGGCCTGGACACCGCCGAACTGGGTCTTCCCGCTGGCCTGGACGGCGGTCTACCTGATCATCGCCTATGCGGCCTGGCGGGTGGCCGTCTCCGGCTCCGACCTGCTCCCCCTGGGGCTGGCGCTGTGGTCGCTGCAGATCGCCCTGAACGGGCTCTGGACACCGACCTTCTTCGGCCTCGGGCGGATCCGTGGCGGGCTCCTCGTGCTGAGCTCCCTGTGGCTGACCGTGCTGCTGACCACGGCGGCCTTCCTGGCCGTGGACGGATTCGCCGGGGTGCTGTTCGCGGTGTACCTGGTCTGGCTGACCTACGCCTTCTCCCTGAACTTCGAGATCTGGCGCCGCAATGGCAAGGGCGCCGGGGCGCAGCAGGGTAGCGCCTGACCTTGGCGGGGGGGTGCCTCGGCCGCGCTGTAGCCGGCCGCGGCTGGGCCCGCCCGGTATGCGGGCGCGTCCCGCCGCCGCCGAGCGCTGCCGGGCGTTGTCCCGGGGCGGCAGCCCCCGGCCAGTGGACGTGCGAGGGCCCGCCTACGGCATGACCCGTTTGAAGGGCTTGACCGCCACCCGCTGGTAGACGCCCGCCGCCACGTAGGGGTCCGCGTCCGCCCAGGCCTGCGCGGAGGCCAGGGAGTCGAACTCGGCGATGACCAGGCTGCCCGTGAAGCCCGCCTCGCCGGGGTTCTCTGCATCGACTGCCGGGTACGGGCCCGCGAGCAGCAGGCGGCCCTCGTCGCGCAGCTGCTCCAGCCGCGCCAGGTGCGCCTCGCGGGCCTGCTGGCGCAGCGGCAGGCTGTCCGCCACGTCCTCGCTGATGATCGCGTAGTACATGACTTACCTTATCGCTCCGTGAGGCCTCGGGTACAATGAGAGTGTGCCCCGGAGCGGCCGGGGCGTGTCCATGGGAGAGGCAGTCATGGCGCAGTATTTCGAGGTCCACCCGGAGACGCCGCAACAGCGCCTGATCCATCAGGCCGTCAAAATCCTCGCCGAGGGCGGGGTGGTCGCCTACCCGACCGACTCCAGCTACGCCCTCGGCTGCCGCATGGGGGACAAGGCCGCCGTGGACCGGATCCGCGAGATCCGGCGCCTGGAGAGTGAGCACAACTTCACCCTGGCGTGCAAGGACCTCAAGGATATCGGCATCTACGCCAAGATGGAGAACTACGCCTACCGCCTGCTCAAGTCCCACACACCGGGGCCGTACACCTTCATCCTGCGGGCGACGCGCGAGGTGCCGCGCCGGCTCCAGCACCCGAAGCGCAAGACCATCGGTATCCGGGTGCCGGACCACCGCACGTGCCAGGCCTTGCTCAAGGCCTTCGAGGAGCCGCTGATGAGCGTCACGCTGCAGCTGCCCGGCGACGAGCTGCCGCTCAACGACCCGGAGGCGATCTACCACCGGATCGGCAAGCAGATCGATGCCGTGATCGCCGGCGGGGCCACGGGCGGGGGCGCCAGCACGGTGGTAGACCTCACCGGCGAGGCTGCCGAGGTCGTCCGCGAGGGGGTCGGCGATACGCGGGTCTTCCAGCACGCCTGACCCCGCCGCAACCGCAATCAACACGAGGAGAGCTGCTTGGCTAACGTCCATTCACGACCGAGCCGCGTCCTGTCGGGCATGCGCCCGACAGGACGCCTCCACCTGGGCCACTACCACGGGGTGCTCAAGAACTGGGCCCGCCTGCAGGGCGAGTACGAGTGCTTCTTCTTCATTGCCGACTGGCATGCCCTCACCACCCACTACGAGAGTCCCTGGGTGGTCGGCGATAACGTCTGGGACATGGTCATCGACTGGCTCGCCTGCGGCATCAATCCCAAGCTCGCGCGGCTGTTCATCCAGTCGCGGGTGCCGGAGCACGCCGAGCTGCACCTGCTGCTGTCGATGATGACCCCCCTGGGGTGGCTGGAGCGCGTGCCCAGCTTCCGCGACCAGCAGGAGCAGCTCGACGACCGGGACCTGTCGACCTACGGCTTCCTCGGCTACCCGCTGCTGCAGTCGGCCGACGTGCTCATCTACAAGGCCACGGAGGTCCCGGTGGGCGAGGACCAGGTGGCGCACCTGGAGCTCACCCGGGAGATCGCCCGGCGCTTCAACCACCTCTACGGCGTCGAGCCGGGCTTCGAGGAGAAGGCGCAGGAGGCGGCGCGCAAGATGGGCAAGAAGAACGCCCGCCTCTACCACGAGCTGCGCCGGCGCTACCAGCAGGAGGGCGACCGCGAGGCGCTCGAGGAGGCCCACGCCCTCCTCGACGGGCAGCCGAACATCACCGTCGCCGACCGGGAGCGCCTCTTCGGCTACCTCGACGGCACGACCCGGGAGCTGCTCCCGGAGCCGGACGTGCTGCTCACCCCCAACCCGAAGATGCCGGGGCTCGACGGCCGCAAGATGTCGAAGTCCTACGACAACACCATCGGCCTGCGCGAGCCGGCGGACGAGGTGGCGCGCAAGCTCCGCACCATGCCCACCGATCCGGCCCGGGTGCGCCGCAACGATCCGGGCACGCCGGAGAAGTGCCCCGTCTGGGATTTCCACCAGGTCTACTCCGATGAGCGCACCCAGGCGTGGGTGCAGGAGGGCTGCACCACCGCCGGGATCGGCTGCCTGGAGTGCAAGCGCAGCGTCATCGATGCGGTGGAGGCCGAGCTCGCGCCGATCCGCGAGCGGGCGCAGGCGTACGTCGATGACCCCGAGCAGGTGCGCTCGATCATCGTGGACGGCTGTGAGCAGGCGCGCGAGGAGGCGCGGGAGACCCTCTCCGAGGTGCGCAACGCCATGGGCCTGGAATACCGGTGACGGAGACCGCCGAGGGGCAGAGCGGCACCGCCGGGGACAGCAGCGCGGAGCCGGTGGCGCGCGTCGGCGATGAGCCGATGCTGCGCCTGCCGGATGACCTCTACATCCCGCCGGATGCGCTGGAGGTCTTCCTGGAGGCCTTCGAGGGGCCCCTGGACCTGCTCCTCTACCTGATCCGGCGCCAGAACCTGGATATCCTCGATATCCCCATCGCCGAGATCACCCGGCAGTACATGGCGTACGTCGAGCTGATGCGCGAGCTGCGCCTGGAGCTGGCGGCCGAGTACCTGGTCATGGCCGCCATGCTCGCCGAGATCAAGTCCCGGGTGCTGCTGCCCCGGCCCGAGGCGGAGGCCGATCCGGAGGCGGAGGAGGCCGATCCGCGGGCGGAGCTCATCCGCCGGCTGCAGGAGTACGAGCAGTTCAAGCGCGCCGCGGAGCGGCTCGACGAGCTGCCCCGGCTAGGGCGGGACACCTTCACGGCCGCCGCCGAGGCACCGGGCTGCCAGCCGGCGGCGCCGACGCCGGAGGTGAGCCTGCGCGAGATGCTCCTCGCCCTCTCCGAGGTGATGCGCCGGGCCCAGCTCAACGAGAGCCACCAGGTCGAGCGCGAGGCGATCAGCATCCGTGCCCGCATGGGCGAGATCCTCGCGCAGCTGTCCACCGAGCGGCACACGCCGTTCGCGGATCTGCTCGGGGCCGCGGAGGGGCGCTCCGGCGTGGTGGCGACCTTCTTCGCGCTGCTCGAGCTGGTCCGCGAGTCGATGGTGGACCTGGTCCAGGCCGAGGCCTTCGCCCCGATCTACGTACGCCCCCGATGAGTACGCCGCCGCTCAAGTACATCCTGGAGGCGGCGCTGCTCGCCGCCGGCGAGCCGCTCAGCGTGGAGCGCCTCCAGGGGCTGTTCGAGACGGGGCAGGCGCCGGAGCGCGCGGCGATCCGCCAGGCCGTGGCCGAGCTGGCGGCAGACTACGCCGAGCGCGGTATCGAGGTCCGCGAGGTGGCCGGCGGATACCGCATCCAGGTCCGTACCGAGGTCTCGCCCTGGGTGTCGCGGCTGTGGGCGGAGCGGCCGGCGCGCTACTCGCGGGCTATGCTGGAGACGCTGGCGCTGATCGCCTATCGGCAGCCTGTCACCCGCGGCGAGATCGAGCAGGTGCGCGGGGTCAGCGTGAGCACCGCCATCATCCGCACCCTGGAGGAGCGGGGCTGGATCCGGGTGGTGGGGCGCCGGGACGTGCCGGGGCGGCCGGCGATGTACGCGACCACGCGGGCCTTCCTGGAGCATTTCAACCTGCGCAGCCTGGACGAGCTGCCGGACCTGGCCACGCTCCAGGATCCGGACCAGGCGCACCTGGAGCTCGACCTGCGCCTGCCGGACGAGGCGGACGCGGGGGCTGCCGGCGAGGCGCCGGCAGGCGGTGGCAGCCAGCCGGCCCATGGTGACGAGGCCGCCGCCGGGGATGGCGGCGGTGATAACGGCACGGACGAGGCCCGGCCGGTGGGCGAGGCGCGCCCGCCGGGGGTGAACGATGCGGAACAGGGGGAGAGCCGTGGCGAGTAACGGCGGTAACCAACCGGCAGGCGAGAAGCTGCAAAAGGTCCTGGCCCGGGCCGGGCTGGGCTCGCGCCGGGAGATGGAGGCGGCGATCAGCGCCGGCCGCGTGCAGGTGGGCGGACGCACGGCCCAGCTCGGCGACCGGGTCGGGCCCCGGGACCACGTGGCGTTCGACGGCCGCACCCTGCAGCGCGCCCACCGCGAGCCGCCGCGGCGGGTGCTCATGTACAACAAGCCGGAGGGCGAGGTATCCGCCCGCTCCGATCCGGAGGGGCGCGACACCGTCTTCCGGCGGCTGCCGCGGACCCCCGGGCGCTGGATCTCGGTAGGCCGGCTGGATATCAATAGCCAGGGCCTGCTGCTGTTCACCAACGACGGCGAGCTGGCCAATGCCCTCATGCACCCCTCCAACGGCGTGGAGCGCGAGTACGCCTGCCGCATCCACGGCGAGGTGACCGAGGAGATGGTGCAGCGGCTGGTCTCCGGCGTGGAGCTGGAGGACGGGACGGCCTGCTTCGACGTAGTGGACTCGGCCATGCCGGTGGACGAGCCCGGCGAGGGGACCAACGCCTGGTTCCACGTCATCGTCACCGAGGGGCGCCGCCGGGAGGTGCGGCGCCTGTGGGAGTCCCAGGGCGTTACGGTGAGCCGCCTGATCCGGGTGCGCTACGGCCCGGTGGTCATGCCGCGGGACCTGCGCCAGGGCCGGCTACGCGAGCTCGACGAGGCGGCCAAGCGGGAGCTGTACGAGCACGTGGGCCTTAGCTGCCCGGAGCCGGCGCAGGAGCAGCCGCAGCGGGGTCGCCGCCGGCGTAGGCGCAAGCGCCGCTGAGCGGGCAGGCCTCGCAGCGCGGGGTGGGCCGGCAGGTGTCCTTCCCCAGGGCCACCACCTGGGCATGGAGCTCGTTGAAGGCCTCGGTGTCCGGGCCCAGGGCGGCCTCCACGGCCGCCCGCAGCTGCTCGTAGCCCTCTTGGCCCCCGATCCAGCCGAGGCGCTGGAAGAGGCGCCGGGTGTAGGCGTCCACCACGAACACCGGCCGGTCGAGGGCATAGAGCAGGATGTCGTCGACGGTCTCGCGGCCGATGCCCGTGACCGCCAGCAGCCGCTCGCGCAGGGCCTCGGTGCCCTGCAGCTGCATCCCCTCCAGGCAGCCTTCCTGCAGGTAGGCGAGGCACAGGTTCCGCAGCCGGCGCGCCTTGACGTTGAAGTAGCCGGTGGGCCGGATCGCCTCGGCGACCGTCTCGGGCTCGGCCTCGACCAGCGCCACCGGATCGAGCAGGCCGGCCTCGCGCAGCCGCGACAGGGCCTGCTCGACGTTGCGCCAGGCCGTGTTCTGGGTCAGGACCGCGCCGACAAGGACCTCGAAGCCGGTGTCCGCCGGCCACCAGTGCTGCGGGCCGTGGTGGGCCAGCAGCGCCTGCAGCAGCCAGCGCAGGCGCTGCCGGGTCAGGCCGGCGACCGGCCTGAGTGCCGCGGCGCTCAAGCCGGGGCCGGCTCCACCGTCAGCGACTGCCCGTGGTAGGTCCGGCCGTCCGGGCCGAGCAGGCGCAGGAAGGCGCCGGCCACCTGCTCCGGCTGGGTCAGCCCCTGCGGGTCCTCGAAGGGGAAGGCCTGGTGGCGCAGGCCCGAGGCCACCACGCCGGGATCCAGGCTGTTGACGCAGACGCTGCTGCTCTCGGCGAGCTCCTTGGCAAGCACCCGCATCAGCCCCTCGAGACCGGCGTTGGCCACGGCGTAGGCGCCGCCGTAGGCCTTGCCCTCGCGGCCGCTGGCGTCGGTGGTCAGCACGATGGCGCTGCGGTCCGACTCGCGCAGCAGCGGCAGGCAGGCCTGGGTGAGCATGAAGGCGGCGTTCAGGTTGACCTGCAGGGCCTGGTACCACGTCTCCGTGTCGTAGAGATCCACCGGGGCCGGCTTGCCCAGGGTGGCAGCGGCGTGCAGGAGGCCGTCGAGCCGGCCGAGCCCCTCGCGGATCCGCTGCGCGACCTCGGGGAAGTTGTCGAAGGTAGCCCCCTCGAGGTTCATCGGGTAGATCGCCGGTTCCGGGTGGCCGGCCTCGACGATGCGGTCGTAGAGCCCCTCGAGGGCCTTGAGGTCCTTGTCGAGGATCACGACCGTGGCCCCGGCGGCGGCGAGCCTGCGGGCGACCGCCTCGCCGATGCTGCCGGTGGCTCCGGTGACGAGGACGACGCGTCCGTCGAAGGCGCCTTCAGGGGGCTGGTAGTCGGCGGAGATCAGCGCTTGGTCGGCCACGGCTATCCCTCAGATTGTTATAGCGTTTCACGGAATATTGTACCTTACCGAGCGGGCCTGGGGCGCGCAAGGCTAGCCCCGGTCCGTCCGGCCACGCACCGGCGGCAGGACGCCTGGCCGCCATTCTAGGTAGCCGCGATCCGGCCACGCCAGGCGAGCCAGGCCTTGCGCAGCGGCGGCAGGGTGATGCGGCCCCGGATCAGCTCGGCCGGGCCGCGGCGGCGGATCTCGGTGAGCAGGGCCTGGTGGATGGCCCCGTAGGCTGCCAGCGGGTGCAGCGCGCGGCGCCGGGCGCGCCCGGCCGGTGCCTGGCGGGCGGCCTGCGGGTAGAGGGGGGCTACCGCCTCCGCCTGCGCCCGCAGGGCGTCGAGCAGGGCCGGTGGGGCCTGGCCGTCCGCCTGTAGCAGGGGGCCCTGCTCGGAGACGCCGGCCTGCCTCAGCTGTGCCCGCGGCAGGTCGCTGTCGCCGTGCCGGGCGGCCCACCCCTGGAGGCGTAGGCTGCGCGTCAGGGTGACCGCGCCGCCGAGGGTCGTGGCGCAGGCGTCCGCGGCGTCATCATCGGTGAGCACCCGCGCGGCCAGCCGCAGCGGTGCCGCGCCGTAGCGCTCGGCGTGCTCGCGCTGCTCGGCGAAGGTCTCGGGGCGGTCGCCGTCGAGGACGCGGTCGGCCTCGTCGAGCAGGGCGCGCAGGTCGGTGCCCGGTAGCCCGTGGTCGCGGACGGCCGCGGCCAGGGGGGCGGCCACGGGGTGGTCGCCGCCGCCGTCGAGGATCCGCGCCAGCTCCGTACGCCACCACTGGAGCTTGGCGCGGGCGACGTCGGGCTCGCTGACCGTCAGCGGTACGCGCCGGATCTCGGCGCTGAAGGCAGCGACGGCCTGCAGGGCGCCGCGCCGCTGCGCCGGCGCCAGGCGCAGGGCGTAGTCGAGGCTGGAGCCGGCCGGGGCGATCCGCTCGAGGGTCTCGGCAGGGATGGTGGGCTCGGGCATGGCGCTGCGTCACTCGTCGGCAAGGGCCGGGCCGGCCGCAGGTGCCGGATCCAGCCAGCCCAGCAGCTCGCCGGGCTGGCGGATCAGGCCGTGGGCGCCCCAGCGGGCCGGGCGGTCGCCGGCGTGGAGGTAGCCGAACAGCGCCACCAGGCTGCGGGCGCCTGCCGCCAGGGTAGCGTCGATGTCGCGGCGGGCGTCGCCGATGCCCCAGCAGGCCTGGGGGGCGCACCCCAGCGTGGCCGCGGCGTGGTGGATCGGCAGCGGGTGGGGCTTGGCGTGCTCCAGGGTATCCCCGCAGACCACCGCGCCGGCCCGTGACCGCAGTCCCAGGCGCTCGAGCAGGGGCACGGTGAGGTGGCTCGGCTTGTTGGTGACGATCCCCCAGGGAACGCCGTGCGCGTCGAGGGTGTCGAGCACCCCGGCCATGCCTGGGAATAGCCCGCTGTGCTCGGCGAGGCGCGCGCGGTAGCGGCGCACCAGCTCCGCCTCCAGGGCCTCGGCCTGGGGGCTCGAGGGCGGCAGGGCGAAGGCGTGGCTGACCATGATGCGGGCGCCGTGGGAGACCGAGGCCTGTAGCGCCTCGGGTGCCGCGGCGAGGCGGTCCGCCTCGGCGAGCAGCTCCTGGACGCAGGCGATCAGGTCCGGCGCCGTGTCCACCAGGGTCCCGTCGAGGTCGAAGAGGATGCCGCCGGAGCCGCTCATGCCTTGCGGAAGTGGGCGAAGTAGTTCACCGAGGTGTCCCGCTTGAGCCAGGCGCGGCGGCTGAAGGGATTGTAGCCCAGCCCCGTCACCTCCTGGAGATCCAGGCCGCTCTCCCGCGCCCAGCGGGTCAGCTCCGAGGGGCGCACCAGGCGCTCATAGCGGTGGGTGCCCCTGGGGAGCAGGCCGAGGGCGTACTCGGCGCCGAGGATGGCCAGGGCGTAGGCGCTCGGGGTGCGGTTGATGGTGGAGAAGCAGGCATCGCCGCCGTGGCGCAGCAGGGTGGCCACGGCAGCGACCACCGAGGCGGGGTGCGGGGTGTGCTCGATCATCTCCATGCAGGCCACGGCGTCGAAGGGCGCGATCTCGCCCCGCCGGGCCTCCTCGGCCAGCTCCTCGACGGTGCAGAGGCGGTAGTCGACGTTGGTGAGCTCCGCCTCCAGGGCGTGGAGCTTGGCGGCCTGCAGGGCCTGCCGGGCGGTGTCGATGCCCAGGACCTGGGCGCCGCGGCGAGCCATGCCCTCGGCCAGCAGGCCGCCGCCGGCGCCGACGTCCAGGACCCGCTTGCCCTCGAGGCCGCCGAGGCGCGCCTCGAGCCAGTCCAGGCGCACGGGGTTGATGTCGTGCAGGGCCCGCTGGCTACCGTCCGGCTCCCACCAGTCGGTGGTGGCGTCGAAGCGCTCGGTCTCGCGGTGATCCTCGTTGCGCTCGCTCGGCTCGGGCTCGGCCATAGCGCGCTCCTCCCGTCCCTCGTCGGTCATTGCGCCCGCCCGGCGGCGATGCGTGCCCGCCACGCCTCGGCCCGCTCGACGGCGGCATCGGCGTCCAGGGTGGTCAGCTGCCGGTCGCGCACGCGGGGCTCGCCGGCCACCCAGACGTCGGTGACGTGCTGCCGGGTGGCGGCGTAGACCAGCTGGGAGAGCGGGTTGTAGACGGGGCGGACATCCAGGTCGGCGAGGGAGACGGCGGCCAGGTCGGCGGCCTTGCCGGGGACGATGGAGCCGAGCTCGTCGTCCATCCCGAAGGCGCGAGCGGCGTTGAGGGTGGCCATGCGTAGCGCCTCGTCGGCGGGCAGGGCGGCGGCGTCGCCCGAGACCGCCTTGCCCAGCAGGGCCGCGGTGCGCATCTCGCCGATGAGGTCCAGGTCGTTGTTGCTCGCCACGCCGTCGGTGCCCAGCGCCACGTTGACCCCGGCCTGGCGTAGCGCCGCCGTGGGGCAGAAGCCGCTGGCGAGCTTGAGGTTGGCCTCGGGGCAGTGGAGGACGTGGGCGCCGGCCTCGGCGAGTCGATCGATCTCCGCCTGCTCCAGCTGCGTGGCGTGGACGGCGAGCAGCCGCGGCGACACCAGCCCCAGCCCATCCAGCCGCTGCAAGGGGCGCTGGCCGGTCTCGCGCAGGCTCTGCGCCACCTCGTCGGCGGTCTCCTGGAGGTGGATGTGCACCGGCACGTCCAGCTCCTCGGCGTGGCGGCCGATCCGCTCCAGGAAGGCGTCCTCCACGGCGTACGGCGAGTGGGGGGCGAAGGCCGTGCGCACCAACGGCTTGTCGCGGTAGGCCTCGTGGAGGGCGAGGCCCTTGTCCAGGTACTCCTCCAGGCTCTGCGCGTAGCCGCTGGGCACGCCGATGACGATCATCCCGAGCACGGCGCGCATCCCCACCTCGCGGGCTGCCTCGCCGGTGACGCCGGGGAAGAAGTACATGTCGTTGAAGCAGGTCACCCCGCTGAGCAGCATCTCCCCCATCGCCAGGGTGCTGCCGTCGCGGATGAAGGCCTCGCTGACCCAGCGCTGCTCCGCCGGCCAGATGTGCTCGGTGAGCCACGTCATCAGCGGCAGGTCGTCGGCCATGCCGCGCAGCAGGGTCATCGCCGAGTGGGTGTGGGCGTTGATCAGGCCGGGGATGAGGGCGTGCTCGCCGAGCTCGCGCCGCTCGCCGGCCTCGTACCGGCGGCGCAGCTCGTCGTTGGGGGCGACCGCCGCGATCCGGCCGTCGCGCAGGGCGACGCCGTGATCCTCGAGGACGGTTTCCGCCGGCTCCACCGGCAGGACCCAGCGGGCGTGGATCACTGTGTCGACACGTTCCATAATGCGCTCCCTTGATCCAGAGAAGAGGGTACCACGCGTTGACGACAGCCTCCCACGACACGGTCCGGGCGCTCGAGTGGCGCGACGGCGGCCTCTACCTGCTGGACCAGCGCCGCCTCCCGGCGGAAGCGACGTACCGCTTCTGCCCCGACGCGGCGCACGTCGCCGAGGCGATCACCGACATGGTGGTGCGCGGAGCGCCGGCCATCGGCGTTGCCGCGGCCTACGGCGTCGCCCTGGCGGCCTCGGCCGCGTGGCAGCGGCACGGGGACCGGTGGCAGTCCGGCATGGCCGAGGACGTGGCCGCCCTGCGACGCTCCCGCCCCACGGCGGTGAACCTGGCCTGGGCCCTGGACCGGATGGAGGCGCGGGCCGCCGCGCTGCCGGCTGACGAGGACCCGGGGCCGAGCTTGCTCGCGGAGGCCCACGCCATCCACGAGGCCGATGTGGCGGCCAACCGCTGCATGGGCCGCTCCGGGGCGGGACTGATCCAGCCCGGCAGCGGCGTGCTCACCCACTGCAATACCGGCTCGCTGGCCACCGGCGGCCTGGGTACGGCCCTGGGCGTGATCCGCACCGCCTGGGCGGATGGCCGCGTGGCCCGGGTCTTCGCCGACGAGACCCGCCCCTGGCTGCAGGGGGCGCGGCTGACGGCCTGGGAGCTTGCCGCCGACGGCATCCCGGTGGAGGTGGTCGCCGACGGGGCCGCGGCGGCCCTGATGGCCGCCGGCCAGGTGGACTGGGCCATCGTGGGCGCCGACCGCATCGCCGCGAACGGCGACGTGGCGAACAAGATCGGGACCTACGCCGTCGCCCTCGCCGCGCGGGAGAACGGGGTAGGGCTGATGGTGGTCGCGCCCACCGCGACCATCGATCCGGCCACCCGGAGCGGGGCGGACATCCCCATCGAGGCCCGGGATGGCCGTGAGGTGCTGGAGCTCGGCGGGCGGCGCATCGCGCCCGAGGGCGAGGGGGTGGACGCCTGGAATCCGGTCTTCGATGTCACCCCGGCGGGGCTGGTGGACGTCATCGTCACCGAGCAGGGGGTCGTGCACCGGCCGGATGCCGACGGCATCGCGCGGCTGCTCGAGGCCCGAGGCTGACGCCGGGCCCGGGTGGGCCGCGCATCAGCCCTGCCGCCCGATGCGCATGCCCACCCGGGTGATCCGCCCGTCGCTCATCTCGCGGACCGTGAACTGCAGGTTGTCGATGCGCACCCGGTCGCCGACCACCGCCCGGTTGTTGAAGAGCCACAGCAGGTAGGCGTTGAGGGTCTCCTCCGGCTGGGCGCCGCTGGGCACCGAGATCCCGTAGGCGGTGACCAGGTCGATCAGCCGGGCCTCGCCGTCCAGGGTGAACTCGCCGAAGAAGCGCTGATCCGCCAGGTAGGCCGGCCGCGCCGGGGCCACGAACAGCCGGTCGAGGTCGGCGATATCCGCTGGCAGCGCCAGGAGGTAGATGTAGTCGCGCGGGCGCAGGACCTCGCGGCGGGGGTGGCGCAGCGCCTCGCCGTTGCGGAACAGGGCTACCACCTGGGCGGAGCCCGGCAGGCTGAGCCGGCCGACCGGCTCGTAGAGCGCCGGCGCGTCCTCGGTGATGCGGTAGACGACGAACTCGTAGGCCGTCTGGTGGGGGACGTCGATCTCCTGGCGCTGCGCCGCGCCGCTGTCCGGCGGCACCTCCAGCCCCAGGAGCCGCGCCGCCGGGGCGATGGTCCAGCCCTGGACGACCAGGGAGACCAGCACCACGAAGAAGGCCATGTTGAAGAACAGCTCCGCCTGCTCGATGCCGGCGAGCAGCGGGAAGAGGCCGAGGATGATGGGGACCGCGCCGCGCAGCCCCACCCAGGCGATGAACAGCTGCTCGCGCCACGGGAAGCGGAAGGGGGCGAGGGTGGTGACGACCGCCACCGGGCGGGCGACGAGGATCAGCAAGGCGGCGGCGAGCAGGCCCTGCGGCGCCACCGGCACCAGCTCCGAGGGGGTGACCAGCAGCCCCAGCACCACGAACATGGTGATCTGCGCCAGCCAGGCGAAGCCGTCGTGGAAGCGGCGGATGTTCTGCGCCGCCTGGAGCCGGCGGTTGCCGGCGATCAGCCCCGCCAGGTAGACGGCGAGGAAGCCGCTGCCGCCGAGCACCGCGGCGCCGCCGAAGCTGGCCAGCCCGCCGCCGAGGGCGAGCAGCGGGTAGAGCCCGGGGGACAGGGTGACGCGGTTGATCACCTGGGCCAGCAGGATCCCGCCGAGCACGCCGAAGGCCACGCCGAGCCCCAGCTGCTGGACGAACGTCACGGCAGCGGTCGCCGCCAGCAGATCGGGTTGCCGGGCGAGGATCTCCACGAGCACGATGGTCAGGAAGATCGCCATGGGGTCGTTGGAGCCCGACTCGATCTCCAGCGTCGCGGCCACGCGCTGCTTGAGCGCCAGCCCCTGGGCGTGGAGCAGGCCGAAGACGGCCGCGGCGTCGGTGGAGGCGACGATGGCCCCGAGCAGGGCGCCCTGCTCCCAGTCGAGGCCGAGGGCCCAGGCGAGCCCCGCCCCGGTGATACCGGCGGTGACGGCGACGCCCAGGGTGGCGAGGGTGAGCGCCGGCCTGAGGGCCACGCGGAAGGTCGAGGTCTGGGTGCGCAGCCCGCCGTCGAAGAGGATCACCGCCAGGGCCAGGCTGCCGATGAGGTGGGCGGCCTGGAGGTCATCGAACCGGATCCCGAAGAGCCCCTCCTCGCCGAGGAGCATGCCGATGCCGAGGAAGACCAGGAGCAGGGGGGCGCCGATGCGGTCGGAGACCACGCTCGCCAGGATGCTCACGACCAGCAGCGCGGCCCCGAAGAGGATCAGTTGATAGGTCAGCTCCAAGCGGCTGTCTCCCTACGCGCCCGGTGGGGCGGCGGTATGATACCATCAGCCCTTTATTCGGCAGAGCCTTGAGAAGCAGCGCATGACCGGCGTCGCCCGCGAGATCCTCCCCGTCAACCTCGAAGATGAGATGCGGCAGTCGTACCTCGATTACGCCATGAGCGTGATCGTAGGGCGCGCGCTGCCGGATGTCCGCGATGGCCTCAAGCCCGTGCACCGGCGTGTCCTCTACGCCATGCGCGAGCTCGGCAACGACGCCAACAAGCCGTACAAGAAATCGGCCCGCGTCGTCGGCGACGTCATCGGTAAGTACCACCCCCACGGCGACGCCGCCGTCTACGACACCATCGTACGCCTGGCCCAGGGCTTCAGCATGCGCTACCAGCTCGTGGACGGGCAGGGCAACTTCGGCTCCATCGACGGCGACTCGCCGGCGGCGATGCGCTACACCGAGGTGCGCATGGC
>CAJXLI010000037.1 GCA_913055575.1 uncultured Ectothiorhodospiraceae bacterium
AAGAACTCCACCTGGTCGATGAGCTCCTCCACCGAGCTCATCGAGCGCATCTGCCACTGCACGGTGCCCACCCGGACCACCGCCTTGCGCCGGGAGATGAGCGGCTGCTCCTTGGGCTCGTAGAAGATGTTGTTCCACTGGACCAGCGTGGCGTAGGCGTGGGAGTCCAGGTCCGAGGGCAGGTAGTTGGTGATGATCCGCCGGACGTGGAAGTCGTTGGCCAGCTGGAAGGACAGGATGGGGTCGTGGACCTCCTTGCGCTTGACCAGCTCGATATACGCCTCCGGCGACATCTCGTCGGCGTAGTGGTCGTAGCCGGGTATCCGGCCGCCGGCGACGATGCCGCGCAGGTTCAGTCGCCGGCACAGCTCCTTGCGGGCGTCGTAGAGCCGCCGGCCGAGGCGCATGGCGCGGTAGTCCGGATGGACGAAGATGTCCACGCCGTAGAGGACGTCGCCGTTGGGGTCGTGGGTGGTCAGGTAGCCGCCGCCGGTGATCTCGTCGTAGGTGTGCTTGTCGCCGAAGCGGTTGTAGTCCACGATTAGCGTGATGACACCCGCAACCACCCGGCCGTTGTCCTCGATACAGATCTGGCCCTCGGGGAAGCGGTTGATCTGCGCCGCGAACTGCTCCCGCGACCAGGCCCCGTCCATATCCGGGTACACCTGGTCCATGATCTGCGCAACGTCGTCGTAATCCTCCAGCACCATGTTGCGCAGCCGCAGATGGTGTTCATCCTGCTCGGTCCGCTCCGGCTCCGCTTCCGCTTCCTCGCTCATGGACGTCTCGATCCCCTGGTTGGCCCATCCGCCACCGCCGAGCGGTGGTGCACGACGCCACGAGTATACAATCCTGCCTCGGCTCTGGGTGAGGGGGGTGGCCGTCCTCGGGCTGTGGCTCGCGCTGCTGCTCGCCGCGCCTGCCCCGGCTCGCGCCGAGGTCGAGGTGGCTGTCACGGGGGTCGAGGGGGAGCTGGCGGAGCAGGTGCGCAGCTACGTGGACGCGCCGAGCGCCGCAGACCCCGCCGCCGTGGCCGCCTTCCGCCGCCGCGCCCCCGAGCGTGCCAAGCGCGGGCTCCAGGCGGTGGGCTACTACCAGGCCGAGATCGAGGTCCGCCGTGAGCGCCTCGGCGAGGATAGCGTCCGCCTGACCGTGGCCGTGGCGCCCGGCGAGCCGGTCACCATCGACGAGCTCGAGGTGCTGATCACCGGCGAGGCGAGCCGCGATCCCGCCTTCCTGGCCATCGAGCAGCGCCTGCCGATCGCCGAGGGCCAGGTCCTCCACCACGGCGTGTACACATCGGCGTGGCGCACCATCCAGGATCTCGCCCTGGATCGCGGCTACTTCGACGGTACGTTCGTCACCCGCCAGGTGGTGGTGGCGCCCGAGGCCGGGCGGGCGGAGGTAACCCTGCACTACCACAGCGGGCCGCGCTACCACTTCGGCGAGGTACGCTTCCCGGATTCCCCCCTGGCGGACGCCTTCCTCCAGAGGCTGGTGCCCTTCGAGCCAGGCGACCCGTACAGCGCCAGGGAGGTCGCGGCCTTCAATCAGGATCTGCTCGATAGCGGCTACTTCGAGGATGTGCAGGTGCGCCCCGACCGGGCGCAGGCCGAGGGGAGTGTGGTCCCGGTGGCGGTCGATCTTACGGCGCGGGCGCGCCACGAGGTCACCACCGGTGTCGGGTTCGCGACCGATCTCGGGCCGCGGGTGCGCCTGGGCTGGAAGCGGCCTTGGGTGAACCGGTGGGGCCACTCCCTGGCGATCGACGCCGAGATCGCCCAGAAGCAGCAGAACGTGGTCGGTACCTACAAGGTGCCGCTGCGCGATCCGTTGCGGACCTCGCTGCAGTACCGGTTCGGCCTCCAGGCCCAGGATGTGGCGGATATCGAGACCGAGCAGGCGACCGCCTCCGTCCAGCACCGGCACCGCTTCGGCAACGGCTGGCAGCAGGTCCTGTCGTTGCGCGCCGAGCGGGAGCGCTACTGGATCGACGGGGTGCGCCGGACCACGTGGCTGTACCTGCCGTCGGTCACCTGGAGCCGGGGGCAGAGCCGCGGCGGGCTGGACCCTAGCTGGGGGAATCGGCAGGAGCTGACCCTGGAGGCGGCGGACCCGGCGCTGGGCTCGGACATCGAGCTGCGCCGCATCCACGCTGCCACACGCTGGGTGCGGACCCTGGGGGGTCGCCATCGGTTCACGGCCCGGGCTGAGGTGGGCGCGCTGGAGACCGATGCCTTCGACGACCTACCGCCCTCGCTGCGCTTCTACGCCGGCGGCGATCAGAGCGTGCGCGGCTACGCCTACCAGAGCCTCGGTCCGGAGGTCGACGGCACGGTCATCGGCGGCCGCTACCTGGCGGTGGCTAGCGTGACCTACGGCTATCAGCTCACCCCGGACTGGCGGCCGGCGGTGTTCGTGGATCGCGGCAACGCCTACCAGGAGCTGGACGAGCTCAGCGCGAAGGCGAAGACCGGGGCGGGTGTCGGTATCCGCTGGTCGTCGCCGGTGGGCCCGGTGCGGCTGGATCTCGCCTCCACGGTCGGCGAGGCGGACGAGTCCTGGCGCATCCACTTCTCCCTGGGGGCGGGTCTATGAAGATGCTACGGCGTGGGCTCAAGTATGCCGGGATGGCCCTGGCGGCGCTGCTGGGCCTGGCGCTGCTGGCCCTGGCCTGGCTGCTGCTGACCACCTCGGGGGCCCGGACCGCCGCCGCCGTGGCCGACGCCGTGGAGCCGCGCCTGGACCTGCGCGTCGTCGGCGGTAGCCTGGCGCGCGGGGTGGCGGTCGAGGCGGTGGCCTGGCGCGACGACGGCCTCGAGGTCGCCGTCGACGAGGCCGATTTGCGCTGGTGGCCGCTACAGCTGCTCCAGGGGGAGGTCCAGGTCGACCGGCTGGCGCTCACCGGTGTCGACGTGACCCTCCCCGAGGGTGGTGCGGCCCCCGCGGAGCCGGCTCCGGGGGCTGCGGGAGATGCCATCGCCTTGCCCGCTATCGATCTGCCCGTGGCCCTGGCGCTCGAGCAATTCCAGCTCGAGCGCCTCCGGCTCGATACCGGCGCCGAGCCGGTACAGCGGATCCGGCGCATCGAGGCCGCGGCCAGCGCTGCCGGGCATGAGTGGCACCTGCGCCGCCTGCGCGTCGAGCACGACGACGCGCAGGTGACGGCGGAGGGTAAGCTGCACACCACGGACGCCTACCCGCTGACCTTCTTCGTCCGCGGCAGCGTGGGGGCGCCGATGCTGCCGGAGCGGCTGCGCTTCGCCACCCGGCTGGACGGCACCGTGGCCGCCCTGCGCACGACGAGCGATCTCGCCGGCCCGGTGAGCGGCCGGGTCGACGTGGCCCTGCGCCCGCTGGAGCCCGGCCTGCCGCTGCAGATCGTGACCGATGACGTGGCCCTCGGGTGGCCGCTGGGGACGCGCAAGACCGTCTCCGCCGCGGGGCTGGACCTGACCGCGAGCGGCGATCTCGACGGCATCGCCGGCCGGCTCGAGACGCAGCTGGACGGCGGCTTCGTCCCCCAGGGCGAGTGGCAGGGCGCGTTCCGCGCCGACGCCGACGGGGTGGTGTTCGAGACGCTCTCCGCGAGCCTGCTCGACGGGCACCTGGACGGTGAGGCGCGTCTGGGGTGGGGGGCCGACGGGGTCCGCTGGGACGTTACCGCCCGGACAGAGGGGCTGGACGCATCCGGATTCCAGGACCAGGCCCCCGACGCTATCACGGGCCCGCTGGCGGTGACCGGCCGGGCCGGCGGCGGAGGCTGGGCCCTGAGGATCGAGACTGAGGGGCTGCGCGGCGAGTGGCAGGGGCGCACCGTCGCCGTCGACGGCGCTGCCGAGCATACCCTGGACGGGGCGTGGCGTTTCCGGGCCCTCCGCGCCGAGGTGCCGGGCGGCGAGCTCCGTATCGACGGCGAGCTGGCCGAGACCTGGGATGTGGCCCTGCGCGCCGAGCTGAGCGATCTCTCGGCGCTCGACGAGCGCCTCGGCGGTGAGGTGGAGGGCCGGGCGCGGGTGACCGGGCCGCCGGGGGCGCCGGATATCGCCAGCGAGGGTCGCGGCCGCGGGCTGAGCTGGGCGGAGCACCGGGTCGACGCCGTGGACTGGCAGGTCGACATCCCTGCCCTGGGCCGGCAGGCCGGGGAGGCCCGCGTCGACGTCCGGGGCATCCGCCTGCCGCAGGTGGCAGGCGGGGAGGTGACGCTGCGCGCCACCGGCACCCGGGAGAGCCACCAGCTGTCCCTCCGGGGCCAGGCCGAGGCGGGGGCCGCCCACCTGGAGCTGGCCGGCGGCTGGCGTCCGGCCTCCGGCTGGGACGGCCGGGTGACCGGCGCCGGGGGGGAGGTGGCCGGCCACACCGTGGCGCTGGCGGCCCCCTTCCCGCTGCGCTACGCCGACGGCGCCGTGGAGGCTGGCGCCCACGCCTGGCGCTACCGCGGCGCGCGCCTGCGCCTCCCGGAGGGGCTCCGCGCCGATCCGGAGGGGACGGGGGTCGCCTTCACCCTGGCGGACTTCGACCTGGCCTGGCTGGAGCCGCTGCTGCCTGAGCCGCTCGACTGGCAGGGCAGCCTGGCCGGCGAGGGCGAGCTGCGCTGGACGCCGGAGCAGGGCGTGGACGCCCGGATGAGCGCCGAGAGCGGCGACGGCCGCCTGGTGATGGAGACCCGGCGCGAGCGCGACGCCGAGGCGGACGATCCGGAGGCGGACAGCGAGCCGGTGATCCAGGAGCTGGCCTACCAGCGCCTGGCCCTCAGCGGCCGCTACCGGCCCGAGCGCGCCGAGGCGGCCCTGGAGCTCGAGGCGGCGGAGGCCGGCAGCGCCACCCTGCGTGTCGCCGGAGATCCGCGCCCCGAGGGTGAGGCGGTCTCCGGGTCCCTGGCCCTCGACGGCCTCCGGCTGGGCCTGTTCCGCCCGCTGGTCCCGCAGCTCAGCGAGCTGGCCGGCGTGGCGCGTGCCGATATCCAGCTCAGCGGCACGCGGACGGAGCCGCGCCTGGACGGTGAGCTCGAGCTCCGCGAGGGCCGGGTGGCGGCCCCGCAGTCGGGCAGCACCGTAGAGGCGCTGGACCTGCGCGTCGAGCTCGACGGCACGGAGGCGGCGATCGACGGTGACTTCCGGGTCGGCGAGGGGGAGGCGACGCTCGACGGCACCGCCGCCTGGCGCGGCGGCGACTGGCGCCTGGCCCTCGACCTGACGGGGGAGGAGCTGCTCGCGGACGTGCCGCCCTACGCCGAGCTGGCGGTCAGCCCGCGGCTGGGCCTGAGCGTTGAGCCGGGCACGGTCCAGCTGGACGGCCGGGTCGCCATCCCCAGCGGCCGTATCACGGTCCGTGAGCTCCCCCAGCAGGCCGTGGCGCGCTCCGGGGACGTGGTGGTCGTAACGGAGAGGGCAGAGCCGGAGGCGTCGCCGGCGCCCGTGTCCGAGGGCTGGCGCGCGGAGGCCGATGTGGAAGTGGCCGTCGGCGACGCCGTCTCCCTGGCGGCCCTGGGTGTCCGCGGCCGGCTCACGGGCTCACTGCGCACCTTGCGGCACGCGGACGGGGCCCTCGAGGCCTTCGGGGAGCTACGGATCGCGGACGGCGAGTACCGCGCCTACGGCCAGAGGCTCCAAATCCGCCGCGGCCTGCTGATCTTCGCCGGCCCCCTGTCACGGCCGCAGCTGGATATCGAGGCGGTGCGCCGCATCCCGCGCGACGACGTGATCGCCGGGCTCCGGCTGGACGGCTTCGCCGACAGCCCGCAGGCGCACCTGTTCAGCGAGCCGGCCATGTCCCAGGAGAATGCGCTCTCCTATCTGATCCGCGGTCGCCCCCTGGGGGCGGAAGGGCCGGGCAGCGACCAGATGCTCGCCTCCGCGGCGCTCGCCCTGGGGCTCTACGGCGGCAGCGGGGTGGCCTCGTCCGTGGCCGAGCGGGCCGGCGTCGAGGACTTCCAGATCGAGGCCACCGGCGAAGGCGACGGGACCCAGGTGGTCCTCTCGGGCTACATCAGCCCGCGCCTCTACGTCGCCTACGGGGTGGGCGTCTTCAGCCCCGTGAATACCGTCACCCTGCGCTATGCCCTGACGCGCCAGCTCTACCTCGAGGCCGTCGACGGCGAGGACAGCGCCCTGGATCTCATGTACCGCTTCGAGATCGACGGACCGTAGCGGCTACGGCGCCCGCCGGGCCGAGCTAGGCGCCGTGGTACGGCGCCGCCCGCGGCAGCAGCGGGCACTGCGCGGGGTCGAAGCCTGGATCGTCGATGCGCTGGTAGATCGCCTCGATGGCGTCGTCCTCGTTGCGGAAGATGTTCTCGTGGCCGATCTCCGCGTCGACCCCGGCGCGCTCGAGGACCTCCATGACCTGCAGCTTGACGCCGGCGAGCACCAGGGTGACGCCGTTGTCGCGCAGCCGCTCGTCGAGGTTGTGGAGCGTCTCCGCGCCCGAGGAGTCGATGGAGGTGATGCCGTCGCCGACGAGCAGGACGAAGCGCGCCTCCGGGTACTCGTGGTTGACCTCGAGCACCGCGTCCTCGAGGTGGCCGACGTTGGCGAAGTAGAGCGGGCCGTCGAAGCGCAGGGCGGCGATGTGGCGGCTCTCCGGCAGCTCGAAGCGGCGGGCGTCGCGCAGGGTGCCGTCCACCGGGTGGCGGGAGAGGATCACCACGCGCGGGCGCATGGTGCGCAGCAGGTAGAGGACGATGGCCAGCACTCCGCCGAGGAGGATGCCGTAGTCGAGGTGCGGGGCGAGGGCGAGGCTGCTGACGAAGGTGGTCACCGCCACGGCGCCGTCCTGGCGGTGGGTCCGCCACGTCTGGCGCATGGCCTCGATATCCACCAGGCTGCTCACCGCCATGATGATGATCGCGGCGAGCACCGCCACGGGCAGGTGGTAGAGCAGCGGCGTGAGCAGCAGCAGGGTCAGCGCCACGATCAGCGCCGTGAACACCGAGGCCAGGCCGGTGCGCGCGCCGGTGCTGTGGTTGATGGCGCTGCGCGAGAAGGAGGCGCTGATGGGGAAGGCCTGGGAGAGCCCGGCGGCGAGGTTGCCCAGCCCCTGTCCGACGAGCTCCTGGTTGGGGTCGATACGGGCCCGGGTGCGGGCGGCGATGGCCTTGGCGATGGAGATCGCCTCGATGAAGCCCACCAGGGCGATCACCACCGCCGAGCTGAACAGCGTCGTGACCTGCTCCCAGCTGAAGCTCGGCAGGCTCAGCGGCGGCAGGCCGGCCGGGATCGTGCCCACCACCTCGCCGCCCATGCCCTCGAAGCCGACGAGGTAGCTGATGGGCGTCAGCCCCGCTGCGGCCGCCAGGACGCCGGGGACGCGCGGCAGCCAGCGCCGGCTGGCGGCGATGATCGCCATCGCTGCCAGGCCGAAGGCGAGGGTGGGCAGGTGGGCCTGCGGCAGGCGGCCGAGGACCTCGGCGACGGCGACGAGGATGCCGGTATCGCTGGCCATGGGGACGCCGAGCAGGTCCTTGAGCTGCGACAGGGCGATGACGATGGCCGCGGCGTTGGTGAAGCCGAGGATGACCGGATGGGCGAGGAAGTTGACCAGGGTCCCCAGCGAGAAGAGCCCGAGGACGAGCTGCAGCGCCCCGGCCATCAGGGCCAGGGTGATGGCGAGGGCGACGAACTCCCCGCTGCCCGGCTCGGCCAGCGGGGTGAGCGCCGAGGCGGTGAGCAGCCCCGTGATCGCCACCGGGCCGCAGGCGAGCTGCGGCAGCGATCCCCATATCGCGGCCACCATGACCGGCAGGAAGGCGGCGTAGAGGCCGTAGTACGGCGGCATGCCCGCCAGCGAGGCGTAGGCCATGGACTGCGGGATCAGCACCAGCGCGACCGCCGCGCCGGCGCCCAGGTCGGCCCGGAGGCGCTCGCCCGTGGGCCGTTCCCATTGATTGAAGGGGACGAGGCGCCTCAGGCCGCTGAGCCAGCGCTCACGCCCTGTAGCGCTGCTGTCAAATGGCATCGAGCTGCCTCATCGAGGACGGGAGCAGGCGCAGGTCCACCAGACCGGTGACCAGTGCCTGGCGCAGGGTGGCCTCATCTTCGTAGAGGAGCTTGTAGTACTGCACCTTCATGGTCAACGCGCTGCCGAGGATGATCGACGCCGTGGCCAGCATGGCGCCGACGGCCAGGGTCGAGACCCCGGTCAGCCCCTGGCCGAAGGTGCAGCCCATCGCCAGCGGGCCGCCGACGCCCATGAGGACGCCGCCGGCCAGGTGGCGGGCCAGGTCGTAGCGGTCGGCGAACCACTCGAGGCGGAAGGTCCGGCTGACCAGGGCCCAGAGCAGGGAGCCGAGGGCGACGCCGGCGAAGACCATGACTCCAGTGGTGAGGACCGCCGGGTCGAAGGCCCGGGCCGTGTACGTCGTGGTGTGAGACAGGGGGGTGACGAAGCTGAGCCCCTGGGGCCCGAGCCAGCGGGCGCTCTCCGGCCGGCCCGCCTCCTGCTCGGGGTGGTGGAAGTCCCAGTTGGTGACGTGGGTCGCCAGATCCGACTGCTGGCCGAAGCCGTCGGAGACAGCGATGTTGCTGCTCAGCAGCCAGATGGCGAGCACGCAGAGCCCGACCACGAGCCCGCTGGCCACCGCGTCCCGGTTGCGCCGGAAGGCCGCGGCACGGAGCGTGGCGTAGAGCAGGCCGCCGCCGAGGGCTGCCGCCACGAGGGGGCGGACCCAGGGCGCCGCGTCGCCGCCGAGGAGGCGGCCCAGGCCCTGCCCCTGGCTCAGCGTCAGGGCCGAGGCGTCCACCCAGGGGAAGAGGAGCGCGCGGAGCGAGGCGTCGACCACCGGCAGCGGCGAGACCATGGCGTAGGCCGTGATCCCCAGTGCCGCGGCGACGACCAGGGACTTGCCGTTGCCGGCGCCGAGGCGGACCACCGTCTTGTTGGCGCAGCCGCTGCCCAGCGTCATGCCGATGCCGAAGAGCAGGCCGCCGACGATGTAGGCCGCCCATGCGAAGTGCCCGGTGCGGTACGGCGGCGTCGCCTCGCCGGCGTTGACCAGCCCCATGGGCTCGAGGAGCCCGACGCCGAGGATGGCGACGCCGGCGGCCAGGGCCCAGGCGCGCATCCTGTCCCAGTCCTGCATGTTCACGGCGTCGGAGACGGCGCCCATGGTGCAGAAGTTGGTCTTGTTGACCACGGCGCCGAGGATCAGCGCGATGAGGAAGACGCCGCCGAGCAGCGTCCAGTGCGCGGCGGTGAAGGCGTCGAAGACCATAGAGCGTGCCCCTCGACAGTGTGCTGGGCTCGATCCGGCAGGGCCGGGACCGACGGCTTGCGCTTGACACATTCTTCAAATTGCAAGGGTGGTCCGGAATACCCCAAAGGTGGGAAGGGTGCCGGCGGCGGCTCCCCCGGCGGAGAGGGTCAGCCGGTGCCGCGGCGGGTGAGCCCGAAATCCACGGCCTTGATGGCGGCCTCTACGCGGGAGTGGACGCCGAGCTTGCGCAGGACGGCCTTGACGTGGAGCTTCACCGTGCCGTCGGAGATGCCCAGGTGGCGGGCGATGACCTTGTTGCTCTCCCCGGCGGCTAGGCGCTCGAGGATGTCGTGCTCGCGCGGCGTCAGGGCCGCGAAAGGGTCCGACGGCGGCCGGTCGGGACGCTGGTCCGGCGGCTGCCCGAGGGCGCGGGCCAGGGTATCCGTGAGCTCCGGCGCCACGGCGATCTTGCCGTCCGTCGCCTGGTACAGCGCCGAGATCAGGTACTGCGGGTCGTTGTGCTTGAGCAGGTACCCCTGCGCCCCGGCGCGCAGGCAGTCGAAGAGGTCGCGCTCCTCCTCGCTGCCGGTGAGCATGACCACCGGCAGGTCCGGGCGGCTGTGGTGGATCTGGCGCAGCACCGCCAGCCCGTCCTGGCCCGGCATGCGCAGGTCGAGCAGGACCAGGTCCGGCTCGAAGGCGGCAACCAGCGCCAGGATGTCGTCCTCCCCCGAGCCGGTCTCCGTGGTCAGCCCCTGGCTGTTGAGCAGCTCCTGGAGCGCGACCCGGAAGAGCTGGTGGTCATCGACGATCAGGATTCGCATGCCCCGATACCCCCGCCTGATGTAGGCTCTTGGTGGACCAGGTCAGCCGCTGCGGCTGCGGCAGCCGCAGGTGGAGGGCGGTGCCCTGGCCTGGGTCGCTGTCCACGCTGAGGTCAGCGCCCAGGTGGCGAGCCCGCTCGCGCATCCCTTGCAGGCCGTGGCCGCGGGGCTGGCCCGGGTCGGAGTCCGGGACCTCGCCGAGCTCGAAGCCTTGGCCGTCGTCCTCGATGAGCAGGCTCAGCTCCTCGTCCGGGGTCTCCATCTGGATACGGACCGAGCTTGCCCCGCCGTGGTGCCAGGCGTTGGACAGGGCCTCCTCGACGATGCGGTGGATGTGCAGCTGCTCGCGCTCGCCGAGGGCGAGTTCCGGCCAGTGGTCGATGAGCCGCACGTTGATGCCGCTATCCCGGCTGAAGCGGTTGACCAGCCGGCTCAGCGCCGTCTCCAGAGGCGTCCCCAGGGCCTGCGTACGGAACTGCTGCATCACCGTCCGCACCTGGTCGTTGGTGCGGTCCAGGCGGCTGCGCAGCTCCTCGAGCGGTCCCAGGAGCTGCTCGGTCCCGGCGCTGGTGGCCGCCTGCTCCTCGATCTGGCGGACCCGGAGCCGCAGGGTGGCGACCTCCTGCGCCACGGTGTCGTGGAGCTCGTGGGCGAGGAGGTTGCGCTCCTCCTGCAGGGCCCCGTGGTAGCCCTGGTAGTCGGCACGGAGGCGGCTGATGGCGGCGCCGAGCTGGCGGCCGATGCCCTCGAGCAGCTGCGCTGGCTCCATCCAGTGGTGGGCCTCCTCCGGCTCGAAGTAGAGGTTGAAGATGCCCACCGCCTGGTCGGTCTCGTCGAAGATGGGAACGGCCAGCAGGGCCAGCTGCGGCTGGTTGGGCAGGGGGTTGCAGCCGACGCGCCGGATGCAGGCGCGCAGGTCGTGCCGGTACTGGACGCTGCGCTCCTGCCCGGCGACGGCGCACGGGCAGGTCTGTGCCGGGCTGCGCTGCTCGGCGTCGACGAAGCCGGCGTTGAGGCCGCGGGCCTCGACCAGGCGCAGCTTGCCTGCGTCGTCGAACAGCCGTATCGCCGTGGCCTGGGCGCGGGTCTCTGCCAAGGCCCGCTCGAAGTAGCGCTCGAAGAGCTCGTTCAGGCTGCGCGCCTGGGCCGCCTCCACCCCGAGGTCGTTGAGCAGCTGCAGGCGGCGGTCCTCCCGGGCGGGGCCCAGGGCTGCCTGCCGCTCGATGCGCTCGGGGAAGGGGGTGGGTGAGGGCTTGTTGCGCAGGAGGCGGATCGGCTTCCAGCCGTTTTGCCCCCTACGCTCGGGCGCCGCGGGCTGCTCGGTGGCGAGCGGCCAGGGATGCTCCGCCATCCGCCGTAGTGTGCGCCGGCGAATGCCGGTTGGCTCCGCGTCTTTCCCGGCGTACATGTCTCCTCCTGACGTTCGACCGGGGGCCCATGGGGTGCACCTGGTCCTTGTTCTTATTGGGCCGTATCTATCTTTTATCGAGCCACTTTGAGGTTGCGGCTATTGTTCTTATCTATTCCGACTATATACATCAGAAAGTCGGAAATAAAGGGGGATAGCCGAAGTTTTTTGATCTGGGTCAATGGCCAGCGGCCGTCCCGCGCCGGCTGCGGATGAAGGCGAGGAAGCGCGCTGTCCAGGGGCAAGCGCGGGTATCGCGCAGGTGGGCGTAGGCGGCGACGGTGTTGCCGACGATGAGCCCGTCGGTGCCGTCACCGAGACCGCGCCCCCTGTCGAGGCGGTAGGCGCGGGGGATGTCGTCCGGCGCCTCGGTGCATAGCCGGGAGTAGTGGAACTCGTGGGCCGTGGCGGTGGCCCCCTCGGCCGCCGGCGACCAGGGGGCGTCGGCCGTGGGCTGGAGTGCCATGTAGCCGTGGCCCTGGGGCCGCCCGGTCATCTCCGTGTCCACCGGCAGTACGCCGGCCATGGGGTGGCTGCCCTGTCCGGTGTGTAGGCGCTGCGACAGGTAGAGCAGGCCGCCGCACTCGGCGTGGATGGGCAGGCCCTCGGCGGCGGCCTGGGCCACGGCAGCCTTCATGGCGTGGTTGGCGGCGAGGTCCGCGGCGTGGCGCTCCGGGAAGCCGCCGCCGAGGATCAGCCCGTCGACCGGCGGCAGCGCGGTATCCCCGAGCATATCGATCCGCACGAGCCGGGCGCCGGCGTGCTCGAGGGCCTCGAGATCGCCGGGATAGTAGAAGTTGAAGGCGCGGTCGTGGGCGATGCCGATGCGTAGCGGCGGCCCGGCTGCCTCGCGGGGCGGGCTCGTGGCGGGCGCCGCGAGCTGGGGGGCTGTCTCGGCTGCCGCCTGCAGCGCGGACAGGTCCAGGTACGCGCCGGTGCGCTCGCCGAGGCGCTCGACGGCCTGCTGGGCCTGCGCCTGCTCCGCCGCCGGGATCAGCCCCAGGTAGGGGGCGTCGATGTGCAGCGCCGCGTCGTCGGGGACCGCGCCGAGCACCGGGACGTCGGTATAGGCGGCCAGGGCCTGGCGCAGCTTCGCCTCGTGCCGGCGGCCGCCGACCCGGTTGAGGATGACCCCGGCGACGCGGACGCGCGGGTCGAAATGGGCGTGGCCGATCACGGTCGGCGCGATGCCGCGGGTCATCCCGCGGGTATCCACGATCAGCACCACCGGCGCCTGTAGCTCGGCGGCGAGGGCGGCGTTGCTATCCCGTCCCTGCGGGTCGATGCCGTCGTGGAGGCCCTTGTTGCCCTCGATCAGGGCCCAGCCGTCGGCGGCGGCGACCTCGGTGCGGATCTCGTCCCGCCCCATGGTGTGGAGGTCGAGGTTGCGGCAGGGCCGGCCGGCAGCCTGGCTGAGCCAGCCCGGGTCGATGTAGTCCGGGCCCCGCTTGAAGGCGTGGACGGCGGCCCCTTGTTGGCGCAGGGCCGCCGCCAGCCCCATGGTCAGCGAGGTCTTGCCGGAGCCCTTGTGCAGGGCCGAGAGGTACAGGCGCCGAGGCGGGGGCGTCATGGCACGGCTCAGCTCGGCGCCGGCTCGCCCGCCTCGGAGCCGCTCCGGGTCACCGGGTCGCTGTCAGCGTGCATGGACCTGGCCTCGTCGGGGAGGTGCTTGACGGTCAAGGGTAGCACCCGCAGGGCCAGGAGCAGGATGGCCAGCGCCAGGCCGACGCCGCCGAGGCCAACCAGCGCCTCCCAGGCAGAGGGTACGTAAGAGGCAGCCTCCTCATCGAAGCCGGCGCCGGTGACCTCCCGGCCGGGGAAGATCTGCAGCGGGATGGCCTGGCCGCCGACGATCACCACGAAGAGATGGGCGAGCCCGCCAGCAAGGACGCACCCGGAGGCCCCGACGAGGGCCCGGCCGCGAGCGCGGGCTGGCCGCCGCAGCAGGAGGAGAGTGGGCGTGATGATGCCGATGGCGACGACGCCGATCCAGAACAGGATCGGGTAGGCGCCACCGTCGATGAGGAGGAAACGGGCGGCTTCCTGAAGGTCCGGTTGATAGAGCAGGGTCAGGAAGTGGAGTACGAGTAGCGCGGCAGTGGCGATCACGCTTGTCAGCAGTGCCATCGCGAGCCAGGCGGTCGCCGCGGGGGGCGAGGCCTGCCCCTGGCTGCGCAGCACGGCCTGCCAGACCAGGGCGAAGGCGGCGGTGCCGTAGGCGAGGGCGCTCGCGAGGAACAGCGGCATCATGATGGCGCCGCCGTAGACGGGGCGCGTGCCGAGCATGCCGAAGATCGAGCCCACGTTGAGGGCGAGCAGGAGCGCGACGAGGGCCGCGAGGGTGCCCGTGATGCCGACGTAGCGCCGCATGCGCGGCTCGATCAGGGCGCCGAGGTGGATGAGCGCGATCGCCGTGAAGGCGGTGTAGAGCGCGATGTTGCGGCTGAAGCTCGACAGCGGGTTGAGCCACACGGCCGCGAGGATCCGCTGCGGGCTGCCCAGGTCCAGGAGCAGGATGGCCAGGCCGCCCAGCAGCAGGGCGATGGCCGCAGCGGTGCCGAGGCGGCCCCAGGGGTGGCCGAGCGGGCCGGCGAGGCGAGGGGCCAGCGCGGCGATGCCGAAAGCGCCGCTGCCGGCCAGGATCAGGGCGATGGCGAAGACGTGGGGCAGCCCCCAGACGACCTGGTTGTCCATGCCGGTGACGTGGTGGCCGGCAGTAATCAGGTACAGCCCCGTCGCTGCGCCGCCCAGCGCCACCAGGGCGGCGCCGGCGAGGGCCGCGAGCCACTGGAAGGGGTGCTCGCGGCCGAGGTAGCGATAGCGGATCCGTGCTGCCATGGCTGGGCTCCCTTAGGACAGTCCTTGGTAGCGCACGCCCGGGTCCAGGCCCAGATCGCCGCGCAGGGGGGTGGCGACACGCTCGCGCAGGGCGCGGCGGATCTCGCTGTCGGGATCGTTTAGGTCGCCGAAGACCAGCGCCGCATGGCCCTCCTGGGCGCAGCGCTCGACGCACGCCGGGATCTCGCCGCGGTCGATGCGGTGTACGCACAGCGTGCACGCCTCCACGGTCCCCTTGCCCCGCGGGTAGTTGCCCTCGGACGCGTGCGCCGTAACCGGGGCGTCGACGAAGGAGCGGGCGTGGAAGGGGCAGGCCATCATGCAGTAGCGGCAGCCGATGCAGCGGTGCTTGTCCACGAGCACGATGCCGTCGTCGCGCTTGAAGGAGGCGTGGGTAGGGCAGACGCTGACGCACGGCGGGTCGGCACAGTGCTGGCACATCACGGGCAGGGCCTGCTCGGCGCCGTCCCGCTCGCCGGTGCCCACGACCATCTTGCGGATCCATTGGGGGTGCTCGGTCGCCTCGCCCGTGGGCCAGCCGTTCTCCGCCTGGCAGGCGTCGACGCAGGCCTCGCAGTCCGCCGGGCAGCGGGTGGTATCCACCAGCAGGCCCCAGCGCACGCTGCTATCGGCGCCCGTACCGGCCGCCTGGGCCTGCACCAGGAAGAGCCCCGGTGCCAGGGATACCCCGGCCAACGCCGCTGCGCCGCCGAGTACCTGGCGACGGCTGACTCGGGTCGGCTGCTCGTCGCTCATGGACGCCCCTCCGGGTCGGTGCTGTGGCATTGGAAGCAGTCGAGCTCCACCGCCGCGTACTCGTGGCAGCTGGCGCAGAAGGCCATGTCCTCGCTGCCGGATGGCCCGTGGCCCGCTACTTGTTGCGCCTCGGGAGCGGCGTGGCAGCGCACGCAGCTCTGCAGATTCCACTCCGGGTCACTGCGCCCCTCGCGGGCGCCCGGGTCCTGGTGGGCATGGAGCCGGTCCATGTGCACGCGCCGCATGCGCTCCGGGTCCTCGTGGATGCACGTGTCGCCGCGCGGCTCGGGCCGGTCGGTGACCGCCTGCGGCCGGGCGTCTCCGCCGGGCGCGCCGCCGACGGCCAGCGCCAGCCCGGTGGCGGCCACCACGGCCGCAGCGCCGGCGGCGACCCAGGCGTATCTATGCTTCCGCCGCATGGTGTGCCTCCTCACTCACCGAGGCCCATCTGGATATACCCCGTGGGACACACGTCCCGGCAGATGTGGCATCCGACGCAGCGGCTGTAATCGGTGCGCACATAGCGGCCGATGGCGCGCTCCCCCTTGGGGACCCGTTCCACTGCGCTCTGCGGGCAGTAGATCAGGCAGCTGTCGCACTCGAAGCACATGCCGCAGCTCATGCAGCGCCGCGCCTCCTTGTGGGCCGTATCCGCCTCGAGGGGGGAGATCCGCTCGTGGAAGTCGCCCACCACGCCATCCGGGTCGATCTGCCGGCGCTCGCGCTGAGGACGCTTGCCGGGGGTGAAGTAGCCGAGGTAGAGCCGATCGTGGCGGATCACCTCGTGGGCGCCGCGGTCCTCGTAGTTGTGGATCGCGAAGGCGCTGTGATCCGTCTCGCGCACCGCTTCCGGCTCGTAGGGCTCCGGCTCGCGGCCAGCCCGGCGCAGGGCGTCGAGGAGATTGAAGTGGTGGGCGTTGACCTTGGGCGGCTTGGCCGGCTGCTGCCCCTGCAGGTAGGTGTCGAGGCTGGCCACCGCGGTGGCCGCCTGGCCGATGGCGGTGGTCAGCAGATGGGGCTGGATGATATCGCCGGCGACGAAGTGCCCCGGGCGGCCGGCGAGCTGGTAGCGTGCATCGGCCTCCATGAAGCCGTAGCCGTTGTCCAGCTCCTCGATCCCATCGAGATTGCCCTTCTGCCCGATGGCGGCGATGACCAGGTCGGTCTCTACGCGGAACTCCGTGCCCTCGATGGGGTGGGGCTGGTTACCCTCCATGCGGCACTCGGCGAAGTGCACGGCGCAGGCGCGGCCGTCCTCGTCCTTTTCCACCGTCGTGGGCATGACGCTGTCGCGGAGCTCAACGCCCTCGCGCAGGGCGTCGTCGATCTCCTGCTCCGAGGCCGCCATCTCCTCGCGGGTGAAGAGGGAGGTGAGGATGACCGCGGCGCCCTCGCGGACGGCGAGGTTGGCGGCGTCGTGGGCGGTATAGCCGACCACGGCGTGCTCGGGGCGCTCCTCGTCGGGCAGATCGGCGCTGTAGCCCAGCCGCCGGGCGACGGAGGCCACGTCCACGGAGGTGTCGCCGCCACCGATGACCAGGATGCGGTCACTGACGGCGCCCAGCCGGCCCTCGTTGAAGGCGCGGAGGAATCCGACGCCGGTCAGGCAGTTGGGGGCGTCGTCCCAGCCGTCCACCGGCAGGGGCCGGCCCTCGTGGGTGCCGACGGACCAGAGCACGGCGTCGTAGCTGCTGTCCAGCTCCTCGAGCGTGATATCCGTGCCCACCCGGCACTCGGTGCGCACCGCCACGCCGAGGTCGAGGATGCGCTGGATCTCGGTGTCCACGACCTCGCGGGGGACCCGGTAGCCGGGGATGCCGTAGCGCATCATGCCGCCGACCTGCGGCTGGGCCTCGAAGATGGTGCAGTGGTGGCCGCGCTTGCGCAGCTGGTAGGCGGCGGACAGGCCCGCCGGCCCGCCACCCACGACGGCCACTCGGTGGCCGGTATCCGGGCCCGGCTCGCCGAGGTCGAGGCCGTGCGTGCGGCCGTACTCGCCGATGGTGTGCTCGATGGCGTTGATGGCGATGTGGTCATCGACGACCCGGCGGTTGCAGCCCTGCTGGCACGGCGCCGGGCAGACGCGCCCCATGATGGCCGGGAAGGGGTTGGCTGCGGTCAGCCGCCGGAAGGCGAGGTCCTGCCAGCTTTCCCCCTCCGGAGGCTTCTCCAGCCCGCGGGCGGCGTGGAGCCAGCCCCGGATCTCCTCGCCGGCCGGGCAATTGGCCTGGCACGGCGGCGTCCGGTGCACGTAGGTGGGGCACTTGTGGGACTTGTCCGCCTTGAAGATCTGCTCGCTCAAGGGGCGCGGACGGTCGTCGCCCTCCTGGAAGCGGCGGAACGTAAAGGGGATATCTTCCGCTTGGCTCGCCATGACGCTCTCCCTCCTGTTGGGGCCCGGGCGCTACCGCTGCCGGCTCAAACCTCTCCGCGGTCCAGCCGCACCGCATTGCCCACCAGCTCGTGGAGGCTGGTGATGGTCTCCCGCGGGATGTCGTAGTAGGGCAAGACCTTGCTGAACTGGGCCTTGCAGATGGCGCAGATGGCCACCATGCGGTCGACCCCGTGCTCGTCCATAGTCTCGCGCAGGGCGGAGACGCGGGGCTGGGCGCCCTTGACCCGCACCTCCATGATCTCGTCGGAGAGCAGCCCGCCCCCGCCGCCGCAGCAGTAGGTGGTCTCGCCGATGGTGGCGTCGGCCATGTCGTGGAAGTTGCTCACGCTGGCGCGCAGCAGCTGGCGCGGGATCTCCAGCTGCCCGCCGGGGCGGTTGCCCATGCGCGAGGCCCGGGCGACGTTGCACGAGTCGTGGAAGGTCACGCCGCCGAGGTGGTCATTGGCCTCGGGGTCGAGCTCGATGATGCCGCGATCGACCAGGTCCTGGGTCAGCTCGCAGATGTGCTGCGGGACCGGGTAGCGCGGGTCGAGCTGCCGCTGCAGGGCGCGGGCGTACTCGTCGCTCTCGTCGGCACCGCGGCCGATGCCGGCCAGGGTATTCCAGAAGCTGTACGCCACCCGCCAGGCGTGGCCGCACTCGCCCACGACGATCCGGCTGACACCGAGGTCCACGGCGGCCTTGCGGACGCGTTCGGCGATCTGCTTCATCTGCTCGTAGCTGCCGATGAACATCCCGAAGTTGGCCGCCTCGGAGGCGTAGGAGCTCAAGGTCCAGGATAGGCCCGCCTGGTGGAAGACCTTGGCGTAGCCCATGAGCCCGTCCACGTGGGGCTCTGTGAAGAAGTCCGCGGACGGGGTGACGAGCAGCACGTCCGCGCCCTCCTGGTCCAGGGGAATCCGGATGTCGTGGCCGGTGTCGTCCTTGAGGTCCTCCTCCAGCCCCTCGAGGGTGTCCTCCAGGGCCGGGCCCGGCAGGCCCAGGTTGTTGCCGATCTTGTGGACCTTGCCGATGATCTCGTTGGTGTACTTCGTCCCGATGCCCGCGGCGTCGAGGATCTCGCGCGCCGCCATGGTGATCTCGGCGGTATCGATGCCGTAGGGGCAGAAGAACGAGCAGCGGCGGCACTGCGAGCACTGGTTGAAGTAGGTGTACCACGCCTGCAGCAGCTCCCAGGTGAGCTCGCGGCCGCGGACCAGGCCCGGGAAGTTGCGGCCCGCCGGGGTGAAGTAGCGGCGGTAGACGTCGCGCATCAGGTCCTGGCGGTAGACCGGCATGTTCCGCGGATCGCCGGTGCCCAGGTAGAACTGGCACTTGTCCGCGCACACCCCGCAGCGGACGCAGGTGTCCATGAAGACCCGCAGCGAGCGGTTGCGCTCGAGCAGCTCCTCCATGCGCGCCAGGGCCCGCTCCTGCCAGTCCTCGGGCACGGTGCCGGGGAAGCCGAGGGCCTCCTGGTGCTCGGCGCTCGCCTGGTGCGGCTGGACCCCGCCTGTAGCGCCGGTATCTAGGCGCGGCGGCCCGTTGGCCTCGGGGTCCTGGGCGAGGGACGGGACGTTGAAGGAATCCTGGCTCACGGCGTCCTCACTCCTGCATTGGGTGGTTGGCATCCCGCTCTAGGGCGCGTGCCCAGGGGGCGATATGGCGGCGTTCCCGCGGGTTGTCCGGCTGGTTGCGCGTCGGGCTGAAGAGCACGCCCGCGGCGTGGAGCA
>CAJXLI010000038.1 GCA_913055575.1 uncultured Ectothiorhodospiraceae bacterium
CGCATGTTCCTCGATCACAACCCGCGGTTCGTCAGCCGCCTGACGCGCGAGACCCTTGCGCTCATCATGGCCGGCGGTCGAGGGGGGCGGCTCTCCAGCCTGACGGACTGGCGTACCAAGCCGGCCATCCCGTTCGGCGGCAAGTTCCGGCTCATCGACTTCCCGCTGTCGAACTGTATCAACTCCGGGATCCGCCGGGTCGGGATCCTCACCCAGTACAAGGCGCACTCGCTCATCCAGCACGTGCAGCGTGGCTGGGGGCTGCGCGGTGAGTTCGGCGAGTTCGTCGAGCTCATCCCGGCGCAGCAGCGCATGGACAAGCCGCTCTGGTACACCGGCACGGCCGACTCGGTCTATCAGAACATCGACATCATCAAGGCCCACGATCCGGGGTATGTGCTCATCCTCGCCGGCGACCACGTCTACAAGATGGACTACGGGGCGATGATCGCCCGGCACGTGGAGACCGGCGCCGACGTCACCGTCGGCTGCGTCCAGGTGGACCGCGAGCAGGCGCGGGCCTTCGGCGTCATGTCCGTGGAGCAAGACGGCCGGGTGACGGCGCTGACCGAGAAGCCGCGGGAGCCGGAGCCGATGCCCGGCCATCCGGATGTCTCCCTGGTCTCCATGGGCATCTACGTCTTCAACCGCGACTACCTCTTCGGCATGCTGCGCGAGGACGCCGAGGATTTCACCAGCTCCCGGGATTTCGGCCGGGACGTCCTGCCCAAGGCCATCGAGCGGGACCACGTCCAGGCCTTCCCCTTCAGCGATCCGGTGACCGGCAAGCAGGCCTACTGGCGCGACGTCGGCACGGTCGATGCCTTCTACCAGGCGAACCAGGAGCTGGTGGAGGAGGACCCTGAGCTCGACCTCTACGACGACGAGTGGCCCATCTGGACCTACCAGGCCCAGCTGCCGCCGGCGAAGTTCATCCACGATGCAGCGGGCAACGCCGGCACGGCGGACAACTCCATGGTCTCCGGCGGCAACATCATCGCCGGCGCCGCCGTGCGCCGCTCGGTGCTCTTCTCCCGCGTCCGGGTCGAGGCCGGCGCCGAGGTGGAGGAGGCCGTCGTCCTGCCCCGCGTGACCGTCGAGGGCGGCTGCCGCGTCCGCCGGGCCGTCATCGATGAGGGCTGCTGCATCCCCGCCGGGAGCGTGATCGGCGAGGACCCGGTCCGCGACCGGGAGCGCTTCCACGTCACCCCGGGCGGGGTGGTCCTGGTCACGGCGGAGATGCTGGGCCAGGAAGTCGCCCACGTCCGCTAACCACGCTACCAGCGGCGTGCGCGGTCGCCGCCGGCTCCCGGCGAGCGAGCGCCGCTGCCGACCAGGGCTGAGATATGGCCGATATACCCGCTATCGAGGGCGTCTTCAACCAGTTCGCCATCCTGCTGCTTGTCGCGGCGGTCATCGGCTTCATCGGGACCCGCCTCAAGCAGCCGCTGGTCGTCTCCTTCATCGCCGTGGGCGTCCTCGTCGGCCCGTCGGTGCTGGGGTGGGTGGACGGCCACGAGCCCATGATGGAGCTCCTCGCGGAGATCGGCATCGCGCTGCTGCTGTTCGTCGTCGGGCTCAAGCTCGATCTGCACCTGATCCGCACCATGGGGCCCGTGGCCCTGGTCACCGGGCTCGGGCAGGTGGCCCTTACCGCCCTGGTCGGCTTCCTGATCGCCCTGGCCGCGGGCCTGGAGCCCGTGGCGGCGCTCTACGTGGCGGTGGCGCTGACCTTCTCCAGCACCATCATCGTGGTCAAGCTCCTGTCGGACAAGAAGGAGATCGACGCCCTCCACGGCCGGATCGCCATCGGCATCCTCATCGTCCAGGACATCTGCGTCATCCTGACGATGATCCTGATCACCTCGCTGACGGCCGCCGACGGGGAGGCCCACATCGGCTACGAGGTGGCCCGGGTCGTGCTGACCGGTATCGGCGTGCTGGCGGTCCTGGCGCTGCTGATGCGCTACGTCCTGCCGCGGCTGCTCGACGTGCTGGCGCGGACGCCGGAGCTGCTGGTGCTGTTCTCCATCGCCCTGGCGGTCTCCATGGCCACGGGCGGCGATATGCTCGGCTTCAGCAAGGAGGTGGGGGCGTTCCTGGCGGGTATCGCCATCGCCTCCACGCCGTACCGGGAGGCCGTGGCGTCGCGGCTGACGGCGCTGCGCGATTTCCTGCTGCTGTTCTTCTTCATCTCGCTGGGCGCGCAGCTGGATCTCGCCACCATCGGCGATCAGATCGGGCTGGCGCTGCTCTTCTCGGCCTTCGTGCTCCTCGTCAAGCCGCTCATCATCCTGGCCATCATGGGGATCATGGGCTACCGCAAGCGGACCGGTACGCTCACCGGGCTCACGCTGGCGCAGATCTCCGAGTTCTCCCTGATCCTGGGATCGCTCGGCCTGTCCGTGGGCCACATCGATCAGGAGGCCATGGCCCTGATTACCCTGGTGGGCCTGATCACCATCGGCGTCTCCACCTACCTGATCTTCTACGCCCGGCCCATCTACGAGCGCCTGGCGCCGCTGCTCGAGGTCTTCGAGCGCAGCACCCCGTATGCGGAGATCGCCCTGGACAGCCAGCCGGGGCAGCACTACGAGGCCGACGTGGTGATCTTCGGCCTCGGCCGCTACGGCCACCAGCTGGCGAAGAACTTCGAGGCGCGGGGCTGGCGGGTCCTGGGGATCGACTTCGACCCCGTGGTCGTTGCCGAGTGGCGCGATGCCGGCAACATGGCCCACTACGGCGATGCCTCGGACCCCGAGTTCCCGCGGAGCCTGCCGCTAGGGGATGTGCGCTGGATCATCAGCACTACGCCGGACCGCGACGTAGGCGGCACCCTCATCAATGCGCTCCGCGCCGCCGGCTACCAGGGCAGGCTGGCGGTGACCGTGCACACCCGCATGGACGCCGACTACCTGCGCCGCAAGGGTGCGGACCGCGTCCTGATGCCCTTCGTGGACGCCGCCGAGATGGCGGTGGCGGAGATTACCGGTGGCCCGGACCTCCCAGAGCGCCGCAACGGCGTGCAGCAGCCGTAGGCCGCCTACCCGGCCAGGCTCCGGTGCACGGCCTCGGCGACGCGCTCGGCGCGCTCCTCGCCCATGTAGGGCCACATCGGCAGGCTGAGCACCTCCTGGCAGGCCCGCTCGGCGGCAGGGCAGCGGTCCTGTAGGTGCTGCTGGTAGACCGGTTGGTGGTGGAGCGGGACGGCGTAGTAGACCATGCAGCCGATCCCGGCGGCCTGCAGGGCGTCGCGGACGGCGTCCCGGCGGCCATCGCCGATACGCACCGTGTACTGGTGGTAGATGTGGTCGCCGTGGGGGGCGACCTGTGGCGTGCTCAAGCCGGGCACGTCGGCGAGCCGGTGGTCGTAGAGGGCGGCGATCTCCTTGCGCTGGGCGTTCCAGCCGTCCACGTAGGGGAGCTTGACGTGCAGCAGTGCCGCCTGCATGGCGTCGAGCCGCGAGTTGTAGCCGATCCGGGTGTGGCAGTCGCGGCCCTCCTGGCCGTGCAGGCGCAGAAGCCGGCACCGGGCGGCGAGCTCGTCGTCGTCGGTGGTGATCATGCCGCCGTCGCCGAAGCCGCCGAGGTTCTTGGTGGGGTAGAAGGAGTGGGCGCCGAGGTCGCCGAGGGCGCCGAGCCGCCGGCCGCCCTGGCGGGCGCCGAAGGCCTGGGCGTTGTCCTCGATCACGTACAGGCCGCGGCGCCGGGCGAGGGCGTTCACCGCCGCCATGTCCGCCCCCTGGCCGAAGATGTGCACCGGCAGCAGCGCCTTGGTGCGCGCGGAGCAGGCCGCCTCCAGCGTCTCGGCGGTGACGTTGAAGGTGTCCGGGTCGATGTCGGCGAAGCGCGGGGTAGCGCCGATCAGGTTGATCACCTCGGCGGAGGCGTAGAAGGTGAACGGCGAGGTCACCACCTCATCGCCCGGTCCCACGCCGGCGGCGGCCAGGGCGATGAGCAGGGCGTCGGTGCCGCTGTTGACCCCGATGGCGTGGCGGCAGCCCAGGTACTCCGCCACGGCGTGCTCGAAGGCCTCTACCTGGGGGCCGAGGATATAGGCCCCGGAGGCCAGCAGCTCGGTGGCGGTCCGCTCCAGCTCGCCGCGGAGGGCCTCGTATTGCGGCTTGGGGTTGTAGATCGGGATCTGCACGCTACTGCTCCCTATCCATTTTCGGTGTTCCGCAGCCGGGTCTCGGCCTTCGCCAGGAGATCGACGAGCGTCGCCGCGAAGTAGCCGTCGGAGGTGGAGGGGGCGCGGTCCCGCACGCGGGCCAGGAAGTGCTCCAGCTCCAGGCGCAACGGCTGGTCGTGGCCCTCGAAGACCTCCTCGGCACCCTGATCGATGTTCTCGAGGCTGCCGTCGATGCCCTTGTGGTGGTGGATGATGACCTGGCGGAGCTCGTCGTACTCCACCATGCCCTCGCTGCCGACAATGACCAGGACACGGCGCTTCTGCGGCCACAGCCAGGAGCAGTGCAGGTGGGTCTCCAGCCCGGTGTCGTGGCTCAGGTGCAGGTGGACGTCGTCCTCGACGCCGGGCTGGAGCATGCACTGGCCGTGCACGCTCATGGACTCGGGCGCGTGGCCGGGCAGGAGGAAGCGCTGGACGGCCACATCGTGGGTGCCGAGGCACCACAGGGCGTTCTCGTAGCCGCGCGCCCGGCCGAGCCCGAGGCGCTCCTGGTGGACGCTATGGACCTGGCCGATGCGGCCTGCATCGAGGAAGTCGCGCAGCCAGTGGATGGCGGGCTGGAACAGCAGCAGGTGGCCGACCATGAGCAGCCGCCCGCGCTGCTCGGCGAGCGCCACCAGCTGCCAGGCCTCGTCGCTGCTCAGGGTCAGGGGCTTCTCGACGAAGACGTCCTTGCCCGCCTCCAGCGCCTGCTGCACCAGCGCGTGGTGCGTGCCCACCGGCGTGGCGATGATCACGGCCTCGATGTCCGGGTCCTGGAGGATCGCCGCCATGTCCGCGGTGACGCCCACCTCCGGGTAGGCCTCGGACATGGCCCGGCGGTGGCCGGGATCAATGTCGGCGATGGTGTGCAGGGCCCCGAGCTCGTGGAGGTTGCGGACGAGGTTGCGACCCCAGCCGCCGGCGCCCACGACGGCGACGTGCGGGGGGGTGCTCTCGACAGCTTCGGTGCTGGCCATGGCGCTCGGAGCCTCTCTCGCTGGTGTCCCGCTCGAGGGTGCCTACGGTGAAATCGCGCTACTCTACCAAAAAGGGGCGTCTACGGGTATTCAGGGCTCGACGCCCAGGGCCCTCCTGAGCCGCTGCCAGGCTGCCGCCCCGGCCGGCAGGCCGAGGCGCAGCCCCGCCGGCACGTCGAAGGCGCGGACCCAGACCCCGGCCCGGGCCAGCTGTGCCTGCACCTCGCGCGGCGCCCGGCACGGTACCCAGCGGAACAGCGGCGTACCGCCGCTGGCGGGCAGGCCGGCGTCCGCGAGCACCGCGTCGAGGCGCTCCGCCGCTGCCGCCAGCGCCGCGCGCTGCGCCCGCTGCCAGGCGCTGTCGCGCAGGGCCTGGCGGGCCGCGGCCCGCGAGGGGCCGGCCAGGGGCCAGGGGCCGAGCAGGGCGGCCAGGCGCTCGCGCACGGCCGCCGGGCCGAGCAGGAAGCCTACCCGGGCCCCCGCCAAGCCGTAGAACTTCCCCAGCGAGCGCAGGATCAGCAGCCCCTCCGCTCCGGCCTCCGCGGCCAGGGAGGTGGCCGGCTCGGCGTCGCAGAACGCCTCGTCGATGACCAGCCAGCCGCCCTGCGCGGCCAGTGCCGCCCGCCAGGCGCGCAGGGCCGCCGCAGGGTAGCGCCGGCCGGTGGGATTGTTGGGGTGGCTGAGCACGACTACCTCCCAGGGCAGCGGCTCCGGCGGGGCGGCGGCGAGGACCGCCGGGTCGAGGCGCTCCACGGCGTGGCCCCAATGGCGCCACGCCGTGGCGTGCTCGGCGTACTCCGGCGCTGGGATTGCCACGCGGGCGGGCCTGCGCAGCGCCGGGAGGAGGCCGATGGCCGCCTGGGAGCCGGGCAGGGCCAGGGCCCCAGGGGCGCCGATGGCGGCCGCGGCCACGTCCTCGAGCCCGTCTCCCGCCTCGGGTAGCCGGTGCCAGGCCGTGGCAGCGGGCGCCTGCACCGGGTAGGGGGTGGGATTGATGCCGGTGGACAGATCCACCCAGCCCGCCTCGGGCTCGCCGAAGCGGGCCGTCGCCTCGTGGAGGTTACCGCCGTGCTCGGGCACGCCTCGCTCCTCGCTGCCGGATCGCTCTAGCCTAAGGTCCCCAACAGGCCACGGCCCCCAGGAGGGCGGCCAGGGCCAACCAGAGCCACGCCCCGCGCTCGACCAGGGTGGCGGCCCGCTCGACGTGGGCCGCGCCGGCCGGTGCTCCATCCCCGAGGAGCGGCCGCTCCCGCGGCCCTTCAGCGTAGAGGGCCGTCCCCCCCAGGGTAGCGCCCAGGGCGCCGGCGCCAGCGGCGAGGACCGTGCCGGGGTTGGTCCCGGGCCAGTGGCCGGCCTGATCGCGGACCGCTGCCCAGCTCGCCCGGAGGCGCCCGCTGACCACGGCGTAGGTCGCCGCCGTCAGCCGCGCCGGTAGCCAGCCCAGGAGGTCGTCCAGCCGGGCCGCGGCACGCCCGAAGTCGCTGAAGCGCTCGGTGCGGTAGCCCCACAGGGCGTCCAGGGTGTTGACCAGCCGGTGCGCCACGGCCGCCGGGGCGCCGCCGACCAGGAACCAGAGCAGCGTGGCGAAGACGGCGTCGTTGCCGTTCTCCAGGGTGGACTCGACGCTCGCCCGCGCGACCTCGCTAGCGTCCATCGCCCGCGTGTCGCGGCCGACGACCCGGCTGACGGCGGCGCGCGCCGCGTCCAGGTCACCGCGGCCCAGCGGCGCCGCCACGGCGCGGGCGTGCTCGCGCAGGCTGCGCCCGCCCAGGCAGAGGTAGAGGGCCCCGAGCTCGACGGCCCAGCCCAGCGGGCCGCGGGCGAGCAGGGCCGTGGCGAGCACCGCGGGGAGGACCAGCGCCGCCACCCCGAGCAGGCCCGCCCGGCGCCGGGCGGCCGGTGCCAGATCTCGGCGATTGAGCCGCCCCTCCAGCCGGCCGGCAAGCCGGGCGAAGCCGTTGAGCGGGTGGTACCGGTACGGCTCGCCGAGGCCCTGGTCGAGCAGCCACGCGCCGATCAGGATCAGCGAGGCCGTCAGCACGGCGCCTCAGCCCGCCGCCAGCGCCGCGGCGCCGAGGAGCGCCGCGGTCTCGGTCAGCTCCACGCTCGCCCCGGCGGTATCCCCCGTCATGCCGCCGAGCCGCCGGGACATGGCGTGCTGCGCGGCGATCAGCATCGCCGCCGCCGCGCCTAATGCCGCCAGGCCCGGCCAGCCCGCCGGCAGGGCGGCGAGCAGCGTCACGGCGGCGGCGCTGCCCAGCGAGGCGCCAGGCGGCCCGTAGTAGGCGAGGGCCTCGCCGATCCCGCTCGGCCGGACGTAGGGCGTGGTCAGGAAGAGCAGCGTCAGCCCGGCGCGGCCGGCCACCGCCGCGGTCGCGATGGCCAGCGCCGCCCCGGCGTCGAGCAGGGCGGCCACGGCGGCGGTCTTGAGCAGCAGTACGCCGGCGATGGCTGCAACCCCGATCGGCCCGCAGCTCGGCTCCTTCATGATCGCCAGCGTGCGTGCGGTATCGCCCATGCCCCCGATCCAGGCATCGGCGCTATCCGCGAGCCCGTCCAGGTGCAGGGCGCCGGTGATCAGCGTCCACAGGACGACGACCACCGCCGCGGTGAGCAGCGACGGCAGTGGCTGCGTGAGCGCCGCGGCGAGCAGGAGCAGGGCGCCGATGACGGCCCCTACCAGGGGGTAGGTGGCGAGGGAGGCGCCGCTCTCCCGGTCACTGACCCGGCCCAGGGCCGGGACCGGGAGGCGGGTGAGGAAGGCGGTGGCGATCAGCAGCAGCCGTAGCAGGTTCATCGCTCGCCCTCCCCGGTCGTCGTGGTGCGGTTGTGGAAGAAGAGCGTCGGCTCGGTACCGGGCTCCAGCCGGACGCGGCTGACCGATGCGTACGGGACGTAGAGCCGGTTGAACCCCCGCAGCGGCAGCTCGAGGAGGTGGGCCAGGACCACCCGGATGAGCCCGCCGTGGCCCACGACCAGCAGGTGCTCGCCGCGGTAGCGGTCGATCATGGCCTGCCAGGCCGTGACCACCCGCTGCTGGAATGCGCCCATGGGCTCGGCGTTGGGCGGTGTGAAGCCGAGCGGGTCCGCCCAGAAGCGGGCCTGCCCCTCGGGGTCCTGCTCGTGGAGCTCCGCCGGGGTCAGGCCCTCCCAGTCGCCGAAGCCGATCTCCCGGAAGCCTTCCTCGACTGTCAAGGGCAGGCCCTGCTCGGCGGCGTAGCGCTCGGCGAAGCCCCGGCACCGGCTCAGCGGCGAGGAGACGATCCGGGTCAGGGCCTCCGGCTCCAGCGCGGCGCAGCGCATCTGCTCCCAGCCGTAGGCACTCAGCGGGTCGTCCTGGGCGCCGCGGTAACGCCGGCCGCCCTCCGGCTCGCCGTGGCGGATGAGGTCGACCCAGGTCTCCTGGCCTTGGAGCGGCGGCCTCACGCCTCGCCCTCCGGGGTTACGCCGGCCTCCGTAAAGGTAGCCATGCGGTTGTGGATGGCGCAGGCCATGCGCATCAGGGGGATGGCCGTGGCGGCGCCGCTGCCCTCGCCGAGGCGCATGCCGAACTCCACCATGGGCCGGCCGCCGAGGGCGGCGACGATCCGGTGGTGCCCCGGCTCGGCGGAGCTGTGGCCGAGGAGCATCCAGGCGCGGGTGCCCGGGCGCAGGTGCTCGGCGAGCAGCGCTGCCGCGCCGCTGATGAAGCCGTCGACCACGATGACCACGCCGCGCTGGGCGCAACGGAGGTAGGCGCCGGCCATGGCGGCGATCTCCAGGCCGCCTACGCGCCGGCCCGCCTCCCACGGGTCGGCGGCGAGGTGGCCGGCGCCGCCGAGCTGCTCGCGGTGCAGGGCCAGCGTCTCGTCCACGGCCTCGGCCTTGCGGCGCAGCCCGTGGGCGTCGTGGCCCGTGCCGGGCCCGACGAGCCCCGGCGCCGGCTTGTTGAGCAGCGCCCCCACTACGGCCGCAGCCGCCGTGGTATTGGCGATACCCATCTCGCCGGCGATGAACACCCGTGTGCCGTGGGCCTCGACGGTGCGGTCCACGGCGCGGGCGCCGGCGTCCAGCGCCGCGTAGAGCTGCGCCTCGCTCATCGCCGGGCCGAGCCGCATGTTGGCCGTGCCGGCGGCGATACGCTCATCGCGGACGGCCCCGGGGACCTCGCCCTGCCAGCAGGTGCCCACGTCCACGACCTCCAGGCTGGCGTCGATCTCCTCGGCGAGCACGCAGATGGCCGCGCCCCCGTCGGCGAAATTGGTCATCATCTGCTTGGTGACCACGGGGTCGAAGGCTGAGACCCCGTCCTCGGCGATGCCGTGATCGCCCGCGAACAGGGTGGTGTGGACCGGATCCACGGTGGGCTGGTCGGTGCCCTGGAGGCCGGCGAGCTGGATGGCGATCGCCTCGAGACGCCCGAGCGAGCCCGGCGGCTTGGTGAGGTGGTCCTGGTAGGCCCGCGCCCGATCGGTGTGGGCCTGGCTGGCTTGCAGGATCGGTGCGTCTAGCCACTCCGGTCGGTTCACGTCGTGCTCCTCATTCCTGGTGCGTTGTCGGCCCGTCGTCGAGGGGGCAGCTCTTCAAGGGCTGAGCCAGGCCGGCGACGGTCCAGGTCACCCGCTCGCAGCGCTCGGCCATCTGCTGGTGCAGCGCTCCGGCCTCGTCACAGAAGCGCCGGGCGAGGGCGCCCATCGGCATGACACCGAGGCCGGTCTCGTTGCTGACCAGCAGGAGGTGGCCGCGGGCCGCCTCGACGGCCGCACCCAGCTCGGCACGCTCCCGCTGTAGCTCGGCTGCGGACGGCGCCGGGTCCTCGGTCTCGCCGGCGCCGGCTAGCAGATTGGTGAGCCACAGGGTGAGGCAGTCGATCAGGAGGACGCGCCCGGCGGCGTCGTGCGCCTGGATCGCCTCGGCCAGGGCGAGCGGGGCCTCGATAGTCCGCCAGTGCGCCGGACGCTCGGCCTGGTGGGCCGCGATGCGCGCGGCCATGCCCGCGTCGTGCGCGCGGGCAGTGGCGATGTAGACGGTCTCGTCAGCCAGCTCGTCGGCCCGCCTCTCGGCGTAGCGGCTCTTGCCGGAGCGCACCCCGCCGAGGATCAGCTCTCGCATACGTCGCTACCCCTAGCGTGCGCGAGGGAGGATACCATACCCTTAACGGCCGCCGCGCGCCGTGCGGCGGCGGCCCAACTGCCGAGCACAGGCCAGCGATATGCCCCTGAACGCGATCGACCAGGCGCCTGCCGAGGCCGTAAATGGCGCCTACAGCGACCATCCCCTGCGCCAGGAGATCAACGACGAGATCCACGCCCGCCCGTACGAGCAGCTGCGCGCGCCCGTGCGGGTTAGCCACCTGGCCCTGTTCTCCGGGCGTGACGCGGCCGAGACCGACCGCGAGGCCGTGGTCGAGCTGTGCCAGCGCTACGGCGTGGAGCCGCCGGAGCCGGGCGCCCAGCACATCTCCCAGGACTTCGGCCCCTTCCGCCTCAAGTGGGAGCGGCGTACGGAGTTCTCGACCTACACCTTCTTGGTCGAGGAGGATTTCAGCCACCCCTTCGACGCGCCGCCCATCGAGCGCCTGCCGCCGGACTGGCTCGACCGGCTGCCGGGGCCGCGGCTGGTGGGTATCCACCTGGCCCTGGAGCCGTCCTGGAGCCAGCCGAGGACGAGCGCCGGGGTGGTCTCGCTGTTCAACGACAACACCGTGGTGGGCAGCCACATCAGCGGCGGCGCCGCCCGCGTGTGGACGGACTTCCGGATCCACCAGGACGGCTTCTCGCGGATCCTGGTCCGCGACGTGAGCCTGCGCGAGCGCCAGGCCGGGCGCGCGATCCAGCGGCTGCTGGAGATCGAGACCTACCGCATGATGGCCCTGCTCGCCTATCCGGTGGCGCGCGCCCTCAACCCCCAGCTCAACGAGCTCGAGGAGCAGCTGGCGGGGATTACCGAGCACTTGACGAGCGCCAAGCAGCACCACGAGGAGCAGCAGCTGCTCAATCAGCTCATGGGCCTCGCCGCCCAGGTCGAGCGCATCGGCAACCACACCAACTACCGCTTCCACGCTGCCCGCGCCTACCACGAGATCGTCGGGCGGCGGATCCAGGAGCTGCGGGAGCAGCGCATCCAGGGTGTGCAGACCATCCAGGAGTACATGGAGCGGCGCCTGGTCCCGGCGATGCGCACCTGCGAGACGGTCACCGAGCGCCGCGGATCGCTCGCCGAGCGCATCTCGCACACCACCGATCTGCTGCGTACCCGGATCGACGTCGCCCTGGAGGCGCAGAACCGCGATCTGCTCGACTCCATGGACCGGCGCGCCAAGCTCCAGTTCCGGCTCCAGGAGACCGTCGAGGGGCTCTCCGTGGCGGCGATCAGCTACTACCTCATGGGGCTGATCAGCTACCTGCTCAAGGCCGTCAAGGAGGCCGGTGTCCCCCTCCAGGTCGAGCTCGCCCAGGGCGTGATCGTCCCGGTGGTGGTCTTCGCCATCTGGCTCGTGGTGCGGCTGATCCGGTCCCGCATCGCCAAGCGCCAGTAGGCCTGAGCGACGCTGCTCCGCTCGCCGCTTACCCCGGCCTGCAGTAGGTTGATACGCTCCCGGGCGGCCGCCCTTCACCTATCTGGCCGGGCGGTTGGCCCGAATGAAGGAGGAGGCATGGAGCGGGGATCTTGGTCGGTGCTCGTCCTGGTCGGCCTGCTGGCGGTGTTGACCCTGCTCGCCGGGCCGCGGGTGGTTACACCCATCGCCGCGAGCTGGCCGGCATGGTGGCCGGCTTGGGCAGGCTTCGCCGTGATCGGTGCGGTGGCCATCTACGCAGCTTGGCAGCGCCCGGGCCTGGCCCGGGTGACGGCCGTGCGGCTAACGGCCGGCTGGCTGGCCTGGTCAGCGCCGGCGCTGGTCTACGCGGTGGTCGACAGCCCCTTCGGGCTGCCGCCGTTGGGGCGCAGCGAGTGGACGTTCCAGAGCCCCGATATCGGCCATTGGCTGGATCGCGTCACCGCCTACAGCCTGCTCGCCGGGCCCCCGATCCCCGATCCCGTGCGAGAGCTGGCGGCGACCCTGGCGCTCGTGGTGGTCTACGCGGCGCCGGTGCTGGCCGTCCTGCTGCTGGGGTCCATGTGGCGCAGCGCTCGGGGCGTCGAGAGCGGTTGACACTCCCGTTCCCCCCACCTAGTATCCAGGCGCCTTACCTTGAGCGCAGATCCTGCCGATGAACCTGGACGAGATCCGCGAGCTAGCCGCCGATGACATGGCGGCGGTCAACCGCCTGATCGAGGAGCGCCTCGCCTCGGACGTGTTCCTGATCAACCAGCTTGCCCAGCACATCATCCACAGCGGCGGCAAGCGCCTGCGCCCCACGGTCGTGGTCCTCGCGGCCCGGGCCTGCGGCTGCCAGGGACGCGATCACCTCCAGCTCGCCGCGATTATCGAGTTCATCCACAACGCGACGCTGCTCCACGACGACGTGGTGGACAGCTCCGACATGCGGCGCGGCGAGCAGACCGCCCACACCATCTGGGGCAACGAGGCCAGCGTCCTCGTCGGCGACTTCCTCTATACCCGGGCCTTCGAGATGATGGTGGAGATCGGCTCCATGCCCCTGCTGCAGATCATGGCGGCGGCGACCAACACCATCGCCCGGGGGGAGGTGATGCAGCTGATGAACGTCCATGAGCCGGACATCACCGAGGCCGACTACCGGCAGGTCATCTACCGGAAGACGGCCACGCTGTTCGAGGCGGGCTGCCAGAACGGCGCCGTGCTGGCGGGCCTCGACGAGGGCGGCTGCCAGGCCCTGGCGGCCTACGGCCGGCACCTGGGCACCGCCTATCAGCTCGTCGACGACGCCCTGGACTACAGCGGCGACGCCGCCCAGATCGGCAAGAATATCGGCGACGACCTGGCCGAGGGCAAGACCACCATGCCCTTGATCCACGCCATGCGCGAGGGCGATGAGGCCGATCGCAACCTCATCCGCGAGGCCATCGAGGCCGGCGGCCTGGGGCAGATGGAGGCCGTAGGGCAGGCCATTGCAAAGAACGGCTCGGCTGAATATACTAGGCGACTTGCTGAGGTCGAGGTCCAGCAAGCCGTAGAGCAGCTAACCTCGGCCGTGCCCGCTAGTCCGTGGCGCGACGCGCTGGTAGACTTGGCGAGCAGCTCGGTGTCACGCACAGCGTAGCGAGACGCACAATCGGGGTGTAGCTCAGTTTGGTAGAGCACTGCCTTCGGGAGGCAGGGGCCGCAGGTTCAAATCCTGCCACCCCGACCAGACAACCCAGGCGACGCGGACCGACCGCAGACACCGCACCGACCACCCCGTAAGGCAGCCCGCCTCGCCGGCCCCCGGGCACGGTAGCGGTGTTAGCGCCGTATCGGTCGGAGCCCGCAGCCATCAGAGCAGACAGGAGCAAGACGCCGATGTACGCGGTGATCCGAAGCGGCGGTAAGCAGTACCGGGTCTCGGAAGGTGACGTGCTGCGACTCGAGAAGCTCCCGGCCGAGGTCGGCGAGACCGTGGAGATCGACGATGTCCTCATGGTCGGCCAGGGGAGCGAGGTCCAAGTCGGCACGCCGCACCTCCAGGGCAGCAGCGTGCAGGCCGAGGTCCTGGAGCAGGACCGGAGCCGCAAGGTCGAGGTGACGAAGTTCAAGCGCCGGCACGGCTACCGCCGCCACCACGGCCATCGGCAGCCGTACACCCAGGTCAAGATCACCGGCATCAACGCGGGCTGACGGAGGGCGCAAGCCATGGCTCACAAGAAGGCAGGCGGCAGCACCAAGAACGGCCGAGATTCCGTATCCAAGCGCCTCGGCGTCAAGCGCTTCGGCGGCGAGCACGTCAACGCGGGCAATATCCTGGTGCGCCAGCGCGGCACGCACTTCCACGCGGGGGACAACGTCGGGGTCGGCAAGGACTACACCCTCTTCGCCAAGAGTGAGGGCCGCGTCGTCTTCGAGCGCAAGGGGCCGTCCCAGCGGCGCCAGATCCGCATCGAAGCGGTTTGAGCACTGCAGCCGCACGCGGCGGCTGCAGGCTGGAACCGGTAAGCCCCGCCCCTGAGCGGGGCTTTTTTTATTAGGCAAGCGCGAGCGCGCAGGCGAGACCACCATGCGATTCGTCGATGAAGTCACCCTGACCGTCGGGGCCGGCGACGGCGGCGACGGCTGCGCCCACTTCCGCCGCGAGAAGTACGTCCCTTGCGGCGGCCCGGATGGCGGCGATGGCGGCCGCGGCGGCAACGTCTACCTGGAGGGCGATGAGGGGTTGAGCACCCTCGTGGACTACCGCCACGAGCGCCGCTTCCACGCCGAATGCGGCGTCGACGGCGGCGGGCAGCAGCGGACCGGGCGCGCCGGGACCGACCGCACCCTGCACGTGCCGGTGGGCACCCTCGTAGTAGACGAGGGGACCGGTGAGGTCATCGGGGATATCACCGCCCACGGCGAGCGCATGCTGGTGGCCGCCGGCGGCCGCGGCGGCCGCGGCAACCTCCAGTTCAAGAGCTCTACCAACCGCTCCCCGCAGGAGGCTACCGAGGGCAGCCCCGGTGAGTCCCGCGATCTGCGCCTGGAGCTGCAGCTGCTCGCCGACGTGGGCCTGCTGGGCATGCCCAACGTGGGCAAGTCGACCCTGATCCGCGCCGTCTCCGCGGCGCGGCCCCGGGTGGCGGAATACCCCTTCACCACGCTCTACCCGCAGCTCGGCGTCGTCCGGCTCGAGGCGCACCGCTCCTTCGTCGTCGCCGATGTCCCCGGCGTGATCGAGGGGGCCGCGGCGGGCTCCGGGCTCGGCGTGCAGTTCCTCAAGCACCTGAGCCGGACGGGCCTGCTGCTCCACCTGGTGGACGGCGTGGCCTGGGAGGAGCGCGACGGCGATCCGGTCGCCGAGGCGCGGACCCTGCTCGAGGAGATGGCGGCGTTCAGCCCGGAGCTGGCGGCCAAGCCCCGCTGGCTGGTGGTCAACCGGCTCGATGCGCTGCCCGAGGAGGCGCGCGCCGAGCGGGTCCAGGCCATCGCCCGCGGGCTCGAGTGGGCGGGCCCGGTCTACGGCATCTCGGCGCTCACCGGCGAGGGCGTGGACCCCATCTGCCACGACATCATGGCCTATCTGGAGCAGCAGCGCAGCGAGGAGGAGCCAAGTGCATCGGCGTGAGGCGCTGCGCACGGCGCAGCGTTGGGTGGTCAAGGTCGGCAGCGCCCTCATTACCGACGACGGGCGCGGGCTGGCCCAGGAGCAGATCCGCGCCTGGGCGGACCAGGTGGCAGCCCTGCGCAAGGCCGGCCGGCAGGTGACGGTCGTCTCCTCCGGCGCGGTGGCCGCGGGCATGCAGCAGCTCGGCTGGCGCGAGCGCCCCCGGCCGGTCTACCAGCTGCAGGCCGCCGCCGGTGTCGGCCAGAGCAGGTTGGTCCACGCCTGGGCCGAGGAGCTCACCGGCCACGATCTGCAGACCGCCCAGGTGCTGCTCACCCACGATGACCTCTCCGACCGGCGCCGCTACCTCAACGCTCGCAGCGCCCTGCGCGAGATGCTGCGCCTGGGCGTGATCCCGGTGGTCAACGAGAACGACACCGTGATCACGGACGAGATCCGCTTCGGTGACAACGACACCCTGGCCGCCCTGGTGGCCAACCTGGTGGAGGCGCAGGCGCTGCTCATCCTCACCGACCAGCCGGGGCTCATGGACCGCGATCCCCGGGCGCACCCCGATGCCCGGCTGCTCGAGGAGGTCCGCGCCGGGGACCCGGAGCTGGAGGCGCTGTGCGGCGCCCAGGCCGGCGCCCTCGGCCGCGGCGGCATGCTGACCAAGGTCCGCGGCGCGGCGCGCGCGGCGCGCTCCGGCACCCATACCGTGGTCGTCAGCGGCCGCGAGCCGCGGGCCATCCAGCGCCTTGCCGACGCCGAGCCGGGGCTGGGCACGCTCTTCGTCCCCGACCAGGAGCCGTTGGTGGCGCGCAAGCAGTGGCTGGCCAGCCATCTGCGCACCGCCGGCCGGCTCACCCTCGATGCCGGCGCCGCCCGGGCCCTGCGGGAGTCCGGCAAGAGCCTCCTGCCGGTGGGGGTCGTCGACGTAGCCGGTGGCTTCTCGCGCGGCGAGCTGGTCGCCTGCATCGATCCGCAGGGCCAGGAGGTGGCCCGCGGCCTCGTGAACTACGGCGCCGATGACGCCCGCGCCATCTGTGGCTACGATAGCAGCCAGATCGAGACGGTCCTTGGCTACCAGGATGAGCCGGAGCTCATCCACCGGGACAACATGGTGGTTATGGCGTAGGGATTCGGGCGCCGGGGCGGCGCGGGCGGTGCGCTATGCCGGCCCTTCGGGCGGCCGGCGCCGGCCCGCCTGCAGCCTCGGAGCCGGCAGTGGTAGATCCGGCGGGTGGGATAGGCGGACGCAAATAAACGGCGGGCGCTGTACAAGCGCCCGCCGTCCTTGCACGGTCCGTGCCCCGCCTAGGGTAGGCGGTGTCAGCCTGCGAGCTGGCGCACCCGGGCGTTGAGCCGGGCCTTGTGGCGCGCGGCCTTGTTCTGGTGGATCGCGCCGCGGTTCGCCGTGCGGTCGATGGTCCGGGTGGCGTCGCGGTACGCCTGCTGAGCCTCGCCGTGGTCGCCGGCCTTCACCGCCTTCAGGACCTTCTTCATGGAGGTGCGCATCTGGGTGCGACGGGACTTGTTCCGCTGCCGGCGCTCCTCCGACTGGCGGGCACGCTTTCGGGCGCTCGGGATATTCGCCACGGTTTCACTCCTGCTCGCTTGCGATCCTCGAAGGCGCAGGCCCGCGAGACGTCGCCGCGGGCCCTGTAAGGGCGGTCAATATGCCGGGCCGGCCTGCCCATGTCAAGGCTGCCGGCTGCGCCCGTCCGCCGGCTCGCCGCCTGCCGGCGCCGAGTCGAGGGTCCACTCGATCAGGGCCCGGGTGACCTCGTTGCTGGCTGCGCCCAGGGCGGCTACCGCGGCGTCGGCGCTACGGCCCGCCGCCGGGGCCGTGGTGCGGAAGTGCTCGGCGCCGACGAGCCGCTGCTGCCGGGGCGCGATCAGCCGGGCATCGACGGTCACCCGGGCCCGCGGCTCGGTCTCCGGGGTCAGCACGCGGAAGGCACGCAGGGTGGTGTGCAGGACCAGGTCGGCCTCCACCGGGTCCGGGCTGTCCGTGATCCGCGAGAGGCGCCCGTCGCTGCGGTAGGCCTCGATGAGGTGGTCCTGCCAGAGCCCGGGGAGGGGGGCGACCCAGCGCGCCCCGCGGTAGACGCTCATCCGGTGCTCGCCGAGGCGGACCGGGAGGCGCGGCCCGGCGAGCAGGTCGCTGCTCGCCGGCGGGGCGATGCGCAGCGCCCAGGGCGCTTCCGTGGCCCTCGGCTCGGCCTCGAGCGGCGGCAGGCGGTAGGTGGTGTAGCGCTCCACCTCGGGCAGGATCGAGCAGCCGCCGAGCAGCAGCAGCGCCAGGATCGCTCCCGTGCGGCCGAGCCGCCGTAGGGGCGGGGCGGTGGTCCCGGTGGCGGTCACGGCCGGTACGTCTCCATCTCCTCGCGGCGCAGCAGCTGCCCGCCGGGATCCTCGCCGAGACGCCGTGCGATCCGCCGTAGGGTGGCGAGGGTCTGCTGCAGCTCCGCTGCGAGCGGCTCGATCTCCCGCAGCCCCTGCAGCCCCTGCTCGATGGCGGCCCGGTTGTCGTCGAGCAGGGCCTCGGCCGTGGCGCCGCTCGCCGCCAGGGCCCGCGAGGCCCGGGCGGTGCTCGCCAGGGCCTCGTGGCCGGGACCGTCGAGCAGGGTGCGGCTGCGCTGGATCAGCCGCGACGCCTCGTCCAGGGTGCGCTCGGCGGCCTCGCCGCTGTCGGCGAAGGCGGTGACGCCGCGGCCGAGGTCGTCGCTGCGCTCGGCCAGCGTCCGGCTGGCCTGCTCCAGGTGCTCGAGGGTGGCCGAGAGCCGCGCCACATTGGTCCTGGAGAGCAGATCGTTGGCCCGGCTGATGAGCCTGTCGACGTCGGCGAGGAGCTGGTCGCTGTCCCTGCGCAGCTGCGCCAGGGGCGAGGGCTTCGCCTCGATCCGCGGGACGCCGTCGGTGGCTGCCTCCAGCGGCGGCGCGCCCGGATCGCCGGCCTTCAGGCGGATGTGGGCGCCGCCGGTGAACAGCCCCGAGCTGCCCAGCTGCGCCTCGGTATCCGCCCGCAGCGGCGCCTCGGGGCCGACGCTGATACGGGCGATCACCCGGCGCGGGTCGTCCGGGTCGAGGCGCAGGCGCTCGATCCGGCCCACGGTGATGCCGTTGAGCTTGACCGGGCTGCTCTCCGAGAGCCCGCTGACATCCTCGTCGAAGACGACATCCAGGCTCCGGCGCTCGCCGGGCGCCAGGGGCGCGTCGGCGAGCCAGACCCCCAGCAGCAGCCCGCTGACGGCGAGCAGGAGGGTGGCGAGGCCGATCCAGAAGTGGTGCGCCCGGGGCTCCATTCAGGGCGTCTCCCGTGCGGTGCGGGCCGCGCGTCCGCGCGGGCCGTTGAAGTAGGCCTGGACCCAATCCTCGTTGATAGCGGCGACCTCCTCAAGGCTACCTACCGCCAGGACCCGCCTCTGGGCGAGCACCGCGACCCGGTCGCAGGCGGCGTAGAGGGTGTCCAGGTCGTGGGTGACCAGGAAGACCGTCAGCCCGAGCGCGTCGCGCAGGGTCACCAGCAGCCGGTCGAAGGCGGCGGCGCCGATGGGATCGAGCCCGGCGGTGGGTTCGTCGAGGAAGAGGATCTGCGGGCACAGCGCCAGCGCCCGGGCCAGGGCGGCGCGCTTGACCATGCCGCCGGAGAGCTCCGAGGGGTAGCGGGGCCCGGCCGCCGGGTCGAGCCCGGTCAGGGCCAGGTACACCCGCGCCAGCTCCTCCGCCTCGGGCCGGTCCAGCCCGGCGTGCTCGATCAGCGGCAGGGCGACGTTCTCGGTGGCGGTCAGCGACGAGTAGAGCGCCCCGTGCTGGAAGAGCACGCCGATCCGGTG
>CAJXLI010000039.1 GCA_913055575.1 uncultured Ectothiorhodospiraceae bacterium
CAGGCGATCCGCCCCTGGTCCAGGCACAGGACCTCGTCGCTGGCCGCCATCACCAGGTTCAGGTCGTGGGAGATGACCACCACGGCGCAGCCGTAGCGCTCGCGCAGCCCGCCGATCAGCCGGTACAGCGCCCCTTGGCTATGCCGGTCGAGCCCCGCAGCAGGCTCGTCCAAGGCGAGCAGTGCCGGGCGCCGCAGCAGCGCCCGGGCGAGCAGGGCCCGGCGCGTCTCCCCGCCGGAGAGCACCTGCAGCGGCTGGTCCAGCAGCGGCCCCACGCCCGTGTCGTCGATGACCTCCTGCCAGCGCCACGCCCCGACCCGGCCGGCGAGCGCCATGAAGCGGCGCACGGTGATCGGCAGGTTGGCGTCCACGGCGAATTGCTGGGGGACGTAGCCGATACGCAGCCCCGGCGCGCGCCAGACCGCGCCGGCCGCCGGCTGGGTGAGCCCCAGGAGCACCCGCAGCAGGGTGCTCTTGCCTGCACCGTTGTTGCCCACCAGCGTGGCGATACGGCCCGGGTGCACGTCCAGGCTGACCGCATCGAGGACCCGGCGGTCGCCGAAGGTAACCGCCACTCCCTGGACCCGGATCAACGGCCCTGCTGCCCGCTGCTCCGTGCCCGGCCCGCTCATCCGCCGCACCTCGGGCAGACCCCCTCCAGCTCCACGACGGCCGCATCCACGGCGAAGCCCCGCGCGTACGCCTTCTGCTGCAGGAGCCGGGCCACATCGTCGTCGGCGAGCTCCGCGACCTTGTAGCAGTGGCGGCAGACCAGCAGCTGGACCGGGTGGGCGTGCCCCGGATCCCCGCAGCCGATGTAGGCATTGAGCGACTCGACGCGGTGGATGAACCCCTCCCGCAGGAGGAAATCGAGGGTGCGGTAGACGGTGGGCGGCGCCGCGCCGGAGCGCTCGCCGCGGAGCTGCTCGAGCAGCTCGTACGCCTTGACCGGATAGTCCCGGTCCCAGATCAGCTCAAGCACGCGGCGGCGTAGCCGCGTAAAGCGCATACCCCGGGTGCGGCAGATGGCCTCCGCCGCGGCCAGCGCGGCCTCCCGGCAGGCGCTGTGGTCGTGCCCTTCCGCGAAGAACTCGGTAACGACGGCTTGATCGGAGCTGGCCATCGCGTGCTCGCCGTTGCTGGATAGTTTGATACTATATAACATAAAGAGTACGTGTCTGGGAACGGAAGGGACCGTTATGCGTACGCTCCTCGCGCCGCTCGGCGCGGCGCTGCTGCTCCTGGCCGGTACGGCCCAGGCGGCCGGGCCGAGCGTGGTCGTCTCCATCAAGCCCCTGCACAGCCTGGTGGCAGGCGTTACCCAGGGCGTCAGCGAGCCGGAGCTGCTGCTCGCCGCCGGGGACTCACCGCACACCTACGCGATGCGGCCCTCGGAGGCCCGGGCCGTGCGCGGCGCGGACCTGATCGTCCACATCTCCCCGCATATGGAGACCTTCCTGGAGCCGGCCCTGGCGGGCCACGACGATGCCCGCTCGGTGCTCACGGCCGCCCGGCTGGACGGGGTCGAGGTGATCGGCCCCCGCCAGTCCCATTCGTCCGGCCACGACACCGGCAGCGGGCACCGGGATGGCCACCGCCGCGACTACCACCTCTGGCTCGATCCGGATAACGCGCAGGCGATCACGACCGCGGTGGCGGAGCGCCTCGCCGCCCTGGACCCGGAGCACGCCGAGACCTACCGCGACAATGCCGAGGCGCAGCGGGCACGCATCGAGGCGCTAGACGAGCGGCTGCGCCAGCGGCTCGAGCCGGTCCAGGGCGAACCCTACGTGGTCTTCCACGACGCCTACCGCTACTTCGAGCGGCACTACGGGCTCGAGGCGGTGGGCGCTGTCACGCTCAACCCCCACCAGCCGCCGGGCGCGGGCCACCTGCAGGAGCTGCGCGAGCGCATCCGCGAGCTCGGCGCCGTCTGCGTATTCAGCGAGCCGCAGTTCGAGCCGGCCATCGTGCGCTCGCTGGTCAACGGCCTCGACGCCCGCAGCGGCGCGCTAGATCCGCTGGGCACGGACCTGGAGGCCGGCCCGGACGCCTACTTCAAGCTGCTCGAGGGGCTCGCTGACAGCTTCCGGGCGTGCCTGCTCGAGACGGGCTGAGGGCCTAGACCCCCTCGCGGAGGTAGACCGGTCGCACCGCCTCGGCGGGCGTCGTCCGCCCGGCTCGCCACTCGGCCAGGGCCGCCGGTAGCAGGTCCCGCGCCTCGGGCAGGGCATCGGGGTCACATCCGGCGCCGGTGGCCGGCATGGCCTCGGGGTAGGCGGCGAATCCCCGACCGATGCCGAACCAGGCCGGGCCGCCGCCCGCCACTGCCCCCGGCTCGAGCGCGGCCTCCTCGCCCTGCAGGGCCATGCCGGCCTCCTCGGTGGCAGCGAACGCGCCGCAGTAGACCTGCCCCATGCGCGCATCCAGCGCCGCCAGCACCCGCTCGGCACCGTGGCGACGGCGAGCGCCATGGGCCAGCGCCGCCAGGGTGGAGACCGGGAGCGCCGGAACCGCCCAGCCCGTACACAGCCCTTGAGCCAGCGAGGCGGCGAGGCGCACCCCGGCGAAGGCGCCCGGCCCACGGCCGAAGGCCACTGCATCCACCGAGCTGCCGACCACCCCAGCCTCCGCCATGACGGCCTCGAGCATGGGCAGCAACCGAGCGGTGTGGCGGCGTGGCGCCTCCTCGGTGTGGTGGTGTACCTCGCCATCCCGATACACCGCCACCGAGCAGGCCTCGGTGCTGGTCTCCAGGGCGACGATCACGGGCTGGGGCATGCGTCCTCCGAGGTCCACGACGAGCGGGGCACCTACCCGCTGCTCGAGTGATCCGGCGCGCCGAGGGCCGCGGCGCTCCGGCGGGCCTGCTCGCTCAGCGCCCGGCAGCGCGACAGCTCCTGCTGCAGCTCGGCGAGCGGCTCGCCGTCGGTGGCCCCGGCCTCCCGGTACACCGCCCGCTGCAGGGCGCGGCCGTGGCGCTGCGCCCCGAGGGCGATCAGCGGCCGCGCCCCGAGGCCGAGCGTTGCGCTGCCCAGGCCGCCGCCGACGAGCAACGCCAGGGGCCAGGTGATCTCCCCGATCAGCGCCGGGGCCGGCACCGGCGGCAGGGTGAGCCAATCGGCCACGCCCCGGCCGGCGAGCCAGGCGAGGCCGAGCCCCGCCGCCATCTCCGCCGCGGCACGCAGCGTCCCCACCCCGTCCCACCACCACCGTGGTGGCGGCTCGATGGCCAGCGCCGCCAGACGCTGCCGCAGGTCCTCGGCCAACGGTGCCGCCGCCGAGGCCGCGAGCTGGCGGAGCCGCTCCGCCGCCGGCTCGGGCAACCGCTCCGCCGCCGAGGCGACGCCCCCGAGTAGCCCCTGGCGGACCTGGGGCTCAGAGACGGCCGGCCGCGGCGGCTCCGGGGCCTGCCCCTGCCCTTCGGCCTGGCGCCGGCGCAGGCGGGCCCATACGGGGCCGAGCAGCCGCTGCAGCGGCGAGCCGGTGGCCCACGCCGCGCCATGGCGGTAGGCGCTGCTGGCGCCCCTGCGCAGCTCCGCCTCGTTGACCGCCCGGCGCTGGACGCCGGCCAGGGCGTCGGTATCCAGCGTCAGCGCCTCCGGCGGCGGCAGCTGCGCCGCGCTGCGCGCCACCAGGGCGGCCACATCGGCGCGGATGCGCTCCAGCGGGGCGTGCCGCTCGCGCACCTCGGCGGCGATCTGCCCGCGCACCTCGGCGATCCCCGCCCCGGTCGCCGCGGACGTCAGGAAGCACCGCGCCTCCCCCAGGCCGTGCCCGGCGAGGAGCTCGCGCAGGTGCGCCAGGCACGTCTGCTGCTCCCCCGTCCCCAGGCGGTCGGCGTGGTTGAGCGCTACCAGCAGCACCCCGGCGTGGTGCGCCAGGCGCGCGAAGTACCCCTCGTGCGCCAGGGCGTGGGCGTACTTGACCGGGTCCACAACCCATAGCAGCAGATCGCAGCGCTCGATGAGCCGCTCCGCCGCGTCCCAGTGCTCGCGGACCACCGAGTCCACGTCGGGCAGATCGAGCAGCAGCGCCCCCTGCAGATCCGCCGCCGCTCCCTCGGCGGGCACCGGGTGGCGCTCGTAGACCTGGAGCCAGTCGAGCAGGGGCTCGGCGCCGGCGGCGTCACCGACGGGCGCAGCCTGGACGTGGTCGGTGGTGGGCCGGCGCACGCCCGGCCTGGATATGGCCTGCCCCAGCAGGGCATTGACCAGGGAGGACTTGCCGCTGCCCGTGCCACCGGCGACGGCGACGACGATGTGGCCCCGGGAGTGGGCCAGGCGCTGCCGGGCGCGCTCCCGTAGCGCCGCCATCTCCGCGAGCAGCTCCGGCGGCAGCCGGCCGGCGCCCAGGGCCTCCAGGGCCTCCAGCGGCTCGAGCACGCCCCCGGCCGGATCCTCCTCCACCGCCGGCGCCGCGGTCTCCTCGCCCCTTCTGGCCAGCGCCATCACGCCCGCGCCTCCAGCGCGTCTCGCCGGGCCTGGACCGCGGCCACGGCCTCTTGCGGCGGCGCGGCGGCGGCGAGCAGCGCCCGATAGGCCTGCGCATCGGCGTCGGCGAGCTCCGCCACCCGGCCCTGGAGGTCGTCGCGGATGTCGTTGATCAGCTGGTGGACATTGCGCTCGCCGAGGATCCGGGTCAGGACCGTGTGGGTCGTCGTGGAGCCGGCGGCGGTCAGCGCCACCTCGCCGGCGGTCAGGCCGCCGCTGAGGGCGAAGAGCACCACCACCGCCGTGGTGAAGGTGGCGTTGATGCCGGTGGTGGCGCGCCGGGCCCAGCTGAGCCGGGACCGGCCCATGGTGGCCACGTGCTCCGCCACGCGCTGCTCCCAGTCCGCCACCAGGCGCTCGGCAGCCTCGCGCCGGGCCACGCGGCCGGCGGCACGGGGCTGGGGATGGCGGGCGAAGAGGGCCCGCCCGAGGCGATCCTGCTGCCACGCGCTCTCCACCTCGGCGGCGGCGCTGTCGAGCACGGTGTGCAGGCTCGCGGCGATCCCCTCGCGGGCGTGCTCCTTGGCCTCGTCCTCGACCCGCTGGGCGCTGCCGCCCGGCCCAGGCAGCCAGCGCAGCCACCGGCGCGGCGACAGGCGGCCCGCCGCGGCGTGGAGCTGGCGCTGCAGCCAGCCGCTGCCCACCAGCTCGGACCAGCGCCTCAGCACCTCCTGGCGCAGGGGCTCGCTAGCCTGGAGATCGCTGAGCAGCCGCTCGCCGACATCGGCATAGCCGGCCTCGAGGATCTCCGCCAGCCGCTGCGCGCCGGCGCGCTCGGTCGCTACCGCCTCGAGCACCGCGTCGATCTCCGCGGGCAGGTAGCGTACCGCGCCGAGGACGGTGCGCTCCCGGTGGGCGGCGCGCTGCTCCGGCGGCGCCAGGGCGTGGATGCGCTCGAGCACCGGTGCCGCCGCGGCCTGGGGCAGCCGCTCACCGCTGATCTCGGCCATCGGCAGGTGCGCGGTCTCGGCAACCCGGTGGCCGGCCGCCTCGAGCTTCTCCCGCAGGTCCGGGAGGATCTCCGCCGCCTCGGCCTCGCTGGCCTGGGTGAGCACCACCAGGGTGGAGACGTCCAGCTCGGCGGCCTGGCGCAGATAGGCCATGCCCGCCTCGTCGGCGTAGGTCCGGGCCGTGGCCAGCCAGATCCAGACATCGGCGACCTCCAGCAACCGCTCGGTGGCCTCGCGGTTGGCCGACTCGACGCTGTCCACATCGGGGGCATCGACGACCACCAGGCCTGCGGGGACGCTCGCCAGCGGCGCGGTCCGCAAGGCAGCGCGCTCCGCCTCGGCGGCCAGCACGCCGCGGCGCAGGACCGTATCCAGCTCCGCCGAGCGGCCCATCACCGTGGGCACGGCAGTGGTAGGCCGGCGGGCGCTGGTGGCCGCCACGGCGCTGCCGGCCAGGGTATTGGCCAGCGTGGACTTGCCCGCGCCGGTCCCCCCGGCGAGGACCACCAGCAGCGGCTCGTCGTCCCGCTCGAGGCGGGCGATGAGGCCGTCGATGCGGCGCAGGAGGCGCTCCCACGGCGGGAGCCAGGGGGCGTTGCGGTCCCGCGCCGCCTCGCCGTCGAGGGCGAGCAAGTCGTCGCGGAGCGTCTGGAGGGTCTGCCGGAGCTCTTCGCGGTCCATCACGCCACGATACAGGGAAAGCGGGGCGGTGTTCACGGCCTCGCTAGTTCGCCACCGACAGGTCCACGGCTACCGGATCGTGGTCCGCGGCCCGGAACGCATCCTCGGCCACGTGCGCCGGATCGTCGGCGTCGTAGCGCAAAAAGCGCGGCTCGTCGGCGTTGATGGGATAGGTGTGGACTGCGGCTACCCGCTCGGCCAGCTCCGGGCCGGCCTGCAGGTGATCCAGGTAGCCGGCCTCGCCGCGGTAGACGTAGGTGTACCGGTCCCGCCACGGGACGTGCTCGGCGAGCAGGTCCACCCTGCCGGCTGCGGCCAGCGTGCGGGCGGGCTCCTCGCCCCCGTAGGCGTTGAGGTCGCCGGCGATGAGCACCGGCATCCCCCTGCCGCGGCCCTGCCGCCACGCCTCGAGGAAGCCGTTCAGCGCCTCGGCCTGCTCGGTCCGGCGCTCGTTCCAGCAGCCCTGGCCGCGATCGATCTGCCCGGCCTCGGGGCAGTCGCCCTTGGACTTGAAGTGGATCCCGGCCACGCCGAAGGGGGCACCGCCCGACACCGGCCGGAAGCCGGCCACCACCGGCGGGCGGTGGTGGACGGGCCGGGCATCGCGGGCCACGTCAGTAGCCGGCTCGACGCGGTCGGCGCGATACGCCAACGAGACCCGAATGGCGTCGTCGCCGGGATCGCCGCCGCGGGCCAGCCGCCACGGCTCGCCGGTGGCGGCGGCGAGGTGCTCCACCCAGTCGCTCGGCGCGGCGGGGCGGTTCTCCATCTCCTCCAGCACGAGGATGTCGGCGCGCAAGCGGCCGGCCGCAGCGACGAGCTTGGCGCGCTGGCGCGCCAGGCCGGCACGGTCGGCTGCGCCCCGCTCGCCGAGGGTCAGGAAGTACCCCCCGGTATTGAGGGCGGCTACGCGCACTGTCCCCGCAGCCGGCTCCGGCAGCGAATCCGGCCGCGGGTTGGCGGCCTCGAAGGCCGGCGCCTCGGTCGGGTGCAGACGCCACGCCCCGAAGGCGCGGGTGAGCACGCCGGTCAGGCGGCGGACGCGGCTGCCCACGCGCCGGGTGCCGTCGGCGTCCAGGTAGGGTATCGGCTCGGGCCGGCTGCGGTAGCTGCCGTCGTCGAGGCGCAGCCGCTGCCCGCCCAGCGCCGGATCCGCGGGGCCGAGCCCGGGGCGGAAGTTGGTCGGGCGGAAGGCACGCCGGCGCGGCGTCAGCGCAAGGCTGCCGTAGCGCCGCAGCTCACGGTTGCCGGTGACCACCATGGGCGTGGCCAGGCGCACGTGCACGCCCTCCAGGCGCCCGGGGTCCGGCGGCGGCCAGGCGATCTCGTGGGCGGCCACCGGTGCCTTGCCGCAACCGCGGACCCTCGCCAGCCACGCCAGCTGCGGCCGGCCACGGTGCTCGGCGGCCTTGCCGGTGAGCAGCAGCCGCCGGCCGGGCTCGATACGCTCGCGCTGCGCCGGCTCCAGCTCCGGGGCGTAGACGAACAGCCCGGACGGCAGGCCGTCCGGCGCGGGCTCGGTGCCGCGGATAAAGAAGCCGTCGAGCCCCTCCTCGCCGGGGAAGACGCCGGTGACCACGCCCTCGACCCGTACCCGGCCCTCCGGGGCCCGGCGCTCGACGCCCTGCCCGGCCAACTCGTGGACAGGCGTGGTATCGGCGCGCTCGCAGGCGTCGCCGGCCGCCGGCAGCGGCACGCCCAGCGCTAGCGCCAGGAGCAGCCCTCGCAGCAAGGCCACCGCGCTCAGCCCCCTCGCCAGACGTGCTCCACCCGCCCCGAGGCGGCCAACCTGGCCATCAGGCGCGAGAGCTGGCGGACGTCGCTGACCTGGGCATCCACATCGATCCGGTAGCCGTCCGCGGACTCGGCGTGGGTCTGCACCCCCTCGAGGTGCACCCCCTCGTTGCTGCACAGGCGCGTGATCTCGCTCAGCGAGCCGTCGAGGGCGCCGGTGCGGACGTGGATGTGCACCGGGTAGCGCTCCCCGGGGGTTGTCCGCCAGTCCACATCGAGCAGCCGCTCCGGCTCGCGCTGGCGCAGCTGCTCGACATTGGGGCAATTCTGCCGATGGACAGTAACCCCGGAACCGCGGGTGATGAAGCCGACGATGGGGTCGCCGGGGGCCGGGGTGCAGCAGCGGGCCATGCGGGTCAGCAGATCGCCCACCCCCTCGACGGTAACGTCGCTGTCGCCACTACGCCTGGCCCGAGGACGCCGGCTGCGCTCCGGTGGCCCTTCGGGCACCTCGGGGCGCTGCGGCAGCAGCAGATCGCGCAGCAGCGCCGCGATCTGCCCTGGCGTCACCTCGCCGCGGCCGAGGGCGGAGAGGAACAGATCCGTACGCGCGTAGCGGCTGCGCCGGGCCACCTCCTCGGTGCCCACGTCCGCCAGGCCGAGCCGGCGTAGCTCCTTGTCCAGCGCCTGCCGGCCGGCGGCGACGTTCTTATCGTGGTCGCGCTGCCGGAACCAGGCGCGCACCTTGCTCCGGGCGCGATGGGTGTAGAGGTAGCCGAGCTCCGGGTTGATCCAGTCCCGGCTCGGGCGCTGCTCCCGGCTGGCGAGGATCTCCACCCGGTCGCCGCTCTCCAGGGGTCGGGTGAGCTGCACGATGCGGCCGTTGATCTTCGCCCCCCGGCACCGATGACCGAGGTTGGTGTGGATGTGGTAGGCGAAATCCAGCGCCGTCGCCCCGCGCGGCAGGTCGAGGACGTCACCGTCGGGCGTCAGGGCGTAGACCCGGTCGGCGAAGACCTCGGCACGCATCCGGTCGACAAAGTCCCCGTCCTCATCGCTATCCTCCCGGCCCCAATCCAGGAGCTGGCGCAGCCAGGCGATCTTGCGCTCGAAGGCGGCATCCTGCTTGCCGCCCTCCTTATAGCGCCAGTGGGCGGCGATACCGAGCTCCGCCTCGGCGTGCATCTCCTGGGTGCGGATCTGCACCTCCACGGACTTGCCCGCCGGGCCGATCACGGCGGTGTGCAGGGAGCGGTAGTTATTCTCCTTGGGGGTGGCGATGTAGTCGTCGAACTCCCGCGGGATCGGCGTCCACAGGCCGTGGACGATACCCAGGGCGGCGTAGCAGGCCCGCTCGTCGGTAACCAGGATCCGCACCGCGCGCAGGTCGTAGAGATCGTCGAAGCGCACCCCTTTGCGCTGCATCTTCCGGTAGATGCTGTAGATGTGCTTGGGGCGGCCGTAGACCTCGGCGCTCAGCCCGGCGTCCGCCAGGGCCGCGCGCAGCTGCTCGCAGACCTGCTCGATGTACGCCTCGCGGTCGCGCCGGCGCTCGGCCAGGCGCCGGGCCAGGTCCATGTACGCGTCGGGCTCCAGGTAGCGGAAGGCCAGGTCCTCCAGCTCCCACTTGATCTGCCAGATCCCGAGCCGATTGGCGAGCGGGGCGTAGATCTCCCGGGCCTCCCGCGCCAGGCGGATGCGCTCGGCCTCGGGCAGATAGCGGGCCGTGCGCAGATCGTGGAGGCGCTCGGCGAGCGCGATGAATACCACCCGCACGTCCCGGGCCATGGCCAGCAGCATCTTGCGCAGCCCCTCGGCGCGCTCACCCTGCATGGCCGCCTCCAGCTCGGCGGCATCGCGGAAGCGGCCGATGCCGTGCATGCGGCAGACCCCGAGGACCAGGTCGGCGATCTCCGGGCCCAGATCCTTGCGCAGGGCGTGACCGGCCCGCTCGTCGAGCTCGGGGAGGTCGTGGACCAGCGCCGAGGCCAGGGTCGTCGCGTCCAGGCCCAGCTCGGCCAGGGTGGTGGCGGTATCGATGGCGTGGGCGAAGTACGCCTCGCCGGAGGCGCGCTGCCGCCCGGCGTACCCGCTACGGGCACGCTCCCAGGCGCGTGCCAGGAGATCCCGCTCCGCCTCGCCGAGGCCCACCGGCAACCGGCGCAGCCACGCCTGCGGCTCCAGGGCGGTGACGTCGTCGAGGTCGGCAAGGGCAGATTGGACCATGGGTCTCCGGATCAACGCTCAACGGAGGGGATCGGGCACCGGGGCCCGCAGCTGGCCTGCGCGGACACGGGGTAGCCCGCAGGGGCCAGGGCGCGGCCCGCTAGGCCGGCTCGCCGGTGACGACCCGCGCGCCGGCGCGCTCGAGGGCGTCCTGCACCGCCGCGTCGTTGCCCGCATCGACCGGGCGGGTCAGGTCCCACAGGAAGTGCACCCCGAAGCCGGCAGCGGCACCGTCCTCGGCGCTCCACAGGGCGCAGACGTCCCGCGCCAGGCCGCAGACGTAGAGGGTCTCCACCCCGCGCTCGCGCAGGCACCCCGCCAGGCCGGTCGGTGGCCGGCTGCCGTCCGGCGCGAGGTTCTCGCGGAAGGCGCTGTAGGAGTCCACCCGCGGATCCGTGGCCTTACGCAGGACCGTGTCGGCGTGCTGCCAGGGCACGCCCGGGTGGAGCTCGGCCCCGTAGGCGCCCTGGACGCAGTGGTCCGGCCAGAGGACCTGCTCCGCGCCGTAGAGCTCGACGGTCTCGAAGGGGGCGCGCCCGGGGTGGCTGGAGGCGAAGGAGACGTGCCCCGGCGGATGCCAGTCCTGGGTCGCCACCACGTGCCGGAAGCCGCCCCGCTCCAGCAGCCGGGCGATGGGCGCGACCACCGTATCGCCGCCCTGGGTGGCCAGCGCGCCGCCGGGCATGAAGTCCGGCTGCACGTCGACGACGAGCAGGGCGGCGCGATTCGGGTCCTGGGGGATCGACTCGTCCAAGGCAACCTCCCGCAACGAGGGCTACGCCTTCAGCATGTGCCCTGCGGTTGGCGGGAGCAACCCACGCCCGCTGCGGGAGCGGGCGCACGCCCGGCTACTCGTCTTCCTCGACGGCCTTCATGGACAGGCGGATGCGTCCCTGCCGGTCCACCTCGAGGACCTTGACGCGTACCGAGTCGCCCTCGGCGAGCTCGTCGGTGACGTTCTCCACCCGGTTGTTGGAGATCTGCGAGATGTGTACCAGCCCGTCGCGGCCCGGCAGGATGTTGACGAAGGCGCCGAAGTCCATGAGCTTGGCCACCGTGCCCTCGTAGACCTTGCCCACCTCGACATCGGCGGTCAGCAGCTCGATCCGCTTCTTCGCCTCCTCGGCCGCCGCCTTGTCAGCGGAGGCGATGGTGACCACGCCCTCGTCGCTGATATCGATGTTGGTCCCGGTCTCCTCGGTCAGGCCGCGGATCGTGGCGCCGCCCTTGCCGATGACGTCGCGGATGCGCTCCGGGTCGATCTTCATGGTCATCAGCCGCGGGGCGTACTCGGACATCTGCTCGCGCGGCCGGTCGAGGACCTGGTTCATCTGCCCGAGGACGTGGAGCCGGCCCGAGCGGGCCTGCTCCAGGGCCTGCTCCATGATCTGCCGGGTAATCCCGTCGATCTTGATGTCCATCTGCAGGGCGGTGACCCCGTCCTCGCTACCGGCGACCTTGAAGTCCATATCGCCGAGGTGGTCCTCGTCGCCGAGGATGTCGGTCAGCACGGCGAAGTCGTCGCCCTCCTTGATCAGGCCCATGGCGATGCCCGCGACCTGCGCCTTCAGCGGCACGCCGGCGTCCATCAGCGACAGGCTGGTGCCGCAGACGGTGGCCATGGAGGAGGAGCCGTTGGACTCGGTGATCTCCGAGACGACGCGGACCACGTAGGGGAACACCTCGTCGTCCGGCATGACCGCCTGCACGCCGCGCTTGGCGAGCTTGCCGTGGCCGATCTCGCGGCGCTTGGGCGCGCCGATGAAGCCGGCCTCGCCGACGCAGTACGGCGGGAAGTTGTAGTGGAGCATGAACGGCTCGCGCCGCTCACCCTCGAGGGCATCGACGACCTGGGCGTCGCGCCCGGTACCGAGGGTGGTGACGACGATCGCCTGGGTCTCGCCGCGGGTGAACAGCGCCGAGCCGTGGGTACGCGGCAGCGTCCCGGCCTGGATGTTGAGCGGCCGGACCGTCTCGTTGTCGCGCCCGTCGATGCGCGGCTCGCCGCTGAGGATGCGGCCGCGGACGATCTCCTTCTCCAGCGCCTTGAAGGCCTCGGCCACCTCACCGGCGCTCCAGCCCTCGCGCTCCGGGTCGGCGAGCTCCTCGGCCGCCTGGTCGCGCAGCTCGCCGACGCGGTCACTGCGCTCTTGCTTGTCGGCGATGCGGTAGGCGGCCTCCAGATCCGCGCGCATGCGCTCCGAGAGCGCCGATGCCAGGGACGCGTCCTTCTCGGGGGGATGCCAGTCCCAGCGCGGCTTGCCGGCCTCAGCGGCCAGATCGTTGATGGTGTCGATGGCCACCTGCATCTGCACGTGGCCGTAGAGCACGGCGTCGAGCATCGTGCTCTCGGGCAGCAGGTTGGCCTCGGACTCGACCATCAGCACGGCGTCCTTGGTACCCGCCACCACCAGGTCCAGGTCGGACTCATCGATCTGGCTGAAGGTGGGGTTCAGGACGAACTCGCCGTCGAGGTAGCCGACCCGGCAGGCGCCGATGGGCCCCTCGAAGGGGATCCCCGAGACGGCTAGCGCCGCCGAGGTGCCGAGCATCGCCGGCACATCGGCGTCGACCTCGTCGTTGAGCGAGAGCACGGTGGCGATGACCTGCACCTCCTGCCGGAATCCCTCCGGGAAGAGGGGCCGGATCGGGCGGTCGATCAGGCGGCAGGTCAGGGTCTCCTTCTCCGAGGGCCGCCCCTCACGCTTGAAGAAGCCGCCGGGGATCCGCCCTGCAGCGTAGGTGCGCTCCTGGTAGTTGACCGTCAGCGGCAGGAAGTCGCGGGCAGACCCCGGGTCCTTCTTGCCGACCACGGTAACCAGGACGACCGTATCGGCCATGTTGACCAGGACCGCGCCGTCGGCCTGACGGGCAACGCCCCCGGTCTCCAGGGTGACCTCGTGATCGCCGAACTGGAAGCTGCGCTTGACCGGGGTCAGGGGTAGCTGGCTCTCGCTCATTGTCTTCTTCACCTCTAGCGCTTAGCGGGCGCTTACTTGCGGATGCCGAGCCGCTCGATCACGTCTTGGTAGCGGCTCCGATCCTTGCGCTTGAGGTAGTCGAGCAGCTTGCGGCGCTGGCTGACGAGCTTGAGCAGCCCTTGCCGGGAGTGGTGATCCTGCTTGTGCACCGAGAAGTGCTCAGTGAGGTACTGGATCCGCGCCGACAGCAGCGCGATCTGCACTTCCGGCGAGCCGGTGTCCTCGGGAGAGCGGCGAAATTGCGCCACGATCTCCGCTTTCTGTTCAGCGTTCAGCGACATGTACAAACTCCTGGTGCACTGGTTTCGAGCCTGGATAAAAGCGCTAGTCTAGCCCTCGCAAGGGCACAGGCACAACAACGTGGCCTGGTGGCGCCACCGGCCACCGCGACGGGGCCGGCTCAGCGCCGCGCCACCAGCCGCTTGGGGCCGATGCGCCCGTCGTCCAGGGCCTGGCCCATCCCGATGAAGCTGCCGGCGCGGTCATAGAGCCGCAGCCACCCCTCGGTGGGCGCCTTGGGGACGAAGATCGGCTGCCCCTGGGCCACGAAGTAGGCCAGGTCGTCGGCGAGCTCAACCCCGGTGTACTGCTGCAGCGCCGAGTCCATGGGCAGCAGGGTGGCGTCCAGGGCCTCGCGGCCCGTCTCGGCCCGGGCCTCGAGCATCTCCATGGTCCACATCGCCGGGTCCTGGTACGGGCCCAGGCCCAGACGGCGCAAGGCGCAGACGTGGCCGACCGTGCCGAGCGCGCGGGCGATATCCTCGGCCAGGGTCCGGATGTAGGTGCCCTTGGCGCAGTGCACCGCCAGCTCCAGCTCGTCCTCGCGCTGGGCGATCGCCTCCAGGTGGTAGATCTCCACCTGGCGCGGCTCCCGCTCGACCTCCACCCCCTGGCGAGCGAGGTCGTAGAGCCGCTGGCCCTGGTGCTTGATCGCCGAGTACATCGGCGGCAGCTGCTCGATGGGGCCGCGGAAGCCGGCGAGCGCCGCCTCGACCCGATCCGCGTCGAGGGCCGGCACCGGAGCACGCTCGGCCTCCTCGCCCTCGGCATCGCCGGTATCGGTAGCGACGCCGAGCTTGCAGGTAACGACGTAGCGCTTGTCGGCGTCGAGCAAGAAGCCGGAGACCTTGGTCGCCTCGCCGAAGCAGATGGGCAGCAGCCCGGTGGCCAGCGGGTCGAGGCTGCCGGTATGCCCGGCCTTGCGGGCCCCGAAGAGGCGCTTGACCGATTGCAGCGCCTTGTTCGAGGTCAGGCCCGTCGGCTTGTCGAGCAGCAGCACGCCGGTGACGTTGCGACCACCCCGCCTCTTTGCCATTCGCCTGTTACTCCTTGCCTCGTTCGTCGTCGTCCGGCGGCGGCGCCACCTCATCGATCAGGGCACTGAGCCGTGCCCCGCGGTCGAAGGCCGTGTCGTGGACGAAGCGCAGGCTGGGCGTGCGCTTCATGCGGAGCCGGCGCGCCACCTGGGAGCGCAGGAAGCCGTGGGCGTGGTTGAGCACCTCAACGCACGCCTCCACCTCGTCGGCCTCGGCACCGAGGACGTCGATATAGATGGTCGCGTGGGACAGATCCCGGCTGACCCGGACCTCCGAGAAGGTAACCGAGCCGACCCGGGGATCGTCGACCTCGTCGCGGACCACCTCGGCCAGCTCCCGGCGGAGCTGCTCGGCGACCCGGCGGCTGCGTGGATAGTCCTTGGCCATAGGCGTGCGCTACAGGGTGCGCTGCACCTCCACCCGCTCGAAGCACTCGATCTGGTCGCCGACCCGGACATCGTTGTAGTTCTTGACGCCGATGCCGCACTCGGTACCGGCGCGGACCTCATTGGCGTCGTCCTTGAACCGGCGCAGGGACTCCAGCTCGCCCTCGAAGACCACCACGCCGTCGCGCAGGACGCGGATCGGGTTGCGCCGGCGCACGACGCCGTCGACCACCAGGCAGCCGGCGATCTTGCCCATCTTCGAGGAGCGGAAGACATCCCGGACCTCGGCGGTGCCGAGGATGTGCTCCTCCAGCGCCGGCTCGAGCATGCCGGCGATGGCGTTCTTGACCTGCTCGATGGCGTCGTAGATGACGCTGTAGTAGTGCAGATCGACGCCATTCTCCTGGACCAGGCGCTTGGCCGCCGCGTCGGCACGCACGTTGAAGCCGATGAGGATCGCCTCCGAGGCCAGGGCCAGGTTGACGTCGGACTCGGTGATGGCGCCCACGCCGGAGGCGACCACGCGGATCCGGACCTCCTCGTGGGAGAGATCCTCCAGGGACTGGCGCAGGGCCTCGGCCGAGCCGTGGACGTCGGCCTTGACCACCAGGTTGATGGTGGAGACCTCGTCTTCCTTCATCTGCGAGAAGAGGTTGTCCATGCGCGCGGCCTGCTGCTGCGCCAGCCGCTTGTCGCGCTGGCGCTCGGCGCGGCTCTCGGCCACCTCGCGGGCCGTGCGCTCGTCCTCGACCACGAGGAAGTCCTCGCCCGCCTCTGGCAGGCCGGACAGGCCCAGGATCTCCACCGGCGCGGTGGGGCCGGCCTCCTTGACGCGCTCGCCGGCCTCGTTGACCAGCGCCCGGACGCGGCCGAACTCCGTACCGCAGATCAGGTTGTCGCCCTGGCGCAGGTAGCCGTTCTGGACCAGGAGCGTCGCCACCGGACCGCGGCCCTTGTCGAGCCGCGACTCGAGGACCACGCCCTGGGCCGAGCACTCCTCGACCGCCGTCAGCTCCTGGAGCTCGGCCTGCAGGACGATGGCCTCGATCAGGTTGTCCACCCCCTCGCCGCTCACCGCGGAGACGTGGACGAACTGCGTCTCGCCTCCCCACTCCTCGGGGATGACGTCCATCTGCGAGAGCTCCTGCTTGACGCGGTTCGGGTCCGCGTCCTCCTTGTCCATCTTGTTGACCGCCACCACGATCGGGACCTCGCCGGCGCGGGCGTGCTCGACGGCCTCCTTGGTCTGGGGCATGACGCCGTCGTCGGCCGCCACCACGAGCACCACGAGATCGGTCATCTGGGCGCCGCGGGCGCGCATGGCGGTGAACGCCTCGTGGCCCGGCGTATCGAGGAAGGTGGCGCTGCCACTCTGCCCCTCCACCCGGTAGGCGCCGATATGCTGGGTGATACCCCCCGACTCGGTGGCGGTGACCTTGGCGCGGCGGATGTAGTCGAGCAGCGACGTCTTGCCGTGGTCGACGTGGCCCATGACGGTAACCACCGGCCCCCGGCTGACCCGCTCGCCCTCCGGCTCCTCGGCCTGGCGCAGCAGCTCCTCCTCGACGCCGCCCTCACGCTCGAACTTGGGCTTGTGGCCCATCTCCTCGACCAGGAGCGCCGCGGTGTCCTGCTCGACGGACTGGTTGATGGTCGCCATCACGCCCTGCTTCATCATCTCCTTGATCAGGGCGCCGGCCTTCATGCTCATGCGGTCGGCGAGCTCGCCCACGGTGATGGTCTCGGGGATCTCCACCTCGCGGACCACCGGTGCTGTCGGCTTCTCGAAGCCCTGCTGCAGCTGCTGGGCGGCGTTGCCACCGGAACCGCCTCCCTTCTTGCCACGCCGGCTGCCGCTGGACTGCGTCTCCTTCTTCTTCTTGGGCTTCTTGCCCTCCTGCTTGCGCTGCGCGCGCTCCTCCGCTTCGCGCTCGCGCTTGGCCTCGATCTCGGCGCGCTTGCGCTCGCGCTCCTCGTCCCGCTTCTTCGCCTCTTCCTGCTGGCTCTTCGGCTTCTCCTTGAGGGCCTCGGCCTGGGCGCGGGCAGCCTGCTCGGCGGCGGTCTCCTCGGGCGCCTCCTCGCCTGCGGCGGACTCGGCGCCGGCCTCGGCCGCAGCCTGCTCCTCGGCGCCACCGCTATCCGCAGCGGCGGACGCCTCCTCCGCCTGCTCACCGGCAGCCTCGGCATCGGCGGGCGGCTGCGCCTGCTCGGCCTGCCTCTCGGCAGCCTCGCCGGCCGCATCCTGATCGCGCTGCGCCTCTTCCTCCTCGAGGGCGCGCTCGAGCTGCGCCGCCGCCTGCTGGGCGTCGTCCGCTTGCTCCTCCTGTTTCTTCGCCTCGGCCTCGATGTCGCTACGCTTGACGTAGGTACGCTTCTTGCGCACCTCGACGTTGACCGTGCGCGTCTGCCGAGGGCCGCGGCTGCCCGCCTCGCGCCCGGCCGGCATCTTCAGCTGGCTGTGGCTGCGCCGCTTGAGGGTGATCTTCTTGGGAGACGCGCTAGAGCCGCCGCCGTCCTCCTCTTCCTGCTCGCCGCCGCCCTGGCGCAGGTGCGCCAGCAGCGTAGCCTTGTCCTCGGCCGATAGCTCTGCCTGCTCATCGCGCTGGCCGAGCCCCGCTTCCTGCAGCTGCGCCTGGAGCCGCTCCACGGGGATCCCCACCGTCTGCGCAAATTGCTTTACCGTCGTTTCCGCCATATAGCACTCTCCGGACGCGGCCCAAGTCAGAGACCTCGTCTCTCCCCTCGTTTCAGTCGGCGCGCTCGCTGCTCTCGCTCGCTGCGAACCACGGCTCGCGGGCCTTCATGATGAGCTGCCCGGCCCGGTCCTCGTCCATGCCCGCCATCTCCAGCAGATCGTCCACGGATTGCTCCGCTAGATCCTCGACGGTGACGATGCCCTGCTCGGCAAGGGCCTTGGCACTCTGCTCGTCCATCCCCTCCAGGTGGCGGAGCTCCTCGCTGGGCTGGTGCTCCTCGGCCTCCTCGGCGATCGCCTGCGCCAGGAGCACATCCCGGGCGCGGCTGCGCAGGGCGTCGACGATCTCCTCATCGAACTCCTCGATCTCCAGGAACTCGGAGGTGGGCACGTAGGCCACCTCCTCGACGCTGGAGAAGCCCTCCTGGACCAGCACGCCGGCGACGTTCTCGTCGACATCGAGCTTGTCCATGAACAGCTGCAGCAGCTCGCCGGCCTCGCGCTCGCTCTTCGCCTCCGCCTCCTGGGCGGTCATGACATTGAGCTCCCAGCCGGTGAGCTCGCTGGCCAGGCGCACGTTCTGCCCGCCCCGGCCGATGGCCTGGGAGAGCTGCTCGTCGGCCACGGCGATGTCCATGGCACCGCGCTCCTCGTCGACGACGATGGACTCCACCTCCGCGGGGGCCAGGGCGTTGATGACGAACTGCGCCGGGTTCTCGTCCCAGGGGATGATATCGATACGCTCGCCGCTGAGCTCGTTGGACACCGCCTGCACCCGCGAGCCGCGCATGCCGACGCAGGCGCCGACGGGATCGATGCGCGGATCCAGCGGGCGGACCGAGATCTTGGCGCGCTGGCCGGGATCACGGGCGGCGCCGAGGATATCGATCAGGCCCTGGCCCACCTCCGGGACCTCGAGCTTGAACAGCTCGACCAGGAACGCGTTGGCGGTGCGGCTGACGAACAGCTGCGGTCCGCGCGGCTCCGGGCGGACGTCGCGCAGGTAGCCGCGCACCCGGTCGTTGGGGCGGATCGACTCGCGGGGGATGAGCTCCTCGCGCGCGATCAGGGCCTCGGTATTCTCGCCGAGATCGATGATGGCGTTGCCGCGCTCCATGCGCTTGACCGTACCGTTGACCAGCTCGCCGATACGCCCCTTGTAGGCGTCGATGACCTGGGCCCGCTCGGCCTCGCGCACCTTCTGCACAATGACCTGCTTGGCAGTCTGCGCGGCGATACGGCCGAAGTCCACGGACTCGATGGGCTCCTCCAGGTAGCCGCCTTCCTCGGCGCTCGGGTCGCGCTCGCGGGCCCGCTCCAGGCTGATCTGGCGCTGCGGCTCCTCCACGGACGCCTCGTCCGGGACCACCAGCCAGCGCCGATAGGTGGTGTAGTCGCCGGTCCGCCGGTCTACCGACACCCGGGCGTCGATATCCTCAGCGTGACGCTTGCGCGTCGCCGAGGCCAGGGCCGCTTCGATGGCCTCGAAGATCACCTCCCGGTCCACGCCCTTCTCGTTGG
>CAJXLI010000040.1 GCA_913055575.1 uncultured Ectothiorhodospiraceae bacterium
GTGGAGGAGTTCGAGGCGGCGATCCGCACCGTCTGCGAGCCGGCCTTCGCCCGGCCGCTGCACGAGATCTCCTTCGCCCAGCTGCTGCTGCGGCTGTTCCAGACCGGGCGGCGCTTCAACATGGAGGTGCAGCCGCAGCTGGTGCTGCTGCAGAAGACCCTGCTCAACATCGAGGGGCTGGGGCGCACCCTCTACCCCGAGCTGGACCTTTGGACCACGGCCAAGCCCTTCCTGGAGCGCTGGATGCGCGAGGAGCTGGGGCCCGCGGCGGCGCTGCGCAACATCCGCAAGCAGCTCCCGGAGTGGGGCGACAAGCTCCCCGAGCTGCCCAAGCGCGTCGATCGCGGGCTCGACGACCTGGCGACGATGCGCGCCGAGCTCCACCGCCACTGCCAGGAGATGGAGCAGCTACGGGAGGAGGTGGACCGGGGCAATCGACGGGTCTACGCGGCCATCGCCGGGGCGGCGCTGATCGTCGCCGCGACCCTCGCCCAGTCCGGGGAGGCACCGCCGGAGGAGCTGGCCGAGGTCCCGGCGGCGACCTGGGGGCTCGGCGGCCTCGGCGTGGCCGCGCTGCTGCTGGCCCTGCCGGGGCGGCGCCCGCCGGGCCGCCGCGGCAGGGCTCAATAGCGCTGGTGGGAGAGCGGGCGCTGCAGCCCGGACTCCACCTCGGCGGCCTTCTCCTCGCCGTAGACAGCCTCGATCAGGCGCAGGGCGAAATCCATGGCGGTCCCGGGGCCGCGGGAGGTCACGACGTTGCCGTCGATCATCACCGTGCGATCCTCCGGCTCGATGCCGTGCTTCTCCAGATGGCCCGGGAAGGCCGTCGCCCGGCGGCCCCGCAGCACCCCGGCCGCGGCGAGCACCCGCGGCGCGGCGCAGATCGCGGCGATCCAGCCGGCGCCCTCGTCCTGCTCGCGCAGCATCGCGGTGATGCGCTCGTCGCTCTCCAGGCGCTCGGCGCCGCTGGCGCCGCCGGGGAGGACGATCAGGTCGAAGGACTGCCCGCGCACGGTGTCGAGCTCCGTATCCGGGCTGAGCATGACGCCCCGGCTCGCCCGCACTACGCCGGGCTCCAGGCCGGCGACCACCACCTCGGCCCCGGCGCGGCGGAGCAGGTCGATGGCGGTAACCGCCTCCAGCTCCTCACAGCCCGGGGCCACGGGTACCAGAATCCGTACGCTCATGGCTGACGCTCCTCCATGGGATCGCTTGTGCGCTCGCTGACCAGCTCGCTGGCGGGGACGATCACCACGCCCCGGTCGTGCAGCCCCGGCAGCTCCCGCTCGAGCAGCTCCAGGGTCTCGGGGTAGGGATGGCCGATGGCGATGGTGCCGCCCTCCTCCTGGGCTATCGCGACGAAGCGCTCGAACTGCTCGGCGATGATCTCCGGGTCCCGCTGCGGATCCAGGAAGACGCGGCGCCGTGCGCTCGCCACGCCCTGCTCCTCGGCCATGCGCTGCGCCACGGTGTGCGCGGTGGTCCGGCTATCGATGAAGTAGAGGTCCTCGCGCCCCGCCAGCTCCTCCATCAACCATGTCATATGGCCCGGGTGGCGTGTCAGCAGGCTGCCCATGTGGTTATTGACGCCCGCAACCCCCGGCACCGAGGCCAGATCGGCGCGGATCGTATCACGTACGGTCGGCTCATCCATGTCCAGCCGCAGCGCCCCCGGGCCCGGATCGATGCCGCCCTTCGCCTGCATGGGCAGGTGCAGGATGACCTCCCGGCCCGCTGCCCGGGCCCGCTCGGCGAGCCGGCGCGCGTAGGGCGTGTGGGGCAGGACGGCGAGGGTGACCGCGGCCGGCAGCTCGATGCTGCGCACGCCGGCCTGCCACTGATTGCCGAGATCGTCGATGATCAGCGCCGCCGGCTGGGGCCGCGGCCCGGCGGCGCGGTCCCGGCCAGGCCCGTCGGGGGCGGCCGCCGCGGCGGCAGTGGCGAGCAGCAGCCCCGCGCACACTGCCCACAGGCCGCGCATCCTCAACGCTCCCTGATGACCCGCAGGCCCTTGAGCAGGCTCAGGGCCTCGTGGAGCACGTAATCCTCCTGGGCCAGGCCGGAGGCGCCGCCGTCGTCGTCCGCCGGGCGCGCACGGGCGTGCGGGGGCACCGCCGGGGTCGCCTCCCCTGGCTGCTCGGCGAGGCTCAGGGGCTCCACCACGATATCTGGCTGGATGCCGTCGTCCTGGATGGAGCGCCCCTGGGGGGTGAAGTACCGCGCCGTGGTCAGCTTCATGGCGGCGCCGTCCAGCGGGATCACGCTCTGCACCGAGCCCTTGCCGAAGCTCGGCTGGCCCATGACCACCGCCCGGTCCCGATCCTGCAGGGCGCCGGCGACGATCTCGGAGGCGGAGGCGGAGCCGCGATTGATGAGCACCACCATCGGGGCCCCCCGGGCCCGGTCCAGCGGCGTGGCGTCGAAGGCCATCTCCGCGTTGCGCATGCGCCCCTCGGTATAGACGATGGTGCCGCTCGTCAGGAACGCATCGGCAACGGCCACCGAGGTGTGGAGCACACCGCCGGGGTTGTTGCGCAGATCGAGGATCAGGCCCGAGAGGGCACCGCCGGCCTCGTCGAGCAGCCCCTCCAGGGCCGTGTACAGCTCCGTGGCGGTTCGCTCCTGGAAGCGGCTGATGCGCAGGTAGCCGTAGCCGGGCTCCAGCATGCGGCTGCGGACGCTATCCACCTGGATGGTGCCGCGCTCGAGCTCGAAGTGCCTCGGCTCCGTACTGCCCTCGCCCCGGCGCACCGTGAGCTCGACGTCAGTGCCCGGCTCGCCGCGCAGCCGCTCCACCACGTCGTTGAGGCGTGTGCCCTGGACGGGCTCGCCGTCCACGCGGAGGAGGACGTCCCCGGCCTGCAGCCCGGCACGGCTCGCCGGGGTATCGTCGATGGGCGCGACCACCCGGATCGCGTCGCCGTCGCGGCTGAGCTCCAGGCCGACACCGGTGAACTCCCCACGGGTCCCCTCCTGGAGGGCCTCGAGCTGCGCCTCGTCGAGATAGGTGGAGTGGGCGTCGAGCTCCGCGAGCATGCCGCGGGCCGCAGCGCGGAAGAGCTCCGCGTCGTCCACGTCCTCGACGTAGTCGCGCTTGATCCGGCTGTAGACCTCCGTGAGCAGCTCCAGCTCGGCCATGGGCAGCTCCTCGCCGCCATCCCGATCCGGCTCGGCCTGCGCCGGGCCGAGGCCCATGCCCAGGGTGAGCAAGGCGGCAGCGAGGCTCAGTATCCAGGATTGCATCAAGGCTCCTCGATCATCGGTGCACGGGGTCAGCGCAGCCAGGCCGTCGGGTCCTGGGGCTCCGCGCCCTGCCGCACCTCGAAGTAGAGGCCGGGCTCAGCGCGGTTCCCGCTGCTGCCCACCGTGGCGATGGCCTGCCCGGCCTGGACCCACTCCCCGACGTCCACGTAGAGCGCTTCGCTGTGGCCGTACAGGGTGAGATAACCATCGCCGTGCTCAATAATGACCAGCAGGCCACGGCCGCGCAACCAATCACTGAACACCACCCGGCCCGGGGCGACGGCGCTCACCTCATCGCCGCGATCCGCCTCGACGACGATCCCCGTACGCCTCAGGCCGCCGCCGCGGTCCGAGCCGAACGCCGCGACGATATCGCCGTCCACCGGCCAGGGGAGCGCGCCCTGCAGCCCGGCGAAATCCGCCGCCTCGCCGATATCGCCGGGGACATCGGCGAGGCGCTCGCGCAGCTCCTCGAGCAGCGCCTCCTGCTCCGCCACCTCGGCCTTCAGGGCCTCGGCCTCCTCGCTGCGCTCGGCGATCCGCGCCTCCAGCTCTTGGCGCTGGGCGTCCCGCTCGGCGCGTCGCGCCGCCAGGGCCTGGCGCTTCTCGCGGGCCTGCGCCTCGAGGCGCTCGAGCTCTTCGAGCTCGGTATCGAGCGCCTCGCGCAGCTCGGCGAGCCGCCTCAGCTCGGCCATGGCGGTCTCGATACGCTCGGCACGCGCCTCGTGGAAGTAGTCGTGGTAGACGAGCAGCCGCTGCGCAGCGGCCGGGTCCTGCTGATCGAGCAGCAGCCGCAGCCGTCCCTGGCCGCCGGCCATGTAGGCGGCGACGATCTGCTCGGCGAGCGCCTCCCGGTGGTGGCCCAGGCGCTCGGACTCGGCCTCGTACGCTGCCCGCAGCTGCGCCACCCGCTCGCGGGCGGCAGCGCGCTCCTCGCGCAGCCGCGCCAGCTCCTGGGAGGCCTCGCTGACCCGGCGCTCCAGGCGCGCCAGCTCGGCCGCGACCTCGTCCCGCTCGGCGCGGTCGGCGGCCAGCTGCTCCTCCAGGCCGCTGAGCTCGCGCTCCAGCGCCTCCAGCTCGGCACGCTCCTGGTCATAGTCCGCGGCCCCGGCGCCGAGCGCCACGGCGGCGCCGAGCGCCGCTGCCCAGCCGCTGTTCCACCGCTGCCGCCTCACCACCGTCCGGCTCCTCCGCTGCGCTGCGGATCCATGGTAGCGCGAACGCCGCGGGCAAGCCTGCAGCCGGCGGCACGGGCTGGTATCATCGCCGGGCCTAGCCACGCCGACAGGACACGGTAGCGTCCATGCAGGAATTCCTCGCCTTCATACAGAGCAACTGGGCCCTGGTGCTCGCCCTCCTCCTCGTCCTCGGCTGGTGGATCGGCGGCGAGCTCTTCCACTGGTACAGCGGGGTGCACCCCATCGACAGCGAGACGGCCACCCGGCTGTACAACCGGGAATCGGCGCGCTTTGTCGACATGCGCCCGCGCAAGGAGTACGACAACGGCCACCTGCCCGGCGCTTTCAGCCTCCCCGAGGGGGAGCTCGAGCAGCTCCTCGACAAGCTGCGCAAGGAGGCCGCCGATGACCCGCCGTTGATCGTCTACGATGAGAACGGGCCGCAGGCGGCCCGGGTCGGGCGCCGGCTGCGCAAGGCCGGCTTCACCCGGGTCTACCGGCTCAAGCACGGCCTTCGCGCCTGGCAGGGTGGCGGCTATCCGATGGACAACGGCAAGAAGGGGTAAGGGAGCATGGCAGAGGGCAACGGCAACGGCAGCGCGACCGAGGAGGCTGCCCAGCAGCGCTTCCAGATCGCCAAGGTCTACCTGCGGGACATCTCCTTCGAGGCGCCCGGCGCTCCCGAGGCCTTCCGGGAGACCTGGCAGCCGCAGGTCGACGTGGAGCTGGGCACCCAGCACCGGGCGCTCGACGAGGGTACCTACGACGTCCTCCTCACGGTGACGGTCACCGCGCGGAACAACGAGCGCACCGCCTACCTCTGCGAGATCAAGCAGGGCGGCGTCTTCCGCATCGAGGGCTTCCCCGAGGCCGAGCTGGACCGCGTCCTCGGGGCCTACTGCCCGGCCCAGCTCTTTCCATTCGCCCGTGAGGCCGTCAACGACATGGTGGTCAAGGGCGGCTTCCCGCAGCTGCTGCTGGCGCCGGTGAACTTCGAGTCCCTGTACCAGCGCCAGCGTGAGGCGCCGGGTAGCGGGGGCAACGGCGCCGATAGCGGCCAGGGGCAGTAGGGCCATGGACCGGATCGCGGTGCTCGGTGCCGGGGCGTGGGGCACGGCCCTCGCCCGCGTGCTCGCCCTCAACGGGCACGAGGTACGGCTCTGGAGCCGGGACCCGGACCACGCCGCGGCGATCAACGCCGACGGCGAGAACCGCCGGCACCTGCCCGGCTGTCCGCTACCGGCCGGGCTCACCGCCACGGCCGATCTCGACGCGGCCCTCGCCGGCAGCGACTGGCCGCTCCTGGCGGTGCCGAGCAGCGCCTTCCGGGCGCTGGTCGAGCGGCTCGCCGCCCACCGGCCGGGGCGGGTCGTCTGGGCCACCAAGGGGCTCGAGTCGGAGTCCGGCGGCTTCCTCCACGACGTGGTCGCCTCGCGCATCGAGCCCACGCCGGCGATGGCGGTGATCTCGGGGCCAAGCTTCGCCGCCGAGGTGGGCCGCGACCTGCCCACGGCGATCACCGTCGCCGCCGACGAGCCGGGCCTGGCGAGCGCGGTGGTCGCCGCCTTCCACAACGAGCGCTTCCGGCCCTACTCGGCTACAGATATGGTGGGGGTCGAGCTCGGCGGGGCGGTGAAGAACGTCCTCGCCGTGGCTACCGGGGTCAGCGACGGGCTCGGCCTGGGCGCGAACGCCCGCGCCGCCCTGATCACCCGCGGGCTGGCGGAGATCTCGCGGCTCGGGGAGGCCCTCGGCGCCGACCCGCAGACGCTGATCGGCCTCGCCGGCATGGGCGACCTGCTCCTCACCTGCACCGACGACCAGTCCCGCAACCGGCGCTTCGGCTTCGCCCTGGGGCAGGGACAGGATCCGGACGGCGCGCTCGCCGCCGTGGGCAGCACCGTCGAGGGGGTGCGTACCGCCGCCGAGCTCCACCGCCTGGCCGCTCGCCAAGGCGTCGAGATGCCCATCTGCGAGACCGTCCACCGCGTCCTCGCGGGGGAGATACCGCTGGAGCAAGCGGTCCGCGGGCTCATGGAGCGCGCCCCGAAGCCCGAGTTCGGCGGCTGAAGGCGCCGCTGACGCCTACAAGGTTCCAGCCTGTTGCCACCGAGGCGGCTCACGCCATCCCCAGCTCCTTGATCTTGCGGGTGAGCGTATTGCGTCCCCAGCCCAGCAGCCGGGCCGCCTCCTGGCGGTGGCCGCCGCTGCGTGCCAGGGCGGCCCGGATGAGCGTCCGCTCGAAGGCCGGCAGGGCGTCGTCGAGCAGGGCCTCCTGGCCCGCCGCCAGGGCCTGGTCGGCCCAGAGCGCCAGGGGCGTCTGCCAGTCGGCGTCGTCGGTCGCTGCCGCCTGCTCACCTGCGCCGCCGGCCTCGCGCAGCTCCCGGGGCAGGTCTTCCGGTACGATCTCCTGGCCGCTGGCCATCACCGTCAACCAGCGGCACGTGTTCTCCAGCTCCCGGACGTTGCCGGGCCAATCCAGCTGCATCAGGTGCCGCTCTGCCGCCGGGCTCAGGCCCTTCGGCTCCACCTCCAGCTCCCGCGCCGAGGCCGTGAGGAACCGCCTCGCCAGCGCCGGGATGTCCTCGCGGCGCTCGCGCAACGCCGGCAGCCGGATGCGGATGACGTTGAGCCGGTGGTAGAGGTCATCGCGGAAGTGGCCCTCCTGGACCCGTTGCTCGAGGTCCTGATGGGTAGCGGCGATGATGCGCACGTCCACCCGCATGGTGGCGTGGGCGCCGATCCGGTGGAACTCCCCGTCGGCGAGCACCCGCAGTAGCCGGGTCTGCAGATCCGCCGGCATGTCGCCGATCTCGTCGAGGAACAGCGTGCCGCCGTCGGCCTGCTCGAAGCGCCCGCGCCGGACCTGCTGCGCACCGGTAAAGGCGCCCTTCTCGTGGCCGAAGAGCTCCGACTCCATCAGGTCGTGGGGGACCGCAGCCATGTTCAGGGCCACGAAGGGGCCCTCGGCCCGTGGGCTGTGCCGGTGCAGCGCGCGGGCCACGAGCTCCTTGCCGCTGCCCGACTCGCCGGTGAGGAGCACCGTGACGCTCGACCGCGAGAGCCGCCCGATGCCCCGGAAGACCTCCTGCATGGCCGGCGCCTCGCCGAGCAGCTCCGCCGAGCCCTCGCTGTCGGCCGCCACGCCGCCGCTGCGGCTGCGGCTGGCCGCAGCGCGGCCGGTGAGCGCCACGGCCTCGTCAACATCGAAGGGCTTGGGCAGGTACTCGAAGGCGCCCCCCTCGTAGGCAGCTACGGCGGCGTCGAGGTTGGAGTAGGCGGTGATCACGATGACCGGCAACTGGGGGGAGCTCGCCTGGAGGCGTCCGAGCAGGTCCAGGCCGTCGGTCCCCGGCATGCGGATGTCCGTGATCAGCACGTCCGGCTCGTGCTGCGCCATCGTCGCCAGGGCCGCATCGCCGCTATCGAAGACCTCGACCCGGTGGCCGGCCCGGTGCAGCGCCTTCTCCAGGACCCAGCGGATGGAGCTGTCGTCGTCCACGACCCACACCAGCGATTCCTCGTCACGCATGCTCCGTCTCCATGGGCAGCCAGATGGTGAAGACCGTCGCTCCCGGCTCGCTGAGGCACTCGATCAGGCCGCCGAGGCGGCTGACCAGACTCTGCGCAACGGGCAGCCCCAGCCCCGTACCCTCCACCCGGGAGGTCACCATGGGGTAGAAGATCTGCTCCTGCTGCTCCGGCGCGATCCCCGGTCCATCGTCGATCACGTCGATGCGGGCCACCAGGCGGTGCGGCCGGTCGGCGATGGTGAACTGCCGCTGGACCCGCGTCCGCAGGGTGACATTACCGCCGGGCCCCGCCGCCTGGCAGGCGTTGCGGACCAGATTGAGCGCCGCCTGGACCAGGTGATTGTGCTCGGCGCGCACCTCCGGGATGCTCGGATCGTAGTCGCGGTGGATCCACACCGGTACACGGCCGTACTGGCCATCGGCCTCCTCGGCCTCTACCAGCGCGCGGACCCGCTCCAGGACCTCGTGGATGTTCACCCACTCCTGCCGCAGCGGGGCATTGGGGCCGAGCAGGGTGTCCACGAGCTGCTGCAGGCGGTCCGCCTCGCGGATCACGACCTGCGTGTACTCACGGTACTCCCCGCCTTCGGGCAGCTCCGACTCGAGCAGCTGGGCGGCCCCGCGCAGGCCCCCCAGGGGGTTCTTGATCTCGTGGGCGAGGCCGCGGATGAGCTCCTGGACCGCGCGGTTCTGGGAGAGCAGGTGCTGCTCGCGGCTGATGCGCGCGTGCCGGTCCACCTCGGCGATCTCGACGAGGACCCGCTCCGGCGCCAGCGGGGTGATCGTGCAGTCCACGGTAACCGGGTGGTCGTCGCGCACGGGGAGCCGCCGCTCGCGCTCGGTGTAGGCGCCGCCGGTGCGCAGCGAGGCCGTGACGAGCTCGTCCAGCAGGCCGGCGCCGCGCAGGGCCTGCACCAGGGGCTGGTCGAGCACCTGCCGGCTGCTCACCCGGAACAGGGTCTCAGCGGCGTGATTGATGTGGCGGACACGGAGCCGATCGTCGACCACCAGCACGGCCGTGGTCAGCGCCTCCAGGATCCGGCTTTGCTCCTCGCGCTGGCTCATACCCTTCCCTTTGCAAGGCGCGGGCCAGCCGGCCGGCCCGGGTCGGGCGGCGCTCGGCAGGCCGCCCCTGCACCTCCTTAGTGCAATGGGCCCCGAACGAGAAAGGGGCGGCAGCCGGCCGGCCCCGCCCCTTCCCGAGCGCGTCCGCCGCAGGGCGGCCTACACGCTGTAGTAGAGGTCGAACTCCACCGGGTGGGTGGTCATCCGCAGCCGGGTGACCTCCTCGGTCTTGAGCTCGATATAGGCGTCGATGAGATCGTCGGAGAAGACCCCGCCCTGCTTGAGGAACTCCCGGTCCTGGTCGAGCGCCTCCAGCGCCTCGTCGAGCTGGAAGGCGACCTTCGGGATCTCCTTCTCCTCCTCCGGCGGCAGGTCGTAGAGATCCTTGTCCATGGCCTCGCCGGGGTGGATCTTGTTGCGGATCCCGTCGAGCCCGGCCATCAGCATGGCGGCGAAGGCCAGGTACGGGTTGCCCGTCGGGTCCGGGAAGCGGATCTCGATCCGGCGCGCCTTGGGGTTGGCGACGTACGGCACCCGCACCGCCGCCGAGCGGTTGCGCGCCGAGTAGGCGAGCAGCACCGGCGCCTCGAAGCCCGGCACCAGCCGCTTGTAGCTGTTGGTGGAGGCGTTGGCGAAGGCGTTGATCGCCTTGGCGTGCCGGATGACGCCGCCGATGTAGTAGAGCGCCTCCTCGGAGAGGCCGCCGTACTGGTCGCCGGCGAAGATGTTCTTGCCGCCCTTGGAGACCGACTGGTGGACGTGCATGCCGCTGCCGTTATCGCCGACGAGCGGCTTGGGCATGAAGGTGGCCGTCTTGCCGTAGGCGTGGGCGACGTTGTGGACGCAGTACTTCAGCGTCTGCAGCTCGTCCGCCTTCTCCACCAGCGTGCGGGCGGCCACCCCGATCTCGCACTGCCCGGCGGTCGCCACCTCGTGGTGGTGGACCTCCGGCTCCAGGCCCATCTCGCTGAGCGCCTGGCACATGGCGCCGCGCACGTCGTGCAGGGAGTCCACCGGCGGCACGGGGAAGTAGCCGCCCTTCACGCCGGGGCGGTGGCCGATGTTGCCGTCCTTATAGACCCGCTCGGAGTTCCAGGTCGCCTCCTCGGAGTCGATCTCGTAGAAGGAGCCGTTCATGTTCGAGCCCCAGCGGACGTCGTCGAAGACGAAGAACTCCGGCTCCGGGCCGAACAGGGCGCTGTCGCCGATGCCCGTGGAGGCGAGGTACGCCTCGGCGCGCCGGGCCGCCGAGCGCGGGTCCCGGTCGTAGCCCTGCAGGGTGCTCGGCTCCAGGATGTCGCAGACCAGCTTCAGGGTCGGCTCGTCGGTGAAGGGGTCGAGCACGGCGGTCTCCGGATCCGGGAGCATAATCATGTCCGACTCCTGGATCCCCTTCCAGCCGTCGATGGAGGAGCCGTCGAACATCTTGCCGTGCTCGAAGAGGTCCTCGTCGACCTGGGAGACAGGCAGGGTGACGTGCATCTCCTTGCCGCGGGTGTCCGTGAAGCGCAGGTCCACGAACTTCACGCCCGCATCCTGGATGAGCTTGAGTGCGTCGTTGGCGGTTGCAGCCATGGGATTCCACCTCCGCGTCGGTTATCGATTGCGCCCCGCGCTGTGGGACTCAACGACGGGAGAGCAATCCCCGTGCCAGCTGCGAGGGATCCCGGGCCGCGGGCCTCCAGGTGGTGCAGCGGCCCTCGCAGGAGGCAGCGTCTGCACCCCAGGAGTGCATAAGGGGCGGCCGACGCACCATCGTGGGGCTACGGCCAGGAGGGATCGTCCGGCGGCACCTCACCGCAGCTCCTGCAAGTCCTCACGCATCTCCCCAAGGGTGTCGCCGAGCACGCCCATCAGGCGCACGTCGTGCTCGGCGATCACCCGGGGGCACCGGCGCTGGATGGCGACGCGTAGGGTGCCCTCCTGGATCCCCGTCTCCAGGTACCGCTCATCCAGCGCCGTGATCGCCTCCTGCTGCTCCGCGAGGCTCATCTGCTCAGCGTTGCGCATGTAGTCGCAGTAGGCTGCAGCGAGCCGATCCACCTCGCCATCCGTACAGCCACTGACCCCGATGAGCAGCGCCCCGGCACCGAGCAGCGGGCCGAGCCGGGATGCCCGCCCTATGGACCTCGATATGACCCCCGCTACGAGCCTGGGGCTCCACCGCCCGCTTGACATGCGAATCGCTCCCCTTGGCCAGACATCCCCGTTGAGGCTCACCGCAGCCCGGCGCGGAAGCGCCCGGCTGGCCTAGCCAGCGAGCTCGTCGATGCCCCGATTGGCCAAGGCATCGGCGCGCTCGTTCTCATCGTGCCCCGCATGGCCGCGCACCCACTGCCACGCCACCTCGTGCTCGTTGACCAGCTCATCCAGGCGACGCCAGAGGTCCTGGTTCTGCACCGGCTTACGTGCCGCGGTCCGCCAGCCGCGCCGCTTCCAGGCCGCCATCCACTCGGTGATCCCCCGCCGCAGGTACTCGGAGTCCGTCGTCAGCACCACGCGGCAGGGGCGGTCCAGCGCCTCCAAGGCGCGAATGGCCGCGGTCAGCTCCATGCGGTTGTTGGTGGTCTCGGGCTCGCCGCCGTAGAGCTCGCGCTCATGCCTGTCGTAGCGCAGCAGCACCCCCCAGCCCCCGGGGCCGGGGTTGCCGCGGCACGCCCCGTCGGTGAACGCCTCTACCGCTGGGCTCGCTTGCTCACTCAATCCTGCTCCTCCGCTGGGTTGCCTGCACGCCGTGCTGCGGCCGGCTGCGCCCCCTGGACCGCCTGCCGGGCCACCGGCCCGAGGAGGCCGGGGCCGTCCAGCGCACCCGGCTCCCGACGGCACGCCACGGTCATCTGGACGCCGGCGGCGAGCCGGCCGAAGTAGCGGCCGACATCCTCCCACGGATCCAGCCGCTCCTGGAGGTGCCGATCCTGGAGCGGCGGGCGGAAGCACAGGAAGCGAACGGCCAAGGCCCGGAACCCGGCCCGCTGCAGGCGCAGGCCGGTTATCGAGGCAGTCCACTGCCGGCCGCACCACGGCGCGGCGGCACCCCGCCAGCGGCCCCAGAGGCGGGATGCCCCCCAGAGCCCCAGCGGGTTGAAGCTGAGCACCACCAGCCGCCCCTCCGGCCGCAGCGCTTGGTACGCCTGCTCGAGGATGGGGACCGGATCGGGGCTGAACTCCAGCACGTGGCCGAGGAGCAGCGCCTCCAGGCTCTGGCCGCGGAACGGCAGCTGCCAGGGCTCGAGCACCAGGTCTCCGCCCTCATCGGCACGCCACTGGCGCACGGTGGGGGGGAGCGGCAGGCGGCCGGGCCCCGGTCCTAGATGGACCACATCCCCTACCCCTATCGGGGCGAGCACCTCTGCAAGGGCCGCGCCCTCGGCGGCAGCCACCCGCTGCCCTAAGGGGGTCCCGTACCAGCCCCGCAGCTGCCGCATGGCTATCCCCTGGCTCATGGCCCCAACCTTACCGGAGCGCCGCGCGGATCTCATCTACCATGGGGCGGCAGCGACGATCCAGCGCAGGGTTTGCGCCGCTCTCTGGACAAGGTAGGATCGAAGGTATGAGCCATGTCGAGCCCGTTACAGCACTCGCCGATAACTACATCTGGCTGGGCCGCGCGGACGACGGCCGCCAGGCGCTGGCAGTAGACCCGGGTGAGGCCGCCCCCGTCCAGGCGTGGCTGGAGGCCCAGCAGGCCTCCCTGGCGGCGATCCTGCTAACCCACCATCACGGGGACCACACCGGCGGCGCCGCGGAGCTGGCCCGACGTCATCAGGCCCCCGTCTACGGGCCCGGCCGCGAGACGATCGCCGCCGTCGACCACCCGGCCCAAGGCGGCGATGCCATCGAGCTGGCCGGCCTCGGCGACCTCCAGGTCCTCGACTGCCCCGGCCACACAGCCGGCCACGTGGCCTACCTCTGGGAAGGGCACCTCTTCTGCGGCGACACCCTGTTCGCCGGCGGCTGCGGCCGGCTCTTCGAGGGCTCCGCGGCCCAGATGCACGCCTCGCTGCAGCGCCTCGCGGCCCTGCTCGAGACGACGCAGGTCTACTGTGGCCACGAGTATACCCTCAAGAACCTGGAGTTCGCGCAGCGGGTGGAGCCGGACAACGAGCTTACCGCGGAGCGCCTGAGGCGTGCCCAGGCGGCGCGCAGTCAGGGCCACGCTACGGTACCCACATCCTTGGGCGAGGAGCTCGCCACCAACCCCTTCCTGCGCGTCTCGGAGCCAGCGGTGCGCGCTGCCGCGGAGGAGTACGCCGGCGCCCAGCTGGACCGTCCGGAGGACGTCTTCGCGGCACTGCGGCGCTGGAAGGACGGCGGCGGCTGATCCAGGTGGCCCCCGAGATGCCGCTCCCGCCGAGCCCGAGCCGTATGGGTGGCCTGGGGCCGGGGGGGATCGTGCGCGCCGTGCGGACCGCCGGCGGGGCGCTGGCAGCGCTCTCCCTCACCGCCTGCGCCAGCCTAACCCCCCATGATCCGGATCCGTCCCCGCAGCACGGCGCGGAGCGCGCCGTGGAAGAGGAGGTCCCGGCCTGGATCGAGTCGCTGGATGAGGCCACCCTCCAGGCGGCCCTCGGGGGATCCATCCCCACACTCGGACAGCCCCTCGCTGAGGACCCCGATCCCGGCACGGCCAAGGCGCCGGAGCCTGCCTCCATCTGGGATCGGATCCGGGGCGCCTTCAAGCTGCCGCGCTACGACAACGAGCGCGTCCAGCGGCAGCGCCAGGCCCTCGCCGGGCGTGACGCCTATTTCGAGCGCGTCGGCCAGCGTGCCGAGCCGTACCTCCACTACATCCTCGAGCAGCTGGAGGCGAGGGATCTGCCCGCCGAGCTGATCGCCCTGGCCATCGTCGAGAGCGGCTTCCAGCCCTTCGCCTACTCCCACGGCCAGGCCGCAGGGCTCTGGCAGTTCGTCCCCGGCACGGCCCGCTCCTTGGGCCTGGAGATCAACTACTGGTACGACGGGCGCAGGGACTTGGTCGCCGCCACCAACGCAGCGCTAGACTACCTCGAGCAGCTGCACGCCGCCTTCGACGGGGACTGGCTGCTGGCCATGGCGGCCTACAACGCCGGCAAGGGCAATGTCCGCGCCGCGCAGCGGCGGGCCAGGGCCGCGGGGAAGGCGCCAACCTTCTGGGCGCTGGAGCTCCCCGCCGAGACGGAGCGCTACGTGCCGCGGATCCTGGCCATCCGGGACATCCTGCGGGAGCCTGCGCAGTACCAGGTCAGCCTGCCCCAGATCCCTGACGAGCCCCGCATCCGGGTCGTTGAGCTCGAGCACCAGATCGACCTGGCCCTGGCCGCCGAGCTCGCCGACATCCCCATGGACCGGCTCTACCGGCTCAACCCCGGCCTCAACCGCTGGGCCACCGCTCCGTCGGGGCCCCACCGGCTCGTGCTGCCTCAGGGAGCGGCGGCGCGCTTCGAGCGCGAGCTCGCCGCCATGGATCCGGAGGCGTTGGTCAAGTGGCGCCGCCACGAGATCGAGTCCGGTGAGACGCTCAGCCACATCGCCAGGCAGTACGATGTGACCGTCGAGCTGCTGCGCGAGCTCAACGGCCTGCACGGCGACACGATCCGCACCGGCGAGCACCTCCACGTGCCGATCTCCAGCCGCCCATCCGAGGAGTACGCGCTGAGCGCCGCCAACCGCCTGGAGGCCCTCAAGGGCCGCGAGCGCCGGGGCGAGCGGCATAGCCACACTGTCCAGCCCGGCGAGACCCTCTGGGAAATCGCCCGCAGCTACAACGTCAGCGTCGAGGAGCTCGCCAGCTGGAACGGCATGGCGCCGGGCGATCCCCTCCAACCCCGCCAAGAGCTGGCCATATGGGTGACGGACGAGGCCCAGCAGGCCGCCGGCCCCGGCGGCGGACATCGGACCCGGACGGTCGCCTACACAGTCCAGCCAGGGGACTCCTTAGCCCGCATCGCCCGGCGATTCAATGTCGGCGTCCAGGATATCCGGCGCTGGAATGACATCACCGAGGGCTCATACCTCCACCCCGGCGATGAGCTCCACCTGGAGATCGACGTCACCGAGCAGAGCGCCAGCCTCTAGCGGGCAGGTGAGGCACCACCGATCCGGGCATCCAGTCACGGGCCAGGGCCCGGGCAGGGAAGGTAGCAGCGAGGGGAATCGAGGCGCGCGCCGCCTCCTCAGGCGCCGCCGCTACGCCCTGTCCTGCTGCTCGGGCAGGGTGATATTGAGCTCGAGCACCTCGTGCGAGTCGTCCCGCTCGACATCGACGCGCACGGCATCCGGGTCCACCGTCACGTACCGGCGGACCACCTCCAGCAGCTCCTGGCGCAGCATGGGCAGGTAGTCAGGCCCGCCCTGCTCGGCCCGCTCGTGGGAGACGATGATCTGCAGCCGCTCCTTGGCGACGCTGGCGCTATCGCGCCGGTGGCTGCGCCGGGCGCGAAAGAAATCGACGATGCCCATTGGCCTCTCCTAACCTCCGAACATCCGACCGAGCAGCCCCTTGCGCTCCGTCTGCAGGAACCGGTGCGGCCGCTGCTCGCCGAGGTAGCGGGCCACGGCGTCGTCGTACGCCTGGCCGGCGTCCGTGCTCTCCTCCAGGATGACTGGGACACCGGCATTCGAGGCGTTGAGCACAACCTCCGACTCCGGGATGACCCCGAGGAGGCTAACGGCGAGGATATCCTGGACATCCTCGACGCTGAGCATATCCCCCTTCTTGACGCGCTGGGGATCGTAGCGCGTCAGCAGCAGGTGCTCCTGGACCGGTGCATCTCCCCGCTCGGCCCGGCGCGTGCGGCTGGCGAGCAGGCCGAGGACACGGTCCGAGTCGCGCACCGAGGAGACCTCCGGATTGGTGACCACGACGGCGTCATCGGCGTGGTAGGCGGCCAGGTGGGAGCCGCGCTCGATCCCTGCAGGCGAGTCGCAGACGATATAGTCGAACTGCTCGCGCAGCTCGCCGATGACCTGCTCGACGCCCGCCTCCGTAAGGGCCTCCTTGTCGCGGGTCTGGGAGGCCGGGAGGATCGCCAGGTTGCCCAGGCGCTTATCCTTGATCAGGGCCTGGTTGAGGCGGGCGTCGCCGTTGATGACGTTGACGAAGTCGAAGACGACCCGCCGCTCGCAGCCCATGACGAGATCCAGGTTGCGCAGGCCGACGTCGAAATCGACCACCGCGACCTTGAACCCAGCCCTCGCGAGCCCGGCTGCCAAGGAGGCCGCCGTCGTCGTCTTGCCGACCCCGCCCTTCCCTGATGTGATGACGACAATCCTCGACACACATGCCCCCTTAGCTGACGGTTACGGCTTGCCGAAGGCCTCGATGCGCAGCCCGGCCTCCTCGTCGAGGTGGACGCGCGCTGCCCGGCCGAGCAGGCCGGCATCGAAGCGCTCGTTGACCTGATACTCACCGGCGACCGAGACTAGCTCCGCTTCCAGCCCTAGGCAGAAGATACCCGCCTCGGTGTTGCCCTGCACCCCGGCCAAGGCGCGTCCACGCAGCGCCCCGTAGATGTGGATGTCGCCGTCGGCGAGGATCTCTGCCCCTAGGCCGACGGCCCCGAGCACGACTAGGCTACCGCCCCGCGCGTAGACCTGCTGCCCGGAGCGGACCGGGCTCTCTAGCACACGTGTCGCCGGCACGGAGACCTGTGGCGCCGCGGCGGCACCCCCTTGCTGCTGCGAGCCCGCTGCCTGCTGCGAGGCCTCTCGCTCCGCCTCGGCAGGCAGCACGCCTAGGCCCGCCGCCTGGGCCCGATCAGGCGAGACGCTGCCGCCCCGCACGGCTACGGGGACCACGCCCAGGGCCCGCATCCCTTCGGCTAAACGATGCAGATCCAGCGCATCCTCGTCAACCGCCTCCAGGTCGAGCGCCATGGGCGCCCCGTGCAGCAAGCGCGGGGCCTCTCGCAGCCTCTCGCCGAGCTGCTCGATCAGCGCGTCCACATCAGGTGTCAGGACCCGGACCACGGTCAGGGTCGCCATGCGGCCCTTGAGCTCGAAGGCTGCGGGGGTCGCTGGGGGTTTCCCGGCCATCGCACCCCTCCTAGCCGGCCAGGAGGCTATTGACCCGCTTGACGTAGGCCGCCGGGTCCTCGAGCTGGCCACCCTCGGCCAGCAGGGCCTGCTCGTGCAGCGTCAGGGCCCAGTCCTCGAAGCGGTCCTGCGGCTCAGACTGGAGGCGCTGGATGATGGCGTGATCCGGGTTGATCTCCAGCGTCGGCTTCCCGGTGGGGAGCTGATGGCCCGCTGCCTGCAGCAGGCGCTGCATCCCCATGCCGAAGTCGTACTCGCCCACCACCAGGCAGGCCGGGGAGTCGGTCAGGCGGTGGCTGACGCGCACCTCGTTGACCCGGTCGCCCAGCGCCTCCTTGAGGCGGCTGCAGAGCGCCTCATAGGCCTGCTCCTTCTGCTCGCGCTCCTCCTTCTCGCCCTCTCCCTCCTCACCGAGGGCATCCAGGTCGAGCTCACCCTTGGCCACGGAGACCAGCGACTTGCCGTCGTACTCCTGCAGGTGGGCGACCAGCCACTCGTCCACCGGATCCGGCAGGAGCAGGACCTCAACGCCGTAGCGGCGGAAGACCTCGAGGTGGGGGCTGTTGCGCGCGGCGTTGAAGCTCTCGGCGGTGACGTAGTAGATCTTGTCCTGCCCCTCCTTCATGCGCCCGACATAGTCGTCGAGGCTGACGTCCGGGGTCTCCTTCTCCTCGTAGGTCGAGGAGAAGCGCAGCAGCTTGGCGATGCGCTCGCGGTTGCTCGGATCCTCTGCGATCCCCTCCTTGAGCACGCGGCCGAAGGCCTGCCAGAACTCGGCGTAGGTCTCCGGCTCGTTCTCGGCCATGCGCTCGAGCCGGTCGAGGATCCGCTTGACCGAGGCCGAGCGGATGGAGGAGATCATCGGGTTATGCTGGAGCATCTCCCGGGAGATGTTCAGCGGCAGGTCATCGGAGTCGATGACGCCACGGACGAAGCGCAGGTAGCGCGGCAGCAGGTTCTCCGTGTCCTCGGTGATGAACACGCGCCGCACGTAGAGCTTGATCCCGTGGGCCGGCTTCTGCTCGTAGAGATCGAACGGCGGCCGCTTGGGGATGTAGAGCAGGGAGACATACGCCTGCCGCCCCTCGACGTGGTTGTGCACCCAGGTCAGCGGGTCATCGAAGTCGTGGGCGACGTGCTTGTAGAGCTCCTTGTAGTCCGCCTCGGAGAT